>JAHQWA010000205.1 GCA_019634045.1 Saprospiraceae bacterium
AATCAAGCCTTTCAATCTTTCCAACCCCTGAAAAGCAGCATGGCCTTCGTTGCAATGGTAAACATCTGCTTCTATCTCTAAAGCCTTTAGCGCTCTGGCCCCTCCGATTCCCAGCAAGATCTCCTGCTTCAGTCTATGCTCATTGTCTCCCCCATACAGCTGATCAGTCAAGCGGCGATCTTCCCAGGAGTTTTCATCTATATCTGTATCCAAAAGATATAAGGTGATCCGGCCTACAGCAAGCTGCCAGAATTTTGCCCACACCTCACGCCCCGGAAGTTCAACTTTGATTCTAATCCATTCGCCCTCTGCATCCTTTACCGGTTGGATCGGAAGCTTGGTAAACTCCTGCAATGGGTAATTATTAATTTGATCCCCATTAATGGACAAGGCTTGCTGGAAGTAACCATGACGATATAGTAATCCGACTGCTACCAGGTCTGTATTGGAATCACTTGCTTCCTTCAGATAGTCTCCGGCCAACACCCCCAAACCACCTGAGTAAAGGCGCATGGAAATGTGCAAGCCATACTCCATGCAGAAGTAAGCAATTTTAGGTGTCTTGGATTTCGCAGACAGATACTTCTGGAATTCCTTGTACACTTTGCCCATTCGGGACATGAAGGACTTGTCCGCCATCAGATGTTCCATTTGCTCTATGCTCAGTTCATCCAAAATGGCAACAGGATTATAATTTTTGCTTTCCCATGCTGTCGGATCAATCGCCTTCATCAATTCGATGGCAGTTGGGTTCCAGGACCACCAAAGGTTCTCAGCAAGCTCTTGCAAGGGTTGCAGGGCTTCCGGTAACTGCGAAGCAATGTATAGTCTTTTAAGGTTGGGACTCTTTTCCCGTAATTGACCAATCATGTTGTATATATTTTGGCAAAGGGCAGACTCGAATGCCTCGAGGATTCAAACCAAAAAGGTAGGTGAGTCATACCGCTTTACACGATTTTGCTGGTAGAAACTCTTATTCAGATTGCACAAATTTAGTATTACTTATGAAGTTAACCCAAGTAAGCTGAGCAGGGGAATAAGTCATAACAATGGAGCGCACATAGGTCAGTACCACCTAAAAAACTATAGGCCAACACATTACAAGCGGAATAAAATACCAGAAAGCGCTTTTTATTCTTTTCGGAAAGTTTTCCCCCGCAAACGATTGCATGAAATTAGGGGTAAAAATGGCATGATTTATTAGCAGAAGTAGGAAGAATCGGCAAAGAAATTTA
Source organism: Saprospiraceae bacterium (assembly GCA_019634045.1). GTDB lineage: Bacteria > Bacteroidota > Bacteroidia > Chitinophagales > Saprospiraceae > DT-111. The sequence continues at coordinate 1,236 of JAHQWA010000205.1, forward strand.
GGCCCTATTGGTTGCCACAAACACGTACCCTAGATAGTTGCCCTTCCTCTTGCACTACCTCCTCAAAGTAACGGCTGTATTCTTTTGAGGGCAATTGGTCAAAGGAAAAATCTGATCTGAAGCGTCGCTTAAGCACCTTATTCACCTCGGATTGTTCCGTGCGAAAGGCTCCAAAATTGCTCGATAGTTCTTCACAAATAGCATCCGCATAAGCAGCTGGTTCTACATTTAGAAAAGTGACAGCACCACTGCGATCGCCTGCCAAAATAAAATTCCCGTCAGGAGAAAACTTTAAGGAATAGATTAGCTCAGACACTCCTTCGTAGATCATAGGCTGATAAGCAGGTTCGATATACTGATTTAAATCCCAAATACTAATGGTGCCTTCCACATTACCCACTGCTAAGAAATCTTTGTTCTCACTGAAATCAAAGGCTGATATGGCAGATCGATACAGTTTAAAATCTTTCTTTTCTGAATTTGACAGGCTCATGAATTGCTTATCTCCTGGCTCATTCGCGGCCAGAATAATCCGGCCATTACTAAAACCAAAAGCATAGATGCTGCGCCCGTCCCTACGTTCACCCACACCCACACTAGACAGGTTGCCATAATTCATCGTATTGGCACCACCTACTCTAAGGAAAAATTCTCTCTTTCCTTGTTGTCCCGCTCGCACAGAATCCATTTCAATTCTATAGATGTAATCCCGTAGCTTCCCCACAAAAGTATACCCAACGAGCTCATTTCCTCTCTGCTCGATCCAGTTGACGTTGGATTTCATCTTGGAGAAAAATTGAAATCCGTCTTGCTTATTGTAGGAATAGAAATGAGATTCTCCTGCAGCCATGAATTGTTCTTCATTCAACCATTTTGACACTAAGATGCGGTCATCATGCGGAATGGAATGCCGAGCCATGACACGGCCATTAAAGGTATTAACAACCAGAAGTTCTCCCCCTTGCCCCCCTACTAATATGAAATCTCCCGACGGACTCAGCGATAATGCTTGATAAGCCGTGGCAGATCCAGTAGTAATCTCCTTTACTTCTCTTAGGTTTGGTGCCCCGACATTGTTCCATTCCCGAATGTCCCATTGTAACAATTTTCCATCTCCGCCCGCCGTATAGAATCGATCCAACTGAGGACGAAACGCAATGGCTTGGACATCAGCTGAATGCCGACCTCCCTCCCGAAATACGCGTTCAGAGTTCAGGCTACGCAAAGACTCAAAAAGTGCTTTGACAATATTGGGATTGTAGGTATTTCCCAATTCTGGATACCGCAGATTGACATTGTAGGCTTCCTTGGCGACCAAGGCCTTGGTTCGGGGGTCTTCGATAAGCAAAGCTTGGTTAGCTACATTCCAGGAGGTGATAATCTTGTTGTATTGCTCGGCTTTCTGTTGCGCAATTCGAGCCTCCTCGGCCCGTTCCTCTGCTAATTCCTTCAATTCCTTGTAATCTCTAGCTTTCTTGTCGGCTTCTTCAGATAAAGATTTGAGAATTGCTGCTTGGGCCGCCGTCTGTTCATTAAGGCTAGAAATGCTGTCGCGATCGGCAAAGGCAATTTTGCGGAGTACTTCTGCCTCTTCAGCAGATTTTATGGCAGCGGTACGAGCCTCCTCCGCCAGGATACGGGCTTCCTCTGCGGAAATCCTGGCGTCCTCCGCTTCGTCCGCCTTTTGGCTAGCTTCCGCTTCAGCCGCTTCCGCTCTATTTTTTTCTTGAATGAGCTGCTCATTTACGAGCTGAAATTCCTCATTATTTTTTCGGGCACTTCGGTATAGCGTGATGTTGTAAAATGCTAGCGCCGCCAGAACCAAGAAAGCCCCAACTCTAAGCATATTAATATTCCATCGCCGCTTGTAGATGTTCTTCTTGGAGGCCTTTACAAATTGTCTTTCTTCTTCGGTCAGTAGATTTAATGAGATCGAAGATTCTATGTAGTTAATATATTTCTCATCGAGCAGATCGTCTCTTTCTTGATGATCCCGAATCGTCGTTTGGATGCCTCTAAGGACTCGATTGTCGGCTTCAAGCTTTTGATTGGCTCTGCGTGCCAAAAAGCTATTGGCCATCTCGTAACGTTGTCCTGCCGTTTTTCTTATAATCCCGACTTCCTGCAAGGATTTCAAAACGCCTTTTACCGTTTCTCTGTCCAGTTCGGTGATCCGGGTCATTTCGCCGATCAGGGCCTCCTCCTCCCATTGAATCCGATTACCATTCTGCACCAAAAGTGACATGAGATGGTTCCCGACGCCTTTGGCCTTACGCCCCAGGTCAGCTTCCAGCGTTTCTAACTCCTTGTCTAGCATGTCGTCTACCATTACGCTGGGCTTACGCATGCTATCTAATAAAGCATCACTAATTAGCTTTGGCATGTTTCAACGATTTAACTACTTATGGAAACAATTCAGGCTGACATACTAGTTCAATTCTTCATATAAACGTTCTAAGTATAGTTGTAGGTATGTAAGATTGATCTTACCGTCCTCTTCACTCACATTCTGTATGATCCGATCAATAATGGCCGGATTCTCTACTTCCATATCCGCTTGCCTAAGCAGTTCCTCAATAATGCTATGAGCAGTTGGGTTATCAACATGTCTAATTCGTACCTGTTCTTCCAGGATATTCGGGATAAAAGCTTCCAGATCCTGAATCTGCGAAAAGAATTCATCCCTTAAGACGATCACTAAATCAATGTTGCGTCGAGATTCGAGTAAAGCAGCAATATGTAGATACAGGTGTAAGAGTTGCTCGTGGTCCTGCACCCAAATAAAGAACTCCTCGAATTGATCCAGGATGATGATTTTCCGCTCCAAGGGTGTCGGCGGTTCATCCGACCACTGAAAGGCCAAATCAAGGAATAAGGGCTTTTCGTCTCCGCTGGGTTCCTGTGCTAACATCTTCTTGGTTAGCACTGAATCAATCAATTCGCGACTACAGCGCACATATGCTACTTCATATAGCTGTTTGATCCTTGGCAATAACCCTGCGCATACCAAGGAAGTTTTGCCAACCCCCAAGGGACCAAACACCAAAGTAGTACGTGCTCCTAGTTCATTAACTACCTTATCAAAGAGGTCTTTGACCTCCTCCTCTCTACCGAAAAAGAAAGGAGCCATTTCACTATTATAGGGTTCGAAGCCCATAAAGGGAGAGGGAGGCCTGTCATCTGGAATGACGATCCTTGGCATGGGCACGCCTTGTGGTCGCAGGCCAAAGATCTCTTCTGCCAGACTATCATGGCTTAATTCGAATTGCTCGTTGTCTAAGGGTCTTAAAATGCGCCGATTAACGAAGAAATCCAGATAGATACTCAAACGAGGGAGACTCATGTCTCCGGACATTTGTTGGAGTTCCTCTATAGATACAGGTATTTTGGTGCCCTTCTCAGATACAAATAACTTTAGCCAACGCAAGGCCAAATCGCGACGATCTACTTCCTCTGAAAATACCACTAGCTGCTCTTCCAAGAAGTCTGCTAGGACATCCTCAATACTTCCTACTTGCTGCACCAAGTCAACATCAAAAACAATGTTATCTGGATCTTCTTCTGCCGCTAATCGATACATCTTGTCCAGAAATACCTGTAGATACGTTAACTGTACTCTTCCTCCTCCGGCCGTGACATTATCGATAATATCGTCTGCAATCTCCTCATAACACAACTCGATATTGAAACGTGGGTTTCTTGCCGTAGAAATGATAACTTCCCGGGCATTGGCCCGATTCATGGGCTCAATCCTCAAGCGTTTTTCAAACAAAGAAGGAACGGCCTTTTCGAATCCTGACAATCTAGCCAAATACTCTTCACGCATCACAATGATCACTTTGCAAGGTAGGTCATGAGCCAGCAAATCTTTGATACTAGCGATGAACTCCGCTTGCTCCTCCTCAGATCCGAGGATGAAGAGTTCCTCGAATTGATCAAAAATTAGGTAGATCGGTCGTAGATGGTCCTTATAAAGGGAATGCACCATTTGGGGCAAAGCATCTCCCGGTTCGAAAGATTGATTGGCATCATGGTGTTTCAGCTCCCGTATCGTTGCTTTATTGATATTTTCTTGCCGTCGTATATAGACATCAAACCAATCACTCTGATCGAAGCAGTTGGCTAGACCACAGCGGACAATACTTGTTTTCCCCGTCCCTGAAACGCCATAGACCAAAATCAAATTGGTTTGGTAGGACATCTTATACAACTCCTGTACTTCGGCCTCGCGGCCAAAGAAAATATCTCCGTCCTCTTTCTGGTAGGCATCCAGAAATTTAAAGGGAGAGAGATTTGTATAGCTTGTACTTTCCATTTATCCTAGTTCAATTGACCGCAGAAAGTTGATAAATTGGGTGTACACTTCTTCGTATTTTTCTGAGCTAATGACCAGTTCATCTTTCAAGTTGTCGAAAAGAATGTATCGCAAGGCTTTGTTTTCTCTAAATCGAAAAAAGAAAAGCTTGGAATTATTTTGACCGAGCAATGCATTTTCATCAATAATGAAAGGAGAAAGATTTAAGTAAGGATGAACTGCTTCTTCATCTTTCAGTAAGACCACGGACTGGTTATCTGTGTATTCCGGAGTCACAATGGTTTCATCTAATACGCCAAAGGCAGCTGTAATTTTATCCAAGATCACCAAATGATGGCGATACCGTGGTTGTTCATGTCGTCTTTTCAGTAAATCAATATTCTTGACGGTGGCCAAAGTATACTTGGCACTGAATCCGATATGTTTGAATAATTCGCAAAGGTGATCCTCTGCTTGAACACAAAAACTCTCTATCTCATCTGCCGCAATAGAACCTCGCAGTTCGTCCTTCATTTCTTCTAAGAAGAGGTGTGCACTATAGAACTTACTATCTTGATAAAACTCCTCTTGCAACTGCTTAAACTCCTCAATAAAGGGCTCTACATTATTTTCGACAAAAGCATCACTGATCGCCTTTGTCAATGCGATGTAGTTGTATCGTTGCTCTAGATCGGGCTCCAAGTCAAAGTAGTCTTGAATGACCTTCAGCGCTCCTTTTGGCCATTTGAACTTCTTGTTTTTATAGCACTCATCCCAGAGCTGACTCATCATAATAAATGCAAGAATCTTGCCAGCCACTTGATACACATTGATGATCTTGGCCAAGCGGGTGGTACTAATTTCTTCAGATAAGAGGAGCTTTCGGAGGTGGGTGCCGATCGGGGTGGGAAAGGAATCGATCACGGCCACCCTAAGGTCGCGGATCTTGGGCGCTCTTTCCTTTGCTCGTGCGTCCTCTATCAATGATCTGACATCCTCGGCATAGGGCATGGTGGCATTGGCAATGGTTTCAATCAACATTTGATTGATCGATCGCGCACCCTGATACCTGAATTCGCCTCCCCTAACGATCACCGAAGACTGGCTTTCTACCGGTAGTTTCCATTGCAGCACCTCCTCTTGATCCGGTTGGATGTACAAGCCCCAGGGTAAGGTTTCTTCCTTTTCTGGATCTCTAGAAGGACCAATACCTCGATAGATTCCAACTGCTTCCCCCATCTTCAGCAGGTAATCCGCAGCTGCGAGCTTAAAGGCTTCTTCTAAGGTATGCTGGGTGGCTAGTGCCTTATAAAAGATCGCCGCAAACTCCCGTGCAGCTGTGTCAGCAATTGGAACGGTAGTTGCGATGACGGCCGGTACGCCAGCATCGAAGAGTGCCTCAACCTGCTCACGCGTCGAACAGCCATTCAAAAACACCAACTTCAAATCCGATTGCAACCCTAGCAACTGAGCTAGGCCGCTGGAATCCGCAACTTGATCAGCCAAGAAGATTTTATCGCTTTCCGCATGTCCGCCATAGTGAAATAAAAGAATTCGATCTTTGAATTCAGCGACATAACGGCTAAGGTCTTGGGTAGTAGCAGAAGGTTCGGTAAAGAGTTGGAAGTATTGCTTACTGGCTAGCGGTATGAGTTCTGCAGTAATAGCTTTCCGCTCCTCCTCTAACAGAGGAAGGTGGTTATCTTTGTCATTAGCAAATGCTAAAAAAACCAGGGGAAGCTTCATGTATTTGAATAAGTAAAAATTAATCCTCTAACTGCAATAAGGGAACAACGCACAATAAACAACATTTATTTTCAGTTATTAATTCCCAAACGGGCAATTCGTTCGCCCCCGGTAAATAACCTACTCCCCTCGGCGCAGACATTCAAGCCATCTTAGTAAACCCCTTCATATTGAGGGCTTAAAACGTGAATTTAAAAAATATATCTAACAGGTATAGTTTTTGCTGTATCTGCCGTGACTACTATGATTATTTTCCCAACACTAACCTACAACACGATGAGAAAACTTATCTTAGCAGGCGTATGTTTGCTATTGTTCACGAACTTAACTAGCCATTCCATGATGAGAGCTACCATTTCTTGTGTAAATGGTGAGACCTTCTGCGCAGGATACGGCCCCCAAAGTACCGCCCAGATCGCCATGGTCTCCGACCTTCCTATCAAGCCCCCTTCAAATGCACGAGTTGTTTATACCTGGACTGCCGAACATCCCAATGGCACTTGGACCTGGGGTACCGGATCCCCGGATCGAGTCGTACCCATTCCTTGGCCTGGAGATTATGTCGTACAGGTTCGCATCACTTATTATTTGCCCAATAGGACTCGCCCATTTGCGGCCTTTTGGTCCAATAAAATCGAGGTAAAAGGGGAAAGATGCTAAGCTAAAAAGTCTGGTAAGAGCGCAGTAAAACTAGAAAGCTTTGGCAAGGTTTTGTCAGGAGCTACCCCCTGTTTCTTGGCTAAGCGCCACAGTTCGCGTTCATCTTCTTTGGTATCGATTAACACGGTTTTCATGCCTAGTTGCTGACCAAATTGGATGTCGCTAATGGAATCACCAACCATGACCGAACGAGAAAAGGTGATTTCTGGGAATTCCCGCTGGGCTTGCAGGGCCATAGCTGGCTGTGGTTTCCTGCAATTGTTTGCCTGAGTTTTAAGATCTGCACAAAAATAGATGGCATCAACATGCCCTTTGGCTAGCTTGATTTCCTCCAACATTTTAGCATGTAAGGATGAAAGTTGTGCTGCGGTCATCGACCCTTTGCCAATTCCTTGTTGGTTGGTAACAATAATTATCCGTGTAAAAAAGGCGGAAAATTGGGCAATGGCCTCTTGTGCTCCGGGGGTGAACTGGAAGTCCTCCCATCGGCTGATATAAGCTCCGGGTAAGCGCTCATTAATCACCCCATCTCTATCCAGAAAGAGGGTCCATGACGTGTTTGTAAGCATTTCTATGAAGGTTTCTGATCCCCGAACATGCCCTCTTCAACTAATTCGCAGATTAAATGTCCGATCATCATATGGCATTCTTGAATGCGTGGTGTATCACTGGAAGGGATACGTATCAGCCAATCACATTGATCGATCATCTTTCCTCCATCTGCTCCCGTCATGCCTACGGTCTTCATGCCGATCTCACCTGCCGTGGTAATAGCATTGAGTACATTGGGAGAATTCCCACTGGTAGAAAGTGCAAAAAGAACATCTCCTGCCCTACCGGCAGCTTTCGCCATCCTCGCAAAAATATGATCAAAACCATAGTCATTACCGACTGCAGTAATGAAGGCCGTATTCGCATTCAATGCCTCTGAAAATAGCGGCGGGCGATCGAAGTAGAATCTACCCGACAACTCCGTTGCCAGGTGTTGGGCATCAGCCGCACTTCCACCATTCCCACAAAAAAGCACCTTGCCATCTGCTTGAAAAACCTCAACGCAATGCTGTGCAATAGCATCTACCATAGCCAATAAGTCTTTGTCCGCAAGAACGGCTTGCTTGGCAGCAATGCTTTGACTAATCATCTCTTCTATTCTAGGGTGCATCCTGATACTTTAATTTATACAATTAAGGAAGGATTTAACTAAACTTGAAAAACAGGTAGACCACCAAGGCAATGACTAGGAATTCTAAAACATTCCCAATCATTTTACTCTCTACTCTTAGATTTATCAGGGACAATAACGAAACAATAAAAGCCCCGCCCGCATAAAAGCCAATCAAGCCATAATTTGGCTTTTCTGCCCAGCCCACCTCTAACCAATTGAGAAACTGTAAGGTGACGAGGAAGAGCACAATTCCTAAGGTAGCGATACCAACGCCTCCACCGATCAATTTAAACCAATCCATCTCCTTTCTCATCTTATTCATCGCCCGGAGTGAACTCGTGATGACTAACCAAAATACCAATAGACTGACGGCGGTTTTCACTCCTTTAGCCCAGCTATCTGTACCTGGCAATAGCTTCAAGTGAACAACTTCCCAAATAACTAGTAAGACGGCAATGGCAATACCAGCCATTAAGATGGTCTTACCCAGCACTTTATTATCAACTTGGTCTACTTTACTCATAATGGTGCTTTTTTCGTTTTAGATTCTTGGATGGACAAAGTTGCGGAGGTAAGTTAGGGCTTTAGGTAGATTGGCCCAAATTAGATCAGAGCTAAGTGCTGGTTTGGAGCTTGGCTGTGGAAGCGAAAATCTTAAGTTAAGGCTTCATGCGAAGCTCATCTTTAGCCGCATAGCAGCACTATGGTAGTAAAAATAGCCGGACTAGGGTTCCTTACATGATTACTTACAGACCGAATCGCTACCTCCAAGCATTAAGCATTAAATCCAGCTAAACGCTTAATCGTTTCTGTCATATGATTCCATGAAAAACGGGTTTTCGCAGCTTTTAGGTGTTGTTGGAATTCCTGCTCTCGATCCGCCGTAAAGAAATCGACCATGGCCTCAGCAATGGCCTCGGGATTGACAGCTACTACATAGCCTTCCTTTTTATCTGCCACGATCTCTGGCAAACCACCCACCCGAGTTACCAGCATCGGCTTTTCAAAATGGTAGGCAATCTGAGAGATGCCACTTTGCGTCGCCGATCGATAGGGTTGCACGACCAATGAAGCCGCAGCAAAGTAGTACTTCACTTCTTCGTTAGAAATAAAATGGGTACGGAGAATGACCTGTTCCCCCAATTGATGCTCTGCTATCAGGTTTTCATAGAACTCAGCTTGGTCATAGTATTCTCCTGCTACAATAAGTTGCACACCTAGTGCTTTCACTTTAGGCATGGCCATAGCCTGTAGTAAGAGGTCCAAGCCCTTGTAACGACGGATAAATCCGAAGAACAAGAGATATCGATTTTGATCCGGCAAGTCCAGGAATTTCAAACCTTCAGAACGACTGACCGCCGCTCCATAGTTGTCATAGATGGGGTGCGGAGAAAAGGCTACGGGTTTAGTTTTGGCGAATTGTCGAATATCTTTCTCCACCGATTTCGACATAACGACGCAAGCATCTACCGCTTGTAAGAAATAATGGGTGAAAATCCGATCCCCTGGTCTTTTCTCATGCGGTATTACATTATCGGTAATGGCTACTACTTGGCAGCCCGATTTTCGCTTAGCTATGCGTAGGATGGTGCCCAGTGATGGTCCCATAAAAGGTAACCAATACCGCACTATAATCAGGTCTGGCTTCCATTTACCAATTCGAAGTCCAACCTGCAACCAATTGAAGGGATTCACCGAGTTCACACAGGTTTCGATCTGGATGCCCGCTGGTGCTGGGTCATCACTGTATTGGGTCGTCCCTGGAAATAGGAACCCAGGATACTGAAGACTAAAAGAGTAGATGACTACTTCATCTCCTTCTATTTGCAATTCCTTAGCCAAGCGTTCGGAGAAAGAAGCGATGCCCCCTCTGAGCGGATGAGCCGGAGATAAAATCAGTATTTTACTCATTGATCCTCTTTTCGATCAGATAGTTATTTCGGTCTGGAGAATTCCTAGAGACTAGCTCCGCAAGAAAGCCGGTAACGAACAGTTGAGTTCCCACAATCAACAATAAGATACCCAGGTAAAACAAGGGGCGATCGGTAATAAAGTACGCTTGATACACCAGTTTTTGGATACTCAAGTAGCCTAAGAGTATTACTCCGGCCATGGAAGCAAAGAAGCCCATGGTTCCAAAGAAGTGCATGGGTCGTTTACTGAATCGACCGACGAAGGTAATGGACATGAGGTCAAGCAATCCAATTAGACCCCGTTTGATCCCCCCAAACTTAGTACTCCCGTACTTACGCGCTTGGTGGGCAACTACTTTTTCCCCAATATTTCCAAAACCTGCTCCTTTCGCAATGAGGGGAATATAACGATGCATTTCGCCATATACCTCTATGCACTTCACCACATCGTTCTTATAAGCCTTCAAGCCACAGTTGAAATCGTGTAAGGGAATTCCAGACACATAACGGGTAGCTGCATTAAAGAATTTGGAAGGAAAAGTTTTGGAAAAGGGATCATGCCGGGTCTTTTTCCATCCCGAGACCAAATCATATCCATCTTCTATGATCATCTTATACAAGCCGGGAATTTCGTCTGGGCTATCCTGAAGATCGGCATCCATTGTGATGACTACCTCCCCTTGAGCTGCCTGAAATCCCGTATTGAGGGCAGCTGACTTGCCATAATTCCTTCGAAATTTGATACCCCTTACATTAGGGTTATTTTGGGCGAGACCTTCTATGACTTTCCAAGAGGAATCCTTACTTCCATCATCAACCATGATGATTTCATAGGTGTACCCCAATGGTTCCACTACTCTTCTAATCCATGCCTCCAACTCAGGTAAGGATTCTTCCTCGTTTAACAAGGGAATGACTACTGATATGTTCATATGGTAGCTAATTTCGCACGTCGAGCCATAAAGCTAATCCCTAGAGCATACAGAAAACCTGCAATAAGACTACTGCAGTACGAGAAGAAAACACTGTTAAAAGTAACATCCAGCATTTCTCTCTTTAGGTTCTCAGGAGCTCTCGGATTGGCCTGCATCAATTCAAACTGCAAATCTACCAGAGAAGTATCAAAAACTCCAAAAAGACAATAATAAAAAGTGTAGAAGAAAGCGTTGGCTAGCACATATACCGCGAAGGCAGGTTTGAGATAGGTGAAAAATGAATTTTCCTCCCCTTCTTTCTTGGCGGCCTGAAACATAGCCCAGAAGTAAATGACCACAGATCCCCACCAGATGTAAGGGTTTAGGATCAGGCTAGGTTTTATCAAATAAAAAAGCAGAAAGTAGGCGACAACGCCTACTCCTGCTATAAGTCCATATCTTATACTTGCTTGATTCATCATACATTAAATGTGACCGGGAGGGTTCTTCTTCATCACAGCGGCAACGATTAAAGATAGAATCACTCCGAAGAACAAAGAGCCCAATAGGCCATAGATGGCCATTGCCCCCGGTGAAAACCAGAATTTCATTTGATCGATCGTCGCGTCGTCATCGATTCCTTGTTGAGCCAGTGAATTCTCCATGATGGTAGCTGCCATCTCAGGATCAACAAAGCCAAAGTAAACGTAAACCCACACTGCAGTAATTACTGAAATGACAAGGGTTACTAGAAAGCCGACACCAAAAGCTCGCCCAAAGGTAATAAACCCGCCTAAATCTTCATCGCGATGTTTTTTAACCGCCATGACCATAAAGGCAATCATGATTCCCCAATTGACGATGTTCAAGATCCAGCCAGTAGCAGAATTTGGCTGTGTAGGATCGGAAATTCCAGTCAAATTTGCAATGAGTCCGATAATAATGAGAATTAACCCAGCGATCGCTCCATTTCGAAGCGAAATGCTTTGATAGCTTACCGTACTTGGATCGATAATCTTGTTCGGATTGTCTAAGGTATCCATACTAAAAATGGTTAAGTTGGTTATGTAATGCTGGACTAAAGAAGGGATCGGATAGGAACGTAAAGTGATGGTCAGCGGATGAAGCTAGATAGGTGGGACGGTTACATCTACCCCTAATAGGTAGATGTTATTCCACTTCCAAATCCATTGTTTTAATCCATTTATCACCGGAAATTGCAAAAAACCAGCCCAGTAGCAAAAAAAATCTGATCAAGAATCAAAAAACATCGATTGTTGACCATTTATTACGCCGAGGATCTTCCCTTTCAGAATACTCTTCCAAAAAGGGTTGTTCTCGGACTTCGATTGATTATTGGAACGGTCGAGCGACCAATGGTCTTCTGGCAAGCACAAGGTAAGATCTGCTTTCGCTTCTACTTCTATCTTAACTTCGTCTAACTGAAGAATTTGTCGAGGCCCATGAGCTAGCTTTTCTGCCAATAATCCACGATCCAAGTTCTTCGCCAATTTCGTTTGCAAGGCACTATATACGGTTTGCAATCCACTAGCTCCAAAGTCAGCATAAGAGAATTCCAACTTCTTCAATTCCTCTTCCAAAGGCACATGATTCGAACAGATAGCATCGATCGTACCATCTACTAGCCCTTCTAAAAGAGCCTGCTGATCCGCTTTATTTCGAAGTGGAGGAAGTACCTTTAGGTCACTATTAAAACCGGACAAATCTTCATCCGTGTAAAGTAGGTTGAGATAAGCCACGGAGCAGCTCACCGCAAGTCCTTCTGCCTTTGCTCGGCGAATTTGCGCCACCGCTGCGGCTGTGGAAATGGCATGCAGATACAACTTAGATTCACTATAAGCTAACAGACTGAGATCCCGTTGAACCATGATCTCTTCTGCTAAGGCAGGAATTCCTCTCATCCCCAAGGTAGTGCTGGTAAAGCCCTCATGCAACTGTCCTTCTCCCGCCAAATGCGGATCAAGGGCATGATGCATTACCAATCCCCCAAAGCTTTTGACGTACTGCAGGGCGCGCAGGAAGACGCCGGCATGCTTAATAGAATGCAAACCATCAGAAAACAATACTGCTCCCGCATGATGCATATCCAGCATCTCCGTAATTTCCTCTCCTTTACAGTCATGCGTAAGCGCTCCGGCAGGATATATTTGCACCACTTGCCGGTTGGAAAACTGTCGCGCATAGTTAATATCTGCCTTAGATTGTACGACCGGGTGCGTATTAGGGAAACTAACAATACCCGTATATCCTCCAGCCGCTGCCGCCGCAGTTACCGTAGACATATCCTCTCGGTGTTCAAACCCAGGATCATTGGTATGTACACCAATGTCCAACCAGCCAGGATACACCTCCAGTCCTTTGGGAGCGATTACTTCAGCCCCCTTTGCGTCTATTTCAGTATCAATGGTGTGGATTTTACCTTCCCGGATCAGAATGTCTTGGAAGGTATCATGAAAGCTTGACCTAGGGTCAACTATTTTACATTGTTTGAGTAGCAGATCCTTACCCATTAGAAGTCTTTCTCTTAATTGTCTTCACGTTTATCTTGCGGCCAACTAGTAGTCAATGGCATCAAAAAGTTGGCCAAAAATAGGCTTCTCCTTTGACAAATGGGTGATTTCAAAAATAATTTTTACCTCGATAAGCAGCATTAAACTTTCCAAAAACGAAGCAATAGTACCTCAGCCAACAGGAACAAGAGCGCCAAAACCACACATAGACGCCAAAGCACAACTCCTTGGCTTCTCTCCGTAATTTTTGCGGTCAGCACTTCATTCCCCTGTGTACCGATCACACTGGCCACGTCCCCTACCAGGGCCTGTAGCTCATCATTACTATAGTAAGTCAATGCAGATTCCTGCCGGTCAAAATTGAAAGCAAAGCGATCCAAAATGGATTCCTCGTTCAAAAACAACTGGTAATAGCCCGCATCTCTGACTTGATTATTAAGGCTTAGAAAAACGGTGGAACCAACCACACGTTGTTCTGGAATAAACTCTTCTCCTTCTCCTTGCAGCTTGTATACAATATCGCCACTGGTTCCCTGATGATTAGATTGAATAAGATCATCTTGTCCAATCGTATAGGCGATTGGTCTGCTTTCCCCTGCGGAAATGGACATTTTGTAGAGCATTGGAATGAATATCTCTCCATTGCGAACTAGGTTGTTCCATTCTTCAGCCAAAGGTGCAGCGCAAAAATAAAGATGGCCTTTGCCCTTGCGATACTTCGACAAAAATGCTGTTCCGTCGCGATAAGTCATCAAGATTTCTTCCTGTCTACTTCCGAATTTCGTAAGCTTGAAATTGCCCTGGGATTGTGGAAGATTTAGATTGGCACTCCTATTTTCAAAAACATCATTAAAGATGAACTCCTCTGTATTGATGCTACCTACCTGCCGGCTGAGATCTTCCCAACTCACCAATTCATTGGCGGGAATGGACTGTAAAAAGGGTTGGTAAGATCCTGCACTGGCATTTCTTCCTGGAAAAACCAGCAGATTGCCTCCTTCATCCATATACTGCTGCAGTTCGAAAGACAGCCCGGACGATACCGCATTTAAATTGTTCAATACAATCATCTGATAGGAGGAAAAACTAGAGTAGTCTAGGTTCTGGCTGGGTAAACTAGTCAGATTAAAATAGCTAATCCCTTTAAATGCGGCCTCTAGATAACGATTGGGGCTTCCCTCATTGATCACCAAGACGTTGATCCGTTCTGCCACGTTAAAGGCCAGATAGTATTTATCGTCAAACTGTACCGGAAAATCTGTAATCGCTAACTCTGCCGCGTACCATCCTGTACGATTAATGGTAAAGTTCACCGTATCTATAACTGAAGAATTGGCATCCACTGATAGCGTTCCAACAGGACGTGTCTGTCCATCATATTTAATAGATAATCGGATATTCTCGGCATCCTCTCCACTCAAATTTCTAACCTTCACCATCAATTGATTGGTCTGGTTAAGCATTTGCACGGGCGACTCAAACCAAGCAGAATCGATGCTAATATTTCGCTCCTCGACAGATTGCAGCGGAATAAGATTCAATTCGGTCAGCGTATCTGTATAGGTGGTAAGATCCGTAATGTTCCGTTGGAAATCAGAAATTTGGTACGCCACATGATTTTCAACTCCACTTGTTCCCAAGGCTTGTTGCTGGCGACTGAGCACCTGCGATAGTTGTCGGACACTAGGACTAATACCCACCTCATCTACCATGCTTAAGGCATCTTCCTGGCTAAGCATTCTTTGGTGTCGACCTTCAAAGTCATTGGTTAGTATCTGAAACTGGTCCTCTACATTGTAGGCTTGAATGATCTCCCTCGCCCGTTGCTTGGCCTTGTCCATTAGTGCCGCATCTTGACTCAGTGCACTCATCGAGAAAGAGTTGTCCAAAAAGACACTCACCGCCTTTTGCCCGGTTTTAACCTCGACATCTCTGGGGATAAAAGGCTGAGCGAAGGCAAATACTAGGAAGAGTAAGGCCAGCAAACGCATAGCCAAGACCAGTAAATTGCGCAGTTTTGAACGGGCACTAGTCTCCTCTTTCACTTCTTTCAAGAAGCGTACATTCGTAAAATATACTTTCTTGAATCTTCTGAAGTAAAACAAGTGAATAATAATCGGAATCGCCAGTGCCAGTAATGCGAACAGAAAGGTCGGGTATACAAATTGCATAATAAATCTTCGTGATCTGCTAAAGAAAACGTCTCCAAGGTATTAAAGTTGCGTAGCATGCGAGTAAGCAACGGACAAAGGTAAAAAAATGAACGGTCCGCCAACAAATAATGTTGCGAATTATAACTTTGCGTAAAACTTGTTAAAAAAGGAGTACTGCGGCATGAGTAGTTATAAGGTTAAAGAGATGTACTATACCCTACAGGGGGAAGGGGCTCAAATGGGCAGAGGCGCTGTGTTCCTCCGCTTTAGTGGCTGTAATTTGTGGAGCGGTCGAGAGGAAGATCGCCATAAAGCCATCTGCAAATTCTGCGACACAGATTTCTGGGGTACGGATGGGGTGAACGGTGGACGCTTTGAGACGCCACAAATTCTAGCAGAAGCGGTAGCTGCTCACTGGCCCAAAGCCGGCGGGGGGCGCAAATATGTGGTGTGTACGGGGGGAGAACCCATGTTGCAACTGGATGAAGCACTGGTGGAAGCACTCCATGCGGAAGGTTTTGAAATCGCTGTGGAAACGAACGGAACGATAGCTCCTCCAAAAGGACTGGATTGGATCTGTGTAAGCCCCAAGGCCAATACGGAACTGGTGATTACGAGCGGGCAAGAATTAAAACTAGTATTCCCTCAAGCCGGAGCAGAACCCGTTCTATTTGAGGAGTTAGACTTTGAAAATTTTTTCCTCCAACCTATGGATGGTCCGAAGGTGCAGGAAAACACCCACCTATCTCTCAACTATTGCCTAGAACACCCGCAATGGCGGCTTAGTCTTCAAACCCACAAAATTCTAGACATTCCTTAGAGATGGTCGTTACTTTTGTTCACAAAAGTCAATCAAAGCTGCATAGACTGGGTTTTGGCGCAGGATATTCGGGTTTCCTAACAAGATCACTTGTTCGCGGGCTCGCGTCAGCGCCACATTCAATTTTCGATCCACCCCTTCGTCCGAAAGACTAGCAAGGGATAACAACTGGAAACTCGAATTGGTACAGAGGGAAATTAAAATAATGTCCCTGGCTCCCCCTTGGTAGCGCTCGACTGTATCGACTGTAATGGATTCAATGGGTAGATCTCTTTGCTGCAAAGCGGTTTTGATCTGCGCGATTTGCGCTCGGTAAGGGGTAATGATTCCAATTGATTCCGCAGAAAAAGGGCGTTGATTAAATGTGTATAATTCTTGGAAATTGGCAACCAGATCAGCAATCATCTGGGCTTCGTGCCGATTGGTTTTCTGTGCTGGGCTGCTTTCATCAATAGGAGTCGGCAAGAAGATCATCCGTTGGCCGCACAATAAGCTAGCTAGCGGATGCTCATTGGGTTGCAAGGGATAAGCATTTAATTGTCGAAGATGGACAGGAATATTATCTGGCAGTATTCTCAAGTTGCCGCTGTAAAAATGCTCACTTGGAAACGCCATAATCTCCTGATGCATCCTACCCTGGTGGCTTAGTTTGTCCAAAGCCCAGTCCCAAGCATTATCCTGGCACTTTTTAAATAGTCTTTCAAAAAGAGAATTTCGGAGATTCCCTAATCCCATCCCATGCAGCTCACCATCAAGTACGGCGGAATCTTCTGCTGGCTGGGTCACTACAGCCGGTAGTTGCTTGTGGTCCCCGATTAAAACGAAGCGTTTGAAATGCGCTAGCAAACCGACAAGCAGTGGTTCTAAAATTTGCGAAGCCTCATCTATAATCAAGCGATCAAAGGATTTCAATTGCAACAATTCATCTTTACCAACTACGGCTGCCACGGTACCGACTACTATCCTATGTCCTTTTAAAATCTTCTGTAAATCTTTCCGAGAACCAATCCCCTTCATCTTTTCCTGTAGCAATTGCTCTTGGTACTTCGGTGCAGTTGCATAGGAAGATCCTATTCTGAAATAGTGCTCCCGAATATCGCCGCCAATCCGATCCAACGCCTCACAGATTTCATCCACTGCCCGATTGGTAAAGGCTAGCAACAGCAATTGTTCCTGCGTTTCTGACATTAGGTAAGCTACCAAATGCCGTAGCACAATACTTGTCTTTCCAGTTCCCGGAGGGCCCCACAACAAAAAATATTCCTCTGCCTGTATAATCTTGGAAAGGATTCCTTGCTGTTCGTGGGTCATCTCTGAACTCAATTCCAGCGGAGTATGTTCGGGTTTTTCAGGTGGTCTTTGCCCTAAAATCAGCCGTCGGTAGTCTTGAGAAGCAGCGGCAAATCCAAATAAGCCGCGATACATACTGGTAAAGCCCGCATCCATTACATCATGCTCAAGATTCCAATACTCAAAATGTGTAAAGTCGTGATCATTAAATTGGCGGGAGCGTAGGCGAACCACGACCTTATTGCCATCGATTTCCATGACGGAACACTTGAAGATCTGATTGGCTAGCACCGCCTTTGGATCGCCTTCAATGACGGGATAAAGCACGGCAATATCCCCCTTACGAAAGTTTGCCAGGGGGCTAGTTTTCTCCGTCCGTTCAAATACTAAGGAGGGTTCATCCGCCTGAGATTCATTCTTGGTAATTCGGAGATCGCTGATCAAAGCAAAATTTTCCTCCTTTTGCTGCATGGAATCTAGCCATAAGCCGGCTAAACCATTAGAGCGATCAAGCACCCCTGCCCCCATCTTGGATAGTCGTTGCTCCCGGGCAATAAAACCAGAAAAAGCGATAAAGTACTTCTTTTCAAGGGGCTTTAGTAGTTGGTACGTATTTTCGAAATGTACCAAATCTCGCTGCATGAAGCCCTTCCATTGAGGGAATTGAGTCTTCTTAAGCTTACCAAACAATCGACGCCCTTGTTCTAATAATTCGATTTCCCCTTGTCCAAGATTCGTCAACAGGCGCTCAATTCCCACCAACTGATTTCGCAATTGCAAAGCCTCAAATTGTTGTGCTTTAACCGGTGGAGCGAACCGCAATTGATCCTGGTCCTGTCCTGAATACAAGATGTAATTGGCCGAATTGATTTGGTGACCGAAGGAGGAACGGATCAATAGATCGTAAAGGAGCGTTTGGATGTAGTGCGATTGGCTAATGCCATGTATATTGGGTTGCCAAGCCTTGCCACTCTTGAGTTCCACAATGGCCATTTCCGTTTCGCTCTCCTGGGCTCGGTATAAGATGTCCAATCGCCCTTGCAAACCGTAAGTTTCTGAATAGAAGCTGGGTTCTAGGAGGCAATCTTTGGGCACGATTCGTTGTTGCTCAAACCCTCTTTTAACCATATCCTTCAAGGTCACAAAATGACGTTGGCCTTTCTGCATGATTCCACGGATAGTGGCATCATCAAAAAGCGAGAAACCCAGCGGATTGATAAAGAAAGATTGAGGGGCTAATTCCCGGAAACTAAGCGCTGCATCATGCATTAATTCATCCAAGAAGAAGTTAGCCATATTCCCTAGCATCAAGGCAGGAGAAGCCGTAAACGGCAGGTACTTTTTGAGCAGGTACCCCCAAGGGGTAGAAGCATTATGCTGAAAACAATTCGCTACGGCAGAAACATCAACCAGGTAATCGGGTTCGATGACAAAAGCCCGAGGCCGATAAGTGCCCGCTTCATCAATTTCAATATCGAGTAAGTTGACCACGAGTGGAAAACCAAATATTAACTTAATAGCATTTATACTTGGATTGAAATTCTCGTTGCGTTCGGGGATATTGTATTGAATGCGAATAATCTCCTCTGGATAGTGTTCATCCCGGCCAAGTAGTTGGGCGTGATCTTCATCCTGCTCCAAGAGCAGTACGCGCGCCTTGGATTTAAAATTCGTAATTCGAACGGGAGAAAAAGGATAAGGCCATTGTTCGGGAATCCGCGAAACTAATGTTAGGGGCACATCGATTCCCAGGGCCAATCGGATCGTTTCGCAAATCACTTTTAAGCCAAGACCCAACAATTGATCATGATTCAATTGACTTTTATCCTGCAGATTAGCCTGTCTACGAAAGTGATGTAGATAAAATTGCAGGCTTTTTTCCAACTTAAATTGGTGCGAGGCGTAGGTAATTCGGGCAAATAGGGTTGTAAAATGAAGGCGTTCCTTACGGGTTAGCTCCACAAAGAGGAGGTTTAATAGGCGTTGCAAGGCTGCGACTTTCTCCAATTTATCCAATTGCTCATTCTCAGTGATCTTTGCCACTTCCCGATAAAACAATTGGCCCAATGCTTCTGTATTCATATGCTAATTCTCAGAAAAAAGAAGACCCTGCAAAGGAAGGAAGGCAGGGCCCCTAAAAACGCGCTCTCTCTGATGTGAAAAAAAGGAAATCTTAATAGTTTTTAGTCCTCTATTTGAATAGCTTATAAGCAAATGTACAAAAACTTTTAATATCCCAAGTGATTTTTTGCCCCATTTACATACGTAAAATGAGGGATTTTCGCAAAAAAATCCGGTTTTTTTGCCCTTTTGAAGGTTTAAACTTGGTTTCCCTTTTGATCTACCATTTGTCCCAATAGCCCCCTTACCTCCTCCACGGATGTCAAATTGAAGCGAGCTTTCGTTTGTTCTAGTCCCACTTTTATGGAAAAAGAATCTGTAGGTAATACGGCAAAAATATCTTCATCGGTATGATCATCTCCGATCGCCAAAATGAAATCATAAGGCCCTTCATTGAGCCAATTTAGGCTCGCCTTCCCCTTATTGACGCCGGCATTTTTGATCTCCACTACTTTGTTGCCCTCCAACACCTGTAGATCCAGGTTGGCTGTCAGGTACAACAACACATCGCGAAACTCACGCACCCGTTTCTCTCCTAAATCTCTATCGATTCGCCGATAGTGCCAAGCCAGTGAAAAGTCTTTTTCTTCGATAAATGACCCAGGCGTTCGTTCCACTACATTCTGCAGCACCTGTCTAATTTTGGCTTTCCATGCGGTTTTCAAGCCTTCATTCCGGTACCAATCCGGGCCTTTTTTAACCCATACACCGTGCTCAGCCGCCAAGTCTATTCCCAGCCTTCCCAGCCAGTCTCCAAGCGTCTTTTTATCTCGTCCACTGTTGACTACTAGGGTATGCTGTGGCACAGCAGCAAGTTTTTCCAGTAAGTTGATGAGTTCTTCGTCCGGGAAAACGGCCTGCGGATCCGGATCAAAATTCATGAGCGTCCCGTCATAATCCAGAATGATCAAGGCACGCTTTGATTGTCTGTATGCATCTAATAAAGTAGACCTTGTAGATCCATGCAGCAAGTTGATGTGATGCTGGGGTTGGATTTCCATTAATTTCTTCTGTTCCTTTACAAATGTTGTAGCCCAATGTTTAACGGTATAGATACGGAGTTTTTCTTGCATTCTTTCCAATCTCCAACGTTGTTCTTTCTCATTCATGTTGATCGCCACCTCCATGGTGTGCACCAAGTCCTGAATATCCTGAGGATTCACAATCAGGGCCTCCGTCAACTCATTACTAGCTCCAGCCATCTCACTTAAGATCAATACGCCCTTTTTACTCTTGTCTTTACTAGCGATATATTCCTTGGCCACTAAGTTCATACCGTCTCTAAGGGGAGTAATCATGGCGATGTCTCCCTCTTGGTATAAACTCATTAGTTCCTCGGGGCTCAGTGCTCGATAAAAATATTTAATCGGCTCCCAATTGAAAGTACCAAAACGTCCATTCACTGCTCCGACAAGCGTATCTACTTGTTGTTTCAGTTCCTGGTATTGATCCACATTTGCGCGACTCGGAACCACGATCAATACTAAGCTTACTCTTTCTCTATAGGCTTTATTTTTATCCAAAAAACGTTCAAATGCCAGGATGCGCTGCGGTATACCTTTGGTATAATCGAGGCGATCGATGGAGATAATCAATTTTTTTCCCTTGGCTAATCGTTTCACTTCAAACGCACCATCTCCCTTAAACAGATCCAATGCAGGATTCGCATACTTATCGTAATCGATGCCCATCGGGAAGACATCAACATTGATGATCCGTTGTTTAATACGTAGCTTCCCAAACTGATGCTCAAACCCACCGATTCGATACACTGCGCTTAGAAAGTGACGCATATACCCAAAAGTGTGAAACCCTATCTGATCCGCCCCTAAAACACCTAGCAATAATTCCTTACGCCAAGGCAAGATGCGAAATACTTCATAGGAGGGAAAGGGAATATGTAGGAAAAAGCCAATGGACACCGAAGGAAAATCCTTGCGAATCATGGCGGGGAGGAGCATGAGTTGATAGTCGTGAACCCAGACTAAATCTCCCGGTTCTATGATGGAGCGGAGCGCGATCGCAAATTTTTCGTTGACCTTGCAATAGGCCTTCCACGATGTATCATCGTAAGTGGTATACTGGGTAAAGTAATGGAAATGTGGCCAGATCGTTTTATTACTAAATCCTTCGTAAAATAATTTGATTTCCCTTTTGCTAAGAAATACGGGAAACAACTGATCCTTCAACAAGCTTTCCTTTACTTTTTCCTGCTGGTCTTTGTCCTTAATTTCTTCTCCAGGCCATCCTACCCAAATTTTATCCCACTGTTCATCCAATGAATTCAAACCCGTCGCCAAGCCGCCAGCGCTAGGATAAAACACCAATTCACCCTTGGATTTGTTAACCGTTACGGGTAAGCGGTTGGATACGATGATGATACGAGACATAGGCTTAAGATGAAGCTTTTGCTCTTGTGAATGAAGTCGTGCAGTACGGCTCACTTCAGCTTATTGTTAGCGCAGTGAGCTGGCCTCCTGAATTGGTGCCGAAGGTACAAATTCTGTTGATTTATCCGAATGCGGGTAGGGCTTTAAGCGGGTTAACTTATTGTAAATAACTACTGCTGCTAATTATTATACAATTCACGAGCAAAAGCAGCAATAAACGAGCCAACTTCGGCCGGATTTTCTTCCTGCATGAAATGAACTGCTGCTGCTACTAGGATAATATCCTCCGTTTTTAGCTTGAGATCTTGGGGAATGGCAGGCTCGGGACTAAGGCTTTATAATCGCCGAGGAAAGCCTGATAGGTTTGAGTGAGAAAGTATCTACCTAGCTCATTTTCGCACCCTCTACTCGGATGGATGGTGATTTTGATGTGCTCGGTAGTGTCCATACTAGGCTTGATCTATTGGCAGTTTTGCAAGAAGTTGTCATACATCTCCTTCTGATATTTGTGGATGGTGATCTCCCCTGCTGCGGGCGATATGGTCCATAAACGGCCATCTTCAGGATCAAATTTAACCCATAATACTTGGTCAAATTGTGTTGTATCCTGCCCGCTCCTACTAAAGGTAAAAAGACTATCCTGTAGTCCCTCCTCAGCAAGCAGATAAGGGCTGGACTGTAGCTCATACTTGGACCGATCCCCTTGTTGCCTAAGTTCTTGGTCTAACTTCTGTAACGCAGGCGCACTCCGAATTAAATTGAGAACCAGGCTTTCGCAAATAGAAAACTGGAGCTGTGGGGTATCATTTCTTGGGATCAAACGGAAGACGGTATCTTGGATATTTCGGCCGGAATCAAAGATGTAATCTTGTTCAATATTGTAATTATCAGTCAAGGAGAAGGACCCTTTTAGGTTGTACTGAGCCATTCGATTCACCCAATTGCTATTGAAGAAGAAGGCATTGCGAAGGACAATATAATTTAGGGTAGCATCATGTAAGATGATGCCTTCCAGTTCCGCATTCGAAAAATCGCCATTAAAAAACCCAGCGCGCACATTAGCCATCGCCAAGCTAATCCCCTGCGCCAGCACATTATACCATTGGGAGTGTTCCAAATTAGCCTGCCGAAAGTTAGCCTCATTCATTAAGGTGTTGTCAAAGATGGCATAGTCCAATTGACTCTGCTGAAAATTAGCACCATCCAGGATAGCATCTTTGAAATTACCATGATTGATATTGGCATAGGACAAGTTAATCCCCTTCAAGTAAGCTCCGGCAAAATTGGCGCGCGGTAGGTCACTGTAACTAAAATTGGCTTTGGCAAAAATATCATCATAGGTTGGCAAATCGAGCCGACTATTGACCAGTGCGTATAGCAACTGTCCCCTCTCTGGGCTTAGGGGAGTAGGGATTAGTCGGTTATTTTCGAGATAGCGATAGGGCCTGAAAGCATGACTAAGGGAAACAATTCTACCGATGATTTCTTCACTTAGCTGGCGGCGGCCATTTCGCGTATTCTTCAATTCCTCATCGATTTTATCCATGATGTTACTCATGAGAAAGACGTAGGAACTTCGACGATTACCTTCTTCTAAATTGATTTGCTGATCCAGCAATAGGTTTTGACTGCTGATTAGCTCATTTTGATGCTCCAGCTTTTCATTCTGATTATCCAATATCCAGGTCTGTGTCAAAAGAATTAAGAGCGGAACCAAGCCTACGACCAAGGCAAAAATGCCAATACGAGTGAGGCGATGTAGGAGATTGGCCGTAACCTCTGCCATCGTATCTTGTTGAACGTTACGGGGTAGTTCCGTATACAACTGGTTAATGCTTTGTTTCAGGTTTTTGCCCAATATGGCGGAGGTAGTGGCTCTTTTGAGCCATGGCCAAATAGACGTAGAACGTTTCGGCTTCGCCGTCTCCGCTGCTCGTAAGGCAGATCGCAAGGAGGCATTTTCCTGCTCTAGCTGTCGTAACTTGTCTTTTTCCTGCATAGTACCGATTGGAAGCCTTTTGTTTCTCCCAGCCTAATCGGTGGCCATTCGATGCGGCTATAGGTGATGCTCAACAATTAAAACGAATTGATCTAGACGGTCATTTAGGATAAATCTTCGTTTTCCTGATAAATTTAGCCATCTTCGCGAGCAGAAAAAAATTATAGCTGACAACTTTGTTAGCTTACTTGTTTTCGAACCCTCTGAAGATCCAAATTCATGCTCAAAACGGTCATCATTCAATCCGGTGAAAGCTTCCCACTTGGCGCTACTGTCACCGAAAAAGGAGTGAACTTCTGCCTTTTCAGTAAAAATGCCGATCAAGTAGAATTGCTACTTTTCGATGAAAAGGATCAGCTGCAACCTACCCACCAAATCAAGTTAGATCCTGAACTTAACAAGACCTTTTACTATTGGCATTGCTTTATTCCTGGCCTAAAAGCTGGACAACGCTATGCCTACCGGGTATTTGGGCCTGATGCTCCGAGCCAAGGGCTACGCTTTGATGGTGAAAAAGTGCTAATTGACCCCTATGCCAGGGCGGTAGAAATGGGCTTGTACGATAGAGGTGCAGCAGTATTTCCGGGAGACAATTGCCACAAGTCCATTCGAAGCGTCGTCATTGACCCTACAAAGTATGATTGGGAAGGAGATCGGCCACTCAATCACCCTTTTGCGAAATCCGTAATTTATGAACTGCACGTGGCAGGCTTTACCAAGTCTCCTACTTCTAAAGTGGCTAAAAATTTGCGGGGAACCTATCGCGGCCTAATTGAAAAGATTCCTTATTTACAGGATTTAGGTATTACTTCCGTAGAGTTAATGCCTTGTCACCAATACGATCCTACCGATGCGCCCAGTGGGTTGAACTACTGGGGCTATAGTCCCATAGCCTTCTTTGCACCACACACGGCCTACGCGGCAGCTGATGATCCGGAAGAGGTTTTGAATGAATTCAGAGATATGGTAAAGGCCTTTCACAAGGCGGGGATTGAGGTGATCCTGGATGTGGTTTTCAATCATACCGGGGAAGGGAATGAACGAGGTCACATTCTATCGCTTAAAGGGATAGAAAACCGAGCCTACTATATGTTGGAATCCAATGACCAACAATACTATAGTGATTATACCGGTACCGGCAATACTTTAAATGCTAATCATTCCGTAGTACGGCGCATGATCATTGATTGTCTGTGCCATTGGGTTCGGGAAATGCACGTGGATGGTTTTCGTTTTGACTTGGCCTCTGTTTTGTCTCGGGATGAAAATGGACATTTCCTGGAGAATCCTCCCCTACTATGGGAAATCGAATCGGAACCCCAACTGGCTTCCACCAAAATCATAGCTGAAGCTTGGGATACCCGGGGCTATCAGTTAGGATCTTTCATCGGAGATAAATGGGCCGAGTGGAACGGAGTCTATCGGGATGATATTCGAAAATATGCCAAAGGAGAGAAAGGTATGATCTCTCCACTGGCCGATCGTCTAGTTGGAAGTCCTAATCTTTTTGGATCCATCCTCAGAGACCCCAACCGAAGTATTAACTTCATCACCTGCCATGACGGTTTTACGATGTACGATCTGGTATCTTACAATAATAAACACAATGAGGCCAATGGGGAAAATAATCGGGATGGTAGTAATAACAACAATAGCTGGAATTCTGGCGTGGAAGGGCCAACAGATAATCCTGCCATTCAAGCGCTTCGCCATCGACAGATAAAGAATTTCATGACGATGCTGATGGTATCACAGGGGACTCCGATGTTGTCCATGGGTGACGAAATTAAGCGCACTCAAGGGGGTAACAACAATGCTTATTGCCAAGATAATGAGATCAGTTGGATGAACTGGAAGGGGGTCAAACAGGAAAAGGAGCTGTTGGCTTTTGTGAAGAAAATGATCAAGTTCAATCTCAGTTCCCCTTTCTTTCAAGAGGACATCTACTGGACTAACCCTGGCGGAATCGTAATCAGCTGGCATGGCACCAAGTTGTATCAACCCAACTGGAGTGAACATTCACACTCGCTGGCGTATCAATTGTATCATCCAGAAACGGAAGAATATTTGTACGTAGCCTTGAATGCCTATTGGCAAGATCTTGAGTTTGAATTGCCAAAACTTCCGATGGAGGCTAAAAGTGGGAAATGGAAAAGAATTGTGGATACCAGCCTCACCCCACCGGAGGACTGCCGAGTCGATGGCAAGGCCAAATTTTGGACGGAAGATAAATATAGCTTACCAGCACGATCTATTCTCGTGCTGGCTAATTAAGACGCTGTTTGACTAATTTTCTCTGGCAGGAAGACTGCTACTATGGATGATTCCTCCTCCTACAACATCATCCCCTTCGTAGAAAACGGCAGATTGTCCAGGAGCCACGCCACGAACATTGGCAAAGAACTCTACGCTAACTTTGTCCTCGTGATTCATCAGTCGACTCATGGTCCCGTTATCTCGGTATCGGATTTTGGTCCGTACTTCCGTTCCATCTGGAATCTGCTCATACTTCATGGGATTCACCTTGTAAACCATCATGCCATTACGAATGAGTTCATCCATGGTGCCCAACACCACCGTATTAGTAGAAGGTCGAATTTCAGTTACGTACATCGGCTCTCCAAGAGCAATACCTAAGCCTTTGCGTTGGCCAATGGTGTAGAATGGATACCCTTGATGAATACCCAATTTTTGTCCCTTCGTATCTATAAAATCGCCCCCATTCACCCGCTCTTCTAATCCGTCCACTCTCCTCTTTAAGAATCCGCGATAATCATTGTCGGGTACGAAGCAAATCTCATAGCTCTCCGCTTTTTTAGACAATTCCTCATAACCAAAGTCTTTGGCCATTTGCCGGACTTGAGGTTTAGTGTAATTGCCGAGAGGAAAGCGACTTCTGTTTAAGCAATCTTGATTCAAGCCCCAAAGCACATAACTTTGGTCCTTATTCAAATCGACCGCTTTAGAAATATATTTGCGGCCACCCTGCTCCAAAATACGCCCATAATGTCCCGTTGCAATAAATTCACAATCCAAGGCATCTGCTCGCTTGAGCAAGGAGTTCCATTTGATGTGTGTGTTACATAAAACACAGGGATTGGGCGTACGCCCAGCCATATACTCATCTACAAAGTTATCGATCACATAATCACCGAACTCTTCTCGGATATCAATAATGAAGTGGTGAAAACCCATCGTTACCGCTACCTCTCTAGCATCATTGATAGAATCTAGACTACAGCAACCTGTTTCCTTCTTGGAACCACCTGAATTAGCGTAATCCCAGGTTTTCATCGTTATACCAACAACTTCATAGCCCTCCTCATGCAACATCATGGCTGTCACCGTGCTATCAATTCCCCCGCTCATGGCTACTAAGACTCTTCCGTGCTTACTCATCTTCTTTATATAAATGGTTCTCTGGCCTTTTTTGCGCCAGAGAAGGAAATAAATTCAATTTTGACTGACAAAAATACAAAAATAGCTAGCCAAAGGTTCAGTCCTGGAGGAAAAAACTTATAAACGAACTATGTGATAAAGTTGTGATGAAATCTTTCTTAGAAGCGGTAATTTTGCAGCATAAAACTCAGTGATACACCATGACTACTTTATTTCAATTGTTTGCTATTGGTTGGTTAGCCAGTTTTCTAGGGACTTTGCCCTTTGGCCCCATCAACCTTTCTGTCGTTAGCCGAACGGTAAAAGACAGTTTAAGAGCGGGGCTTTGGTTTGCCTTTGCCGCTGCGCTGATAGAAATTGCACAGTCTTTCATTGCGCTTCATTGCAGTGCCTTAATCAATCAATACCTGGATTCTTCCCCTTGGATAAAGTGGGTTACGGCTGGGCTTTTCATTCTGCTAGGGCTCGTATTTATGCTGAGGCGGGAAAAGGCGCAGGAAGAAGACTCCTCCAATCGAAAGGACAATAATTTTCTTGCGGGAATCATTATATCTGTAATAAACTTTCAAGCGATTCCGTTTTGGATCTTTATTCTGACGTACTTAGACATGAGTCATCATGTCAGAATCGATACGAGCCTGTCGTTGGGCGGCATAGCTCTTTTTCTAATAGGTGTATCCACCGGAAAATTTGCCGCTTTAAGCTTGTTTGGTCTGGCTAGTCAAAGTGTCAAGAATCGAGTACATCAATTGAAGTTTTGGATGAATAAGATCATCGGGTTTATTCTTCTCTTAATTGGAATTTTCCAATTCCTTAGTGCTTGAATTTCAATACGAGACAGCATTCCATTTCGTGGCTTAGGTGTCACCAAAGTGGAAAAGTTACTTAACAAACAGTATATTGCATGCATATTGCAGATATCCTGAATTTAAACCACTGATTATGAAAAACTTTCTGAGTTTTGTACTCACCCCCCTTTTACTTTTAGTCAGTTTAACCTACTCACAAGCGCAAGACGAAGAATTTGGATTGGCCTCCTATTATTCAGATGAATTCCACGGAAGGAAGACAGCTTACGGCGACACCTACAACAAAGAAAAACTCACCACGGCGCACAAAAAACACCCCTATGGAACGATACTAAAGGTTACTCGCCTTGATAACAACAAGTCAGTAACTGTCAAGGTGATTGACAAAGGTCCTTTTATTAGAGGACGTGTTGTTGATCTAAGTCGCAAAGCTGCCGATCGCATTGGACTCATTGATGTCGGCGTAGCTGAAGTAAAGGTCGAAGTGGTCAGTAAGATGGCCAAGGAGAGACCAAGTGCAGATATTGCTAAAGCCAAACCCAAGACGACTGTTCCCAAAGATCGGCCCGTGGCCTTTTCGGATGAGAGCAGTACGCCTTCCAGCAGCAGCTCCCGGTCTTCCACTTCGAGTCGGGAAAAATCAAGCACGTCATCCACGCCAAAATCTAATACCACGGCCAGAAGCACTGCAAGTGTGAGTCGGGAAAAGTCCAGGACATCTTCCAGCCGTAGCAGCTCGAAAGATGTCCTTACCTCCAAGGGTAGCACCAAATCATCTTCAAAAGCTCGTTTGGTTACACAAGATTACACCAAATATGGCTTGTACAAGATCGTATTGGAAAAACCCAGTCAAAAAGGATATGGGGTGCAGGTGGCTTCCTTGAGTAATTACGAAAACGTATTGCGCCAGGTAGCAGATCTTCAATCCAAATGGTTTGATAATATCCTCCTGAGTGTTGAAAAAGGACAAGCCAAACCCATCTATAAAATCATTTTGGGGTCTTTTGAAAATGAAGATGCTGCTTTGAGCTACAAAAAAGATTTACTTCGCAAGCACAAAGTAAAGGGCTTTGTAGTCAACCTGGATGATATCCAGTACTAGGTCGAGGAAATCCTCTAGTAAATAAAGAAAAAGGGATCAGATGTTGCAT
>JAHQWA010000206.1 GCA_019634045.1 Saprospiraceae bacterium
CTCATTATAGCTTCAAGCTACAATCGAACCCGACCATAGCGAGTGCCATCTTCATACTTAACAATGTAAGCTCCATCAAACACACCACGAGCACTTCGCAGGGCAGCTTTAGCTTCAGACTCCGAAAAGAAATCAGCCAAAAGGATTCGCGTCAGGCCACGGCCAACAATTTCTTCGGTATCAATCCGACCAATATCTTGCACCCGATTATACTTGGAGCTGTTAGGATCAAAACGGCTAAGTGCTACCAACTGCACCTTGTAGTACACCCCATTGTGCCTTGGTGCGGTGGAAGTATACTCTTGATTATCCTTAGGGGAAGTGCCCCGTGCGGTATAAGTAACGCCATTGTCTGTAAAGCTTGGTGAGGTCATTGGAGTCGTTGTTGGAGGAGGATTATTGACCCTCGGATTACGGTTATTCCCCATATTTGTATCCGGACCAGGGTTGTTTGCTACAGGTGGAGACATGGGCGTAGTACTTGGCAATTCAGGTTCTGCAACCGTTAAGAAGATGGGTTGCCCATAAGTGGTAGAATTAGGGTCATTGGTTTGAAAACTGTACCCATCTGCGGCATAACCGCTTCGTACGATATCCACCCTAAATTGGCGTTCTGGCAACAGTTCAAAAAGGTAACTCCCACTGGTGAAATCTTTAGTGATTAGGAGGTTTTCCGTACCATCGTCGTAGACCTGGTATAAATTGACCGAAATATTATCCAACAATTCGCCACTTTCTTTATCATAGACATTCCCTTTCAAGGTAATGCGGTTACCGCCGATCAAGAATTCAAAGATATCGGCATTGCGCGTATCATTCTTCTCTCCTCCAAATGCCCGATTGGAAACCAAAAAGCCTCCACTGTGCGCGTTGTTAATGATGAAACTGTATTCGTTTGCACTCGAATTAATCGGCAATCCTACATTTTCTGGAATGGTCCAATTGACCTCTTCCCCAAGACTCCGCAAGATATCATAACCACCAATGGAAGGGTGGCCATTAGAAGCAAAGTACAAGGTGCCTTCTTCCTGATCGTAAAAGGGAGAAATTTCTTCGCCCAGGGTATTTACCACTGGCCCCAGGTTAACGGGAAAAGTGAAGTCATTATCATTTCGACCCAAATCCCGGACCACATACCAGATGTCCATGCCACCACGACCGCCATCTCGGTTAGAAGAGTAATACAAGATTTCACGACCGCCCACATGAACCGCATGTGGCATAGTAGCCGTGATGCCTTCCATATTGATATAATCTGGCAGGCGCTGTGGCTCTGTCCAATTGGTACCATCTCGGTTGATGACAAATAGCTCGCAGCGGGTTTTCAACGGATCCCATCCTCGGCTATCGTTACAAATGGTGAAATAAAAACGATCCCCATTAGGAGTAAGGCAGCCATTCGCATATTGGCCATTTTGAATTACGGGGAAATTGCCTGGAATATCGGCGGGGCTCCAAGTTCGGCCTTGTCGTTGAGAGGAATAGATCCTGGCCTTACCTCCTTTACTAGAAGAAAAATAGAGTAAATCCGCGGTGATCGGAAAGGGCGCAAAATCCATATCCTCAGAATTAATGGCACTCCCTGGGTAGGACAGCTCCATATTTCTATCCTGCCGTGCCGCTAATTTCCCGGCCATTTCAGCTCCCTGGATCTCCATGAGAATGATGTCATCCAAGATGGCCTTATCTTGCCCGGTATAGGTATCAGATACCGCCCGAAAAGCTTCAATGGCCTTGTCATACTGACCATCTTGTTTCAAACTGCGAGCATACTTTAAGCCAATCACTGGATCCAGATCTTTCCGGTCAGCCACGTGTTGGTAGGCTTCGGCTGCCGAACGGTAGTCATTGACCAAATAGAAGGCTTCAGCCGCCTGATAAATTAGTTCATTTTTCTTTGGTTTTTGATCCCAGGCAGCCTTGTAATTTTGGCCCGCCTCATAAAACTCGCCTTGACTCATAAGGTCGTCGGCCTTTTTTTTGTGCTTTTTCCAACTCAGCGCTTTCTGAGCAGATAAGCCTGTGCTAAAAAGAAGTACCATTGCTGTGAATACCAAATATCGTGTCATAATCGGGAATATTTATAGCGCATAATCAATGTAGATGCATTAAAATTAGATGTCGCTTTATTGGACATTTTACCTATTTAGTACAGGCCAAATTAAGTTTCATGGTTATTTCATCAATGAAGCCCTGAAACCTGAAACCATCTAGTCGTTATATTACTTATTTGACACTGTATTTAACAAAGAGACGTTAGACATTAAAAATCCAAACTCTTAACTGCTATTCATCCAATCGCCTCATTAATTGTTCAATCACAGGAGCGAAATGCTCATGCTCAAGCTGGAGGACCTTACGTGCAATATCTTCAGCTGTATCAGTGACTTCCAAACCACAACTAGCCTGAAAGATGACGTTTCCTTCATCATAAACTTCATTAACGTAGTGAATAGTCATACCGCTTTCATTTTCAGCAGCATTTTTTACTGCCGTATGGACTCGGTGCCCGTACATCCCTTTGCCGCCGTATTTAGGTAATAAAGCCGGATGAATATTGACAATTCTCCGAGGGTATGCACGTATCAAATAGGAAGGTATAAGCCACAAAAACCCTGCCAAAACGATAAAATCGATTTGATGTTTTTGCAATTGGGCTACTACATCCTCCGTATCATAAAAATTGTCGCGATTTAGTACAAGCGTGTCTATTCCGTGGTGCTGAGCCATCTCTAGCACCGGGGCAGTTGGCTTATTGGAAAGCACCAACGCCACTCCTATTGTTGGCTTATCTTTAAAATACTCAATAATCTTCCGGGCATTACTTCCAGTGCCCGATGCAAAGATGGCGATCTTTTGCATATGAAATTTAATATAATTTATAAAATTAACATTTTTTCGCAAACATGTTTTTTAGGTGTGCAATTCAATGGAGTGGTTACGGGTCAAATTCCAAATTGGCAAAACGATAATTCCGGCCAATCTCACCATAAACCATCATCTTGCGGCTTCCATTTTGCTTGCAGAATTTGGGGCGGGTAATCACATCTGCATCGCGATTGGTAAATAACGGAAAGGTCTTCAACTGACCATCTTTCTGAATTTCAGAAACGACCACTACCGAAAAGCGGCCATTGAAATTATATAGATTGCGACGGTTTCGATTGGTGCGTTGATAATTCCGACTATTATCATTATAAATAAAATAAAAACGATCGCGCACCGTAGCCATGGCATAAGAAGAGTAAAAGCCGCCATCGTTTACCGTTTCTTGTCGTTTTGGAATTCGAGTTGCCCATTCAATGACACCATCGGGTTGAATATTTACCACGATTACATCATTGTAATTGTAATAATGATCATAACGCAACGAACCATCCCAATAATAATAGGATTGCTGATATACATAGTATTGCTCCGCTACTAACACCGCTCCTCCGTCACTACGCAATATTAGATCATCCAACGAATAGCGATATAATTCTGGTGCCCGATTCGTTTTACCCTGCACCTCCGCGCGCTCTGCTCTGTTCTTTCCACCGGGCGTCATATATTCCGTTAGGAAGTCAAAATCGAAAGCCATTAGATTAAGACTGGCAATCTCTTTGGTATTGACATCCAATTGGAAAAAGCAAGTACCTTTTATACTGTAGGTGCCTTTATTAGAATAAAACCCGGCACAGGTTAAATTACCATTATTAGCTACCCTAAAGGTCAAATCGGTGATAAATTCATTTTCTAGGTCAATGCGATATTCTTGGGCGCGTTCCCCTTCTTCTGTATAGGCTAATACTGTATAATTGTAGGTCGGCTTTCCATTGCGACGCACCCGGCTTCGATCTTCATAAATTACTCCCAACAAATACACATTGCCATCGCGATCTATCCGGTATTCTTCTATCCCGAAATTACCATCTCCGTACGGTAAGGTCACATCCTGCTGCCACAATTCTTCAAACTTATTATTGAATACGCGCAGTGCAAAGCGCTCTGGCTCGTTCTTTTTATAAGGCAGTTGATTGTAGACTAAGACCTTTGAGCTATCTCTGGAAATAGATAAATCGAATTTCCCTTCTTTGAATTTACTCCGTGTATCTATCTCGCCGATGAGTTGGAGGGTCTTGCGAGGGGTTAATTGGCGAGTGAGTTCCTGTGCAAAGAGATAATTCTTTTTCTTAGCTTCATTATTAAAGCTCGTCAATAAGTACAATTGACCACCAACAGAAACCACATTTTCAAACTCTCGTTTTTTGCCCTTGTACCGCAAATCTACTTTCGTAGAGCGTTTCAATTTCATTTTTCCATCGTACTGCTCCAGAAAAATTTGCTCTCCAGTGATGGTAGACCCTTGCTTGCGGCGCAGCACATAGGAGCCCCACGACCCCGCGGTAATGATCTGCTCAATTTTAGAACCTGCTGGTTCACGCAGTTCTTCCCCCCAGGTTATTTGGGCCGGACGAACATCATTTTGGCCAATTCCTGTAATTGTTCCTCCTAATAAACATAGTATGCCAACTACTAAATGCTTCCAGTTCATACTTCTTGTAACTCATGAATAATGCTTCAAAGTTAAACTATAACCCCCTATAGTTGGGAATTAGTATCTAGAAAGTGACTAAAATGTTTAGGGGTATCGGGTATCGGGTATCAGGTTTCGGGTGTTAAACGCAAAAAAGAGGACCCCCAACATGGGAGCCCTCCTTAAGGCCTAAGCCTCTCGCTATCAAAAACCCTTTAGACGATATCGGGTGCCAGATGGATGGCACCGGGTACCCAATACCATCAACCGTTTTTCTTCTTCTTCTTCACCTTCTTAGACTTGGCCTGCTGTTTAACTGGTGTATCTTTTTTCTTGCCTGTTGGCACTATTGTTTTGGTTGAATCTGCTGGGGCAGTACCGGGTTGAAAATCAGGATCATCCACCCATTCTTCGTCTGACTGGTCTGTTTCATTGGTGTCCAACCATTCGTCGTAGGTTTCAGCCTCTTGCTGCTGATCATTGTTCTTCAATTGTTCCAATGATTGTAGATTAATCTCCGGAAATTCGGCATCGTTAGCCGGATAGGTCATATCTGAGTCCGTTGGGTCCGTATAAGTCGGTTCTTCTGCGTAGTTATCATAGTTTTGGTAACCCGCTCCTCCCCCATCGTTGATTTCATCCCAAGCACTCATGCGATTGGGTTTGAAAAAGTGTTGCTGCAAGTAAGCCTCATTGTATTGGCGTGCATTTTGTCGGATTTGTCCGAAGTAAGAGAACAAGCCTTTACTTAAGCCGATCAATTCCGAAAGCAGTAAGAAGATGGCACCGCCATCCAGTTCTTCCGCCTGGGCATCCGCCAGGGGTTGTTGAAAATTAAGGGCATAAAAGTCGGTCAATTGATACAGCTCCAACTCCAAGCCTTTGAGATAATCATCGGGAAATTTGCTGATAAATTTCAGTTTTTTGGGGTTGAGAAAGTCTGCTTTAATATTGGTCAATACCTGATTAAAGCGGGCTGCCGTCTGATCATAACCGATGCGTACTTTCTTTAC
>JAHQWA010000207.1 GCA_019634045.1 Saprospiraceae bacterium
CTACCTGCCAGCAGATGGTCCTCCAACTCCCGAATCTTACTCCTAATAGTAGCATTATACAGCTTGTACGAAGGGTGCGACCGCTTGACCACTCCCCTTGCCTCATCAAAGTCTGTAGGTAAAACTGATAGCTTCGTTTTGAAGTACTTCTTCTTTCCATCCACACTCGCATACAGCTTTATATTACAGCTGCCATCCTTACGAGGCTTGTAAGTCCAGAGTATCGCCTTGATATTCATAAAAGTTAGAAATTCGCAAAAAGTTAGAAATAGGTCAGAAAAAACGCGTTGATTTATGTCAAAATACGAAAAAAAACGGAGAGATCAAAGTCGCAGCAACACTTCATAACTCACTGATTTACAAACAAAAAAAGCCGCAAACCACTCTTAATTAGTGATTTACGGCTTTTGCCTTTAGTGATCCCGACAGGATTCGAACCTGTGGCCTGCTGATTAGAAGTCAGCTGCTCTATCCAGCTGAGCTACGGGACCATTTTTCTTTTATGAATTCTTTACCTGAACCAGACTTAAGATATTTCTCACGACTCCTAGCTTCTTCTCTACTTGGATATGATTCTGTAAAGAATAAGATCCAAGGACGGTATCCTTTTGTCGATCTGGTTCGTCCCTTGTTATGTTCATCTAATCTACGGGCTATATTGCTAGTCATTCCGACGTAAAATCGCCAGTGGTTTTGGCTCTTCAGAACATAGACGTAGTACATAACTTATGATCTCTATTGATCAGTTGCTCTATCTCTACCTGTCGGTAGACAGGCAACTGAGCTACGGGACCATTTTTCTTGCGTTTAGTTTCGATCCGATGACCGGTCATTTTCCTTTGAAAAGCCATTAAATTATCAGACCTCTTTCCTAAAGCGAGGCAAAAATACTGCATTTTTGTACCGACACAAAATAATGAGCAGAAAAAATCAAATCATTTTTTGCGTCGCTTGTAATACAGCTTTCATGCGGGAATAGTTCCGTAGAGTGTGGTGAAGATCGGTAGAGTTACCTAAAAAGCGGGTGAAACAGGATCTTTTCAATTGATTATGAACCATTTAGTAGGTCTTGCGTTAGCACAATCGGAGGGTGGTAGATTCGGCAATATTTCCCCCTGTTCTTTTACTAAAAAGTGCTATACTTGCAGCCGAATTTAGGACACCCAGTATAACATTGAACTAGTCACCTCGATCATGAAAATTGCCCTACCGATATTGGCCCTTTGGCTTGCCTTTACGGGCGTATTGCACGCTCAAAACAATAATCCAAATCAGGAATCGCATCAGTTACGCATTCAGCGGGCCTCCAGCCCGATTGTATTGGATGGGAAGCTGGAGGAGTCGGTGTGGAAGGAGGCTGAGATCGCTACGGACTTTGTGCAGAAGCAGCCGCGGGATGATGTCAAAGCGGGGCTGCGTACGGAGATGCAGGTGACCTATGATGATCAGTTCTTGTATGTAGCAGCGACTTGTTTTGATAGTACCAATCATGTGGTGGCGACCTTGAAGCGGGATATCGGTTTTTGGGATGGGGATGCGGTGGCCGTGGTGTTGGATCCATTGAATGAAGCGACGACGGGCTTTATGTTTGGGGCGAGCCCGTATGGGGTGCAGACGGAGGTGTTGCTTGGTGGAGGAAGTGGTCCGGAGAACTATTCCCGAGAATGGGACAATCGTTGGTTTGTGGAGGTGATGCGCTACAATGATCGGTGGACGGTGGAGATGGCCATTCCTTTTAAGACCTTGCGCTATGAGGCTGGTAAATCGAGTTGGGGGCTCAACTTTACACGGAATGATAAGAAGAACAATCGCTTGGATGTTTGGGCACCGGTGCCAAGACAGTTTTGGGTGATTGATTTAGGCTATACGGGTAAGATGCTTTGGGATGAAGCGCCGAAGAAGATCAGTAGTAATGTCGCTGTGATTCCTTATGTCAATACCTCGCAGAGCAAAGATTTTGAGGAGGGGGAGCCGGCAGACTTTAGCCTCGCTGCGGGTATGGATGCCAAGATCGCCTTGACTTCTTCTTTGAATTTGGACCTTACCATCAATCCTGATTTCTCGCAAGTGGAGGTGGATCAGCAAGTGACTAACTTGACGCGCTTTAGCATTTTCCTGCCAGAGCGTCGGACCTTCTTCCTAGAAAATAGTGACATTTTTACCAACTTCGGAAATCCCTTGGTACGCCCTTTCTTTTCTCGGCGCATTGGATTGGATGAGGATGGGCGAGCCGTGCCGATTGATTTTGGTGCCCGGCTTACGGGGAATGTGACAGGGAGTACGAGAATTGGTTTACTCAATGCCCAAACTCGGGAAACGGAGGATCAATTGGCCCAAAACTATACCGCGCTTTCCTTTAATCAGCGACTATTCCAGCGTTCTACCTTAAAGGGGACCTTTACCAATCGGCAAGGTTTTGATGAGGGTAAGCAGGTCGGTGGCGATTATGGGAGAAATGCCGGCTTGGAGTTTGAGTATCAGAGCTTGGATGGGGCCTGGCAGGCTTGGGCGAATTATCACGAGGCTTTCAAGCCGGGTGTGACAACGGAGAAGTCCTTTTGGAATACTGGGGCCTCCTATACCGGTGGCATGTTCACAGCTACGGCAGCTTGGGTGAATGTGGGCACTAACTATAGCGCAGATGTAGGTTTTGTGAATCGCTTGGAGAACTACGATGCGGTTAGAGATACGAGTATTCGGCTTGGCTACCGTCTTTTTTTCCTCCCCTTGGAGTGGACCTTCGTCCCCAAGAACTCAAAGGTTTTGAATCAACATTCCTTTGGAATTGAAAATGTCATTACACTTGATAAGAACTACGGATTCGTAGAAAGACGGCATGAACTGCAGTACCAGTTTGAGTTTAAAAACAGCAGTGGATTTTCGATCTTTGCAAACCTCAATGAAACGGATTTACGGTTCCCCTTTTCCTTTACAGATGGCGTGCCGCTGACTGCTGGGCGTTATGTATACAATGATTATGGGTTGGAATACTCTTCCGATGAACGTAAGTTCTTACAATATGGGACCTCCCTGTCGACTGGCTCGTTTTACAGCGGAGACATATCTACCGTCGGGGCCTTTGCACTATACCGAGTTCAACCCTGGGGTAATTTTAGTGTCGAGGTAGAATACAATCGCCTACGTTTCCCAGATGAACACGGAGAAGAGGAGATCTGGGCAATTAGTCCGAGAATGGAAATCAATTTCCATCGCAACTTGTTTTGGACTACATTCCTGCAATACAACACGCAGGCCGATAACTTTAACATTAACAGTCGCTTACAGTGGCGGTTTGCGCCAATGTCAGATCTCTTCGTTGTCTACACCGAAAATTATGCCGTTGAATTTTTCGGACCAAAGAATCGAGCAATGGTCCTAAAATTAAATTATTGGTTAGTTTTGTAGCAGCCCTCCAGATTACGACCATTTTACTTACCACCACGGCGCTGGAACTATGCGCATTTTTTACAATCAAATGAATCGCACTTTAGTATTTTTATGCAAACAAACTTATTTGAAATGAAACATTCCATCTTTTTCCTCCTTATCGCTCTTTTCGCTTTTGCTTGTGGCGGCGGTGAACAATCTGCCAGCGGATCTGAATCGACTTCTACTCCTGAAGCTAAAACAGAAACTCCAGCAGAGGCTTCTACGGAAGCAGCAGCACCTGCCAGCACTGGAGAAGTAGTTGAAATTGTTCTAACGGGGAATGACCAAATGCAGTACGATCAGGTTTACTTAAAGGTGAAGGCGGGTTCTAAGGTAAAACTTACCTTGAAGCACGTGGGTTCCATGGCTAAGACCGTTATGGGGCATAACTTCGTTTTGCTGAAAAAAGGAACTAATATGGCAACCTTTGCCCAAGATGCTGTTGCGGCAAAAGACAATGATTATATTCCAGAAGGTAGTGATGCCGTAATTGCTAGCTCAAAGATGTTGGGCGGTGGTGAAGAAACAACCATCGAATTTGATGCGCCTGAAAAAGGTACATATGATTATCTATGTAGCTTTCCTGGGCACTACGGTGTTATGAAAGGAAAATTTGTAGTGGAATAGAACTTGATGAGATGGAATAAGGCTACAGGAAACTCTTTTGCGACCTTTTGGGCGCATAATAAAGAGTAGATCGATCAGTCTACCCTCTACACTCACCAGTTTTTCCAAACAATCTATAACTCAACGTAAAGTGGTTGGGCAACTAAAGTATGACAGTCTTGGAAGTACTTTTGCCCAGCCACTTTTTTCTTCCCCCCTACCCTACCTTTATTTGGCTTTCCGTCATTTTTTTATTAATTCTGCATGAGTCAGATTGCAGAATCTAAATAGAATCACTGATGAGCAACGTTCGCATTGAAGAGAGCTGGAAACAAGCCCTAGCTGCCGAATTTGAGCAGCCTTACTTCGAAGGCTTAATCTCCTTTGTTAAAGCCGAAAAGAGTGCGGGAAAAACCATCTACCCACCCGGCTCCTTAATCTTCAATGCATTCGATACTACCCCCTTTGATCAGGTGAAGGTGGTCATCCTCGGCCAAGATCCTTATATCAACACAGGAGAAGCCATGGGCTTAAGTTTCTCCGTACCGAAAGGTATTCGTATCCCTCCTTCCTTGCGCAATATTTACAAGGAATTGGCTAGTGACCTCAGCATCTCTCCGGCCAATCATGGAGACTTAACGCATTGGGCTCAGCAAGGGGTATTTTTATTGAACGCAGTACTAACGGTAGAGCACAAAAAATCGAGATCTCATCAGAAGAAGGGCTGGGAAACCTTCACGGATGCCGTCATACGCGCCATTTCAGCACAAAGGGATGATGTAGTTTTTATGTTATGGGGGAATTTTGCCCGCAATAAAAAGGTGCTAATTGATGCTGGGAAGCATCTTATTCTAGAAGCCGCTCATCCTTCTCCACTGGCTGGCGGTGCTTACTTTGGTAGTCGTCATTTTTCTCAAGCCAATGCCTTTTTGGAGTCAAAAGGTAAGCGTCCCATTGATTGGCAATTATAGCGCTTGCAAGTCGATGCGGTAAGCCAACAACCAGTTTTGATGTCCCACCAATAAGACATATTCACCAGCTGTATTTAAAGGGTAAAGCTGAAAAGGCGTGCTACCGGCCAATGGAAAACCAGGGATTAAGTTTCCCTTTCCATCGTACAATCTGATCTCCTGCTTTGCTCGATGTAAGGTCCCAATTAGGTCATAAGCCAGC
Source organism: Saprospiraceae bacterium (assembly GCA_019634045.1). Lineage (GTDB taxonomy): Bacteria > Bacteroidota > Bacteroidia > Chitinophagales > Saprospiraceae > DT-111. The sequence goes on from JAHQWA010000207.1 coordinate 5,209, forward strand.
CCAGTAGCTGGAACTGTAAAAACCTTATCTGGTCGGAGGTCTAACTTTTGGTGAAAACCACTTTCAAATCCTTTGCTGGAATAGTAGTGCAGCCGCAAACCCTCCGCTCGGAGCGTGATAAAATCCATTCGCGCATCACCAATGAAGTTACCGGCACAAAATTGTACCGTGCTATCCGTTCCGACTGCCAAAGGAAGTCCAAACTGCTCTCCTTGCATATTCACCAGCTGCGCCACTCCCCTTTCATCTACTACTGCTACCCGCAATGGGTCTTGCCTATCTTCAAGTCCTAAGGGATTAGTAGTCGGAGTCAATTGTTTAGGAGCGAAATGTTCCCGCCCTGATCGTCGCCAATTATGTAAGACGCCAGCAGTATTCAAGCCAATCAAATAGTCTTCGGTCTCTGTCTGTAAATGTTGTAGGGGTTGCGTAAAACGTCCAGTGGCCGGAAGGGGATTCCAATCCGCAAGGGGTACCCCATCCTCAGAAAAAGCGTAGATGCCGTTCTGGCAAGGCAGAAAAAATTCATAAATACCTTCCTGCTGAAAATCCACGGCTAATACGCCCGTGCTGGCCGCAGGCTGAAGTGAAAGGGGGAAATTACCGATGGTACGACCTTGTTCGTCCAATTGATAAAGCGCTTCGCTGGTATTGAATACGATGCTTCCTTGCGGGCTCCCTTGCCTCGCTAGCGGGAAGATATCGGAAAGCCTGGTGCCTCGAAACTCCTTACGCCACAATAGATCCCCATCCTGATCAAATTGATATATTCCGCGGCTTCCATCTGTGGCAATTGCTTTCCAATTGTCGGTTGAACTAGCTAGGAATGCCGGTGCCAAATCCAAATCCTGCCGCAACTGGCTCCGCCATAGCACCGTAGGGCCACTTGGAATATCGGCCGAAAAACTAGCAGGGAAGCCTTCTACTTGCCACCCTTTCCGAGTCGCTTTACCACTAAGCCACAGGCTTCCACTATTGGCTGGGATGATCTGCTTCCAGGACTCAGGACAGGGCAAGCCGCGCAGCCACTGTGTTTCCAATTGAATGAGATGATCCGGCAGATTATGTTGCAATATGTTTTGTCCAACAATATAGGCATCGATCAATTGTCGTAGCCCTTGTTGATCAGCCGCAAAAACGTAGTAATTAGCTAATCTGCACCACCAAGGATTTTGCACCAACTCGTCTCCCTTCCGCCAGGCTCCAAATAGGTTTTGGGCATTCACCTGCACCAGTTCAAAGGTTTGATAAATCTCTCGATCCAACTCCCCTGCTTCTTCCAGAAACCCTTGTAAGCTTTGTTCCGCCAGAAGACTATCTTGAAATGGAATGAGCCATGCTAAGGAAAAAGCATCTGCTGTCGGCATTAAATCAATCCATCCTAAATGATCTCCCGCCCAGGGAAGAATATAGCGACTGAGCCAATCTGCACTCCCTTTCGTCAAGATGCGATTCGCCTTCTGAATATCCTTGAGTTGCAATATTTCCCAATCTGCTGCCCAGGCGGGAATTAGCTCGAGAGCCGCTCCCATCCTTAAACCCGTTTGTTTAGATACTGCCAAGGATTGATCCTCACCCCAAAATACTTCTGCTGTAAAAACTGAACTAGCCCGATCATGCTCCCAATGAATCCGCCAACCTTCCCAGGTCATGGGACTCATATAACTGAGGCCTTGTTGCGTTGCTTCCGCAAATAGAGCTTCTGCAAAAGGAAAATGATAATAGCTGGTAGCTAAGGACCGTGTAGTAATAGAGGCCCAAGAGGATGGATGATTCACTTGCCGATCTACTGCCTGATTTTGGTCTGTCAGTTCCCGCAAGGCATCTTCGATAAAAATGGATTGGTGGCTAAGGAACAATATGTTTCGATAAGTAGACAAAACGACCGCTTTGCCATCTTGATCTTGCAAATGGTATATTTCGTAGCCCTTATAATGTGTCAATTGCCCTCCATTCGTCTCCCATTCGTCTTCTGGTAAATCAATACCACTAAAATTATAAATGAATAGCTGTCGATCGAAGTCTTCTTTACCCGCTGGCCAAACCAACATTTTTTCACGATCTACTAGTGTCAATATACCTAGGTGGTCCAATACTTTTGTCCAGTAGCTACCCTGCTTAAGATCTGCTTCCAGCGGAAGCGCTTCCATGGAAGGCAATGCTAAGAATTGAAAGGCATACGGGGCGTCAAATGGCAAAGCCTCAATGGTCTTTACCTTTCTTAAAGGAGAAAAGGACCATTGGGTCAGCAATAGATAGACTCCAACAGAAAGGGCCAATAACACGATTAAAGGGATGCTTATTTTCTTCAAAAGCTCAAACTTTTAGATAGCTGAAAGATTAGTCTGGTAGCAGCTGTAGTGCTTCAACCACAAACCTAAATAAAATTTAACTAAGGTGAATACGCCATATCTTCGTAAAATCTTACAGAAATCGGGTAAAATTTTGGTGCAATTTGTCCCAATATCCGTAGCAGAGTAGTACCTTTAGGTACCTCTTCGAAACTTGGTCATCTACCTTACCCATAAGACAGGGAAAATTGTTTCCCAAATTAGTAAAATGCTTATTGAATAATGGTCTCTCCTATTCCGTGAAGCCCCCGGGTGCTAATGCTGTGTTATTAGGTACCTGAATAGGCCTGTACGGAACAAGCCATATAATTGATTGACAAAAGGAAAGATTCTTAGCCACAATAAGTTTATCAACTGCTTTAGTGATGCTTACCAAGCCATTTGGTAACATGACAATGTGAGTTGACTAGAGCGTTTTTAGACTACAAACATCACATCAACCTATGAGAAAGTCGTTCATTAGAACGGGTAGCTTTTTTGCAATGACAGCAGTGATCTTGGGTGCATTTGGTGCTCACACATTGGAACAAGTACTTGATCCTGAACAACTTGCTACATTTGAAACAGGAGTTACCTATCAGTTTTATCATTCTTTTGCCTTACTTTTCTTAGGCCTCTGGCTCTATTTTAGAAAGACCCAAATGATGGAGTATGCCGGCTGGGCATTCATCATCGGGGTTCTCTTATTCTCTGGCTCTTTGTATGTGCTTTCAGTCAGAGAATGGCTCAACCTGGAAGTAAAATGGCTAGGTCCAATCACCCCCCTTGGAGGAACTTTCTTTATCGTTGGTTGGGCGATTGTACTTTACGCATCATTTCAGGAAAATGGTCGAGTTCACAAGACCGAAAAGAGAGATTCCTGAGCTTTTAGCTCGTTCAAAGTGATCTTTCCACCACTTTTTTGCTATCAAGTATACACTTGATTATTAAGTATTTATGAACTTTTTGTAAATACAAACTACCCCTAGTTTGCTGGTCCCCCCTTTTTTTTAACCAAAACTGTTCTTATATTTGCCATGCTAAAAGACCAAAACCAAGTGAAACCCGCGTAACGCTCTGATGAAATTGAAACTTGCTTACACTTCCATTCCTGCCTTTTTACGCTTCCGTAAAAACTATTCCTGCTTGTCCATTATGTTTACAAATAAGACATATTGTTCTTATGGTATTCCCTCTTATATCTAAAGCAGACATTCATTACTAACAATTGATAAATTTTCAAACCTAAATCCTCATTTATGAAAACCAAGTTTTTAAGTATTGCCTCATTTCTGATGTTGTTCTTTATGGCAAGTAACCTCAATGGCCAAAATGTTGTAAAGTTAAACCCTATTGGTCTTGCCTTTGGTACCTTAAACGGTGGTTACGAAACTTTCTTGACGGACAAAACTTCCTTGTATTTGAAGGGTAACTTCTATTCTAGAAGCTTAGTTGGAACTCGCTATACAGGTTTTGGTGTTGGTGGAGAGTACCGTTTCTATCTAGACAGCAATGAACGCCCTAAGGGTCTTTATGCTGGTCCAGTTGCGGGTATCGGTTTCATTGGCTCCAACAGTGACTTTATTGACAATTACACGCTAATCACTATTGGTGGTATCATTGGATATCAATGGGTCTTCTCAGAAAACTTTACCATCGAGGTAAATATTGGACCTGTTTACGGAATCGTAACGGGTGACTTCGGAGAGACCGATGTTTTTGGAGACGGTATATTTCCGACGATTGGTTTGCTAACGCTGGGGTACATCCTCAACTAGTAGACCTCATGAGCTAGAGTTACATAAAGAACATATATAAAAAGCCTGCTGGATTATGTCCAGCAGGCTTTTTCCGTATCTATTTGATCGGTACTCTTAGTTTCGAACTCAAGTTCTATTCAAAGGCTACTAATTCCTCTTCTTCCTCCTCCCTTCGATTTCTCCACCAAATATAACCAACAACCCCCACCAATAAGTAAGGGGTAATCAGCATATAGAGTATACCGTTATTCAAGCCTTTTCCATCGGTACCCCCATTCTTTAAATTGCTCTCCGCAGACATCCTACACATCGGGCATTGGGCGTTGACCTCAGGAACGCTGACGAACTGCAGACTTAAGGTCAAGGCTAGAATCGAAAATATGCGAGTGATATGTTTCATATGTTTTTGATTTACTGTAATCAACCGAATTTGTTCCATACTCAGCTGAATATAAATTCTCAAATGTGCTTAAGGATAATAGGGCATCAGCATCCAATAACAAATGGGGCCAGTTATCGCTACATATAGCCAAAGAGGAAAAACCCAACGGGCCATTTTGCGATGCCTTTCAATCTGCCCTGTATAAGCTCTTATAAAGGTAAAAAGGATAAAGGGCAAAATCAAACCCGCCAAAGTAATATGACTGATTAGCAACAAGAGATACAAGGTACGAGTACTACCAACTGCTGCTGCCTCCGCTGCATCTACAATTCCATCTACGTTAGCATCGCCAAACTTAATCTCTGGACTAGTAAAATGATAGGCCACATAGGATAGCAGAAACAGTACGGATAAGCCCATCGCTACGTAGATCGCCTTCCGATGCGCTTCAATATTCTTTTGCTTGATAAAGTAAAAGGCGATTACCAACACCACCGCAGTGAGGGCATTAAGGCTAGCGTGAAAGGGCGGCAAAAAGCTGAAATCCCAGCCATCTGGTAGCGTAATTTTAACCCGACGCATCAAGCCCACCAATAATAGTACAGCCGCAGTCACAATCCAGGCGGCCACATTTAATTTTTTAGCTAATTGAAGATTCGCTTCCATCTACTTTTCTATTTCTCTACGTAATTCTGGTTTATTTTGCTTCTTCATGGGTAGTAGTAGGGCAATGTGCTCAACGAGATCCTTAACTTCCTCCTGTTCTTGCTGAACATAGAAATTCCTGATGTTTCCTTCTAAATCTACTAGCGCTATGTATTGATCCGGTGAGCTGGATTCTTCTTTATAGGTTTGAACAAACTTACGCCAAGTACTGCCATCCAGCGCCCGAAACATGCATTGCGGCTCTTCATCCAAACCATACTTTGTCCTAAATCCATCGAGTTCACTCATCAGCGTAGAATCCACAAAAGTGACTAGCTGAAAATCCTCCCGCTTATCAAATTGCGCATACAACTTGGACAACAACGAACCTTGTTGAGCTCTTTCAGCAGGGTCTGCAGCTAGGAAGTTTATCACTCGCACAGAAGCTTTCGTTTCCTGGTCTGGGGTATTGCTGGTCAGGAGCTTAAAATCTCCGTGATCCGTTAGTTGCCCCATGGTTTCCAAACGATAATCTAATCCCTTCTGTAGATAGTACCAAGATCCAGCTGGCAAGCCTATCAGAAGTAAAAATAAAGCCGCAAATTGAAGTGCTTTACGCATAATAAGTAGTTTAACCTCGTTTCAGGGACCTCGTGTTCTTTCCGTACTACCTTATAACAGGGATTCGTCGATATGGTTAGTGGAGAAATGTCATAATTAGATCATTTGCGTAGAGGTAGCCCCAAGGAATTTCATAGATCAAAAAAAAGGGCGAGAAATCAATTTCTCGCCCTTTTTGCTAACCGAAGTTTTCGAGTAAATAAACATCATCGGGTAGCATGCCTTGCGCATCTACTGGCTCAGCATTCTTTTCCTGTATTTGATCTCTACGATTCTTCCAGGAATCCCCTTCTTGAAAGAAGGCAATGATGGCCCAGATCAATAGGAGTGTAGGAAGCAATACACTGAGCGCCAGGCCTTTCACCTCATAGCGCATGTGCATGAATTCGTAGATGATAAAGTAAGCTTTATATAGAGAAAGTACGACCAAGCCCAGGCCAACCAGATAGATAACGGCCTTGTAATCCTCTACACCGCTAATAATATAGCCTTTACCGAAAAGTGATAAGCCTACCTCAATTAAGGTTACTACGCCCAATAGGATAAGGCCTTGATACACTTTCTTGATTGATTCTTCGTAGCTTAAATGTCCCATTTATATTGGATTTAAAGCAATTGCTAGTTAATGATGAATTAGATCTTACAGTAGGTAGAATACCAAGAATACAAATACCCACACTAAATCTACAAAGTGCCAGTACAATCCGATCTTCTCTACCATTTCATGGCCATTGTTACGTTCTACGTACAAACCACTGGCTGCATTGATCATAATAATGAAAAGGAATACCACTCCCGAGAATACGTGGAAGCCGTGAAAACCGGTAATGAAGAAAAATAAGGCACCGAATGACTTGGGTCCAAAGCTTTCGTACTTCACCATTCCTTCGTTCGGACCTTCTGTCACCTTATACTTTCTGTGTAGGAAGCCTTGTTCATCTACTATATGACCTTTATAATCTCCTGGAGCCGTAGCATCAGCTCCATGGCTATCACCGTGTCCATCGCCATGACCATCATCGCCATGTGAATCATCGCCATGTCCACCACCGTGATCATCACCATGTCCATGTCCACCAGCCTTATGAATCAAATAACTAGCGCCGGCTTCGAAGACTTCATCAGACTCTGATCCGTCATCATTCAAATAAACACCTGCTTCGACATGACTACCAAATGGGTTACGCGTAACCGTCATATGCTCCTTGGCAATCAAATTGGTCCATTCCCAAGCCTGGCAACTCAAGAATCCAATTCCACCGAGGATCGTAAGTAGCATCCAGAAAACTACACCTTTGGTGTTGTTGCGATGCCCTTCTTGCACCCCACGTACCATCGTCACAGAGCTAATGATCAACAAAAATGACATCACCGTAACGAAGATCAATGGTAACTCACTGTCTCCGAATGGGTGGGTCTTGAATACAAAGTCAGGAACTGGCCAAGTTGGGCTACTGAAGCGCAATGCTCCATAAGCGATCAAAAAGCCAGCAAACGTAAACGCATCTGACAACAGGAAGTACCACATCATCAATTTACCATAACTCGCCTTAAAGGGTTGTTTGGCGCCAGACCATAACTCCTTATCGTCGTGAACTTCGTGCTCAACTACTGTATCAGTTGTTGCCATCAGTAAAAAATATTTTGTTTTTTGTTTATACTCTAATGGTTACTGGATCGAGAAAAATACGATCAAATACAACCACAAAAATCCAACAAAATGCCAATAAATAAAAGTCAATTCAAATCGTAGCTTTCTCGCCGCGGTAACCTTGTACTTCAAGGTAAAAGCGTGCAAGAGCGCAATGATCAAAGCCGTAATCCCCCCGATGACGTGGGCGGCATGCACTCCCGAGATCACATAAATGAAATCGCCTGATGGGTTGGTCTTCAAAGGGACTCCCATCTCCATCATACTCAACCAACCTTGATATTGCATCACCACGAATCCCAGTCCAAGGATTAGGGTGACCACCAGCAGCGTCTTATACAACTGCTCATTTCCCTGCAAAAAAGACTTATAAGAGAAATGTAAGGTCAAACTACTTGCCAATATGATTCCAGTACTTACGAAAAACAAGGATGGCAATTGGAATTCTAACCAATTACCGGCTGCCTGTCTTACTATATAAGCACTAGTGAAAGCTGAAAACATCATCAAGATACTACCACAGGCTACCGCCAAGGCAAATTTCTTGGGATGTATTTTATTTCTAGTGAATTGTTGTTTTCCTACAGCCACTTCCATCTGATTAAATTTTATCAATGAATAAAAGGATCAGGGAAAATGGGATATATGCAAAGGAATAGAACATTAGCCCCAAGGCCGTTTTGCGTTCCGCCTTCTTATAAAAGCGCCAAGCCATAACTGCATATCCAACTCCTAATATTGAGACCAGGACCGCAGATAACAAGCCGCTAACTCCCGTAAAATAAGGTAATAAACCAACGGGAATCAAAACAAGGGCACACAACAAAGACTGCCAACCCGTCTCTTTATCATCCATCTTCCCATCGCGCATCGGTACCAATTTATAGCCGGCTTTGCTGTAGTCTTCGTAACCTAACCAACCGATAGACCAAAAATGGGGGAATTGCCAGAAGAATTGCAGTCCAAAGAGGCTCAAGGCCAGTAGACTTAATTGCCCTTCGATGGCTACGCAACCGATCATGGTAGGCAATGCTCCTGGAATAGCACCAATGAAAACCGCTATTGGTGAAATTCGCTTCATTGGTGTATACACAAAGGCATAAAACACCAAGGACAAGGTTCCCAAAAAGGCAGCCCATGGGTTGAAAAAGGCCAACATTGAAATACCAATCATACTCATAAAGCCCGCAGCTAATACGGCTTCTGAAGTAGTCATCCGCCCGGCAGCTATGGGTCGATTGGCAGTTCTAGTCATCAACTTATCATAGTCTTTCTCTAATACCTGGTTTAAAGCATTGGCTGCTCCTGTCACCAGGAATCCACCGATCGCCAAAACCGCCACAGCTAGCCAAGTCCAATTACCATTGCTAGCAATCAAGAAAGCCATCACGGAAGAAAATACAACCGTCAGACTTAACCTCAACTTCACCAACATCTTATAATCCTGGATCTTCTGCAAGAAGCCAGAACCGATCTGATGTTGTACAGCTTTTGTAGACAAGATATGATTGATTTATTGTTCAAGGACGGTCTGCTTTTAACAACAGACCGTCCTGTGTGATCTATATTCTTTCGCTCAGTAATTAATGAGCGCCTTCTGCTATTTCTTTCTCCGTCATCGGTTCAACCTGGGAGATGAACTCTCTTCCGTCTTTACCATAATCATATGGCCAACGCTGTACTGCTGGAATCTTACCAGGCCAGTTTCCGTGTCCTACTTCGATTGGCGTAGTCCACTCCAAAGTACTTGCTCCATAAGGATTCTGAGTAGTCATCTTCTTACCTTTCCAGATACTGTAGAAGAAGTTGATTACCATTAACACCTGCAAAGCGAAAACGATGATCGCTGCAATGGTGATGAATTTATTCATGGTACCGAAGTGACGGAATGTATCAAAGATATCGAAGCTATAGTAACGACGAGGTACACCGGCCATTCCTAAGTAGTGCATGGGCCAGAAGATCGCATATGCGCCAATCAAGGTACCCCAGAAGTGAATCTTTCCTAATGTCTCGTTCATGAAACGTCCGAACATCTTAGGGAACCAGTGGTACACACCAGCGTACATACCGAAGAAAGCGGCAATACCCATTACGATGTGGAAGTGAGCTACTACGAAGTAAGTATCGTGCAACTGAATATCAATGGCAGAGTTTCCAAGGAAAATCCCCGTCAAACCACCCGAAATAAACATGGATACGAATCCAATGGCAAACAAACTCGCAGCGTTGAATCGCACATTACCTCCGTACAAGGTCGCAATCCAGTTAAATACCTTCACCGCAGATGGTACCGCGATGATCAAGGTAAAGATCACAAAGAAGTTAGAGATAAATGGATTCACACCAGACATGAACATGTGGTGAGCCCATACGATGAAGGACAAGAAGGCAATCGCCAGGATGGAATAAACCATCGCTTTATATCCAAAGATCGGCTTACGAGAATGCACAGATAGTACTTCTGATACAATACCCATTGCAGGCAAGATAATGATATACACCTCAGGGTGTCCCAAGAACCAGAACAAGTGCTGGTATAATACTGGGCTACCGCCGACGTGATCCAAGGCCTGTCCACCGATAAAGATTTCACTTAAGAAGAAGCTGGTACCTAAACCACGATCGCACATCAGTAAGAAGAAACCTGATGCCAATACTGGGAATGAAAGGATACCGATAATCGCCGTAATGAAGAATGCCCAAATGGTCAATGGCAAACGCCACATGGTCATACCTTTAGTACGAAGATTCAAAACAGTGGTAACATAATTGATACCGCCTAATAGTACCGATACAACGAACAGTACCAAACTCACCGTCCACAAAGTCATACCTGCTGCAGAACCAGAAGAAGCTTGCGGCAGCGCACTGAGTGGCGGGTAAGCCGTCCATCCTCCCGAGAAGGGTCCCGTATTCAAGAACAAGGATGCAAACATCACAACCCCTGCTAAGAAGAAGAACCAGTAGGAGAACATATTCAGTAGCGGGGAAGCCATATCTCTTGCGCCTACCTGCAACGGAATAAGGAGGTTACTGAAAGTACCACTCAGTCCGGCAGTCAATACGAAGAATACGATGATGGTTCCGTGCATTGTCACCAAGGCATAGTAAAACTCTGGCGCTAACGTCCCGATTCCTGCTTCATTTACCGTAATCCACTTACCTAGGATAGGCTTTAACCAGGCCATACTCTCTTCAGGAAAGCCCAATTGCAAACGGAAAACCAGTGACATCAAACCTCCAATGATCGCCCAGAACATACCTGTAATCAGGAACTGCTTAGCGATCATCTTGTGATCCTGGCTAAAAATATAAGTTGTTACAAAGTTGGATTGATACTTATCGCCATGATGATGATCGTGAAAGTGGTCATCATACCCATACTCCTCGATGAGGAGATCTTCTTGAGTTTGAGGCGCGGTTATTGCAACATTAGAAGCCATTGATAAAAAAGTTTATTATGCATCTCCAATATAGGAGAACTTGAAGTTTATTGTTTCTCTAAGTAGTGCGACCCTTATCCAATTACTGGGTGAGGATCTTAAACTCGGTACGACGATTGTTTGCTCTTCCTTCATCCGTGTCATTACTATCGACCGGTGCATCTTGGCCATAACCTATGAAAGTCATGCGATCCGTAGCGATGTCCTTGCCAGCAATGTAATCATACACAACTTTAGCACGTGATTCTGATAGTGTTCGATTTGCATCAGCGTCTCCTGTGTTGTCGGTATGGCCAGCAACTTCGATGGTCATGTTCACAAATTGCTTCATCACATCCACTACGTTATCTAGTTCATAACGGGAAAGTGGAGTAAGTGTTGAAGAACCTGTTTCGAAACTTACGTAAGGTAAGCGAACAATCTTCAAACTGTCATCAGTAGCAGCATAGGCTTTGTTGAAGGTATTCATAAAGGAAGCTCTACGTTCTTTGACTTCAAAATCAAGTAGTTCATCCTTGAATGGATCTTCGTCCGTACCCCGAATAGTGGTTAGATAGAATGGCTTTTGTCCGTTCAACCAGACTTCGTACTCGTCTTCCTCGACGATACGCACTGGTCTTCTCATACTGAAGTGGCCTGATCCACATAGTTCGGCACAAGCTAATTCGTAGCCGAAGGTTTCCCAAAGCATTTTTTCCGGGTCATTCGGATCAGGTGTCTGATATTCTGGGTATTTGCTTAATTCCTCGCGGTACTCCTCCGTTGTTTTCGTTGGTGTGAAAACAAAATAGGTAGGCATACCAGGAACAGCATCCATTTTCACGCGGAAGTGTGGTAAGTAGAAATTGTGCAGTACATCTCTAGCAATGATACGTACTCTTACCTTCTTACCTTTAGGAAGAACGATCTCATCAACCATCAAATCATCCATGTTCTTCTTATCGGTCCATACTTGTCCTAAAATATTAATTCCGTTGGTCTTGGTGTAATCTCTTGTTCCCAACTTACCGTCTTCCCCTGGGTAGCGAAGCGCCCAAGCAAACTGATAACCCGTGGCCTCAAGCTCGATCACTTCTTCACCTGGCTCAACATCTGCCATCGCTTCATTCCATACATCCAATCCACCTACAACCAAGAAAGTCATTACTACGGCAGGAATGATCGTCCAGATGATCTCCAACTTGTTATCGTGCGGCATGAATAATGCCTTGCGATCTTTCTGACCTTGGTATTTCCAAGCGAAATAAAATAGAAGAATCTGAGTGATGATAAATACAATCCCAGTAAAGAAAAGGGTAATATTGAATAAGTAGTCTAGACTAACTCCATGTTCAGAGGCCGCTTCGTGCGGACCATACCCCAACATCCAGTTCTTGTAATAGAAAGCCGAAACAACCGTAGCGATCAAGAAAACCACCATAAAGATCATTCCCAAACTAGCATTCATTCGGTTGGCCTGCTGCTCTACCTCTTCTTCCCCCCTGATCTTCCCAGCGAGCTCAGTCACTTTACCGACCTGCACGGCAATGACGGCAATTAAAACAACACAAATTATAGCAAGTAATGCGGTCATTATTTTTAGTTTTTATTCTATATCAAAAATACAGAATCCAGAAAAACTTGTTCAGCGAACTGCTGACTGTCAATTTTGTTTAGAATTAATCTAAATAAGTGGTTTTTTACACGTGATGGTGCATACTTTCTCCGATGTACGGGTCATTAGCTGGGTGCAATGGCTCCTTAGCTAATTGACTGAAGAAGTATAAAATAAAGCCAGAAAGGAATCCAATGAAGGTTCCGATCTCCAATAAACCAGGGATCGTGAAGCCCATCAGGAATCCAGCCGCATGGTGTCCGCCCTCAGCGCCATGTGCCATCACTTCGTGTGCCGTATGCAATACACCCGGCTTGATCATTTGGAAGAAATCCCACCAGTGACCAATCAAAACAGTGATGGATACAAATGCTAGCGTACCGAATTTGCGCTTGGTATCATTTCTCATCAACACGAAGAAAGGTGTGATAAAATTCAATAGTAGATTCCCCCAAAATAGTACGGGGTACTGCTCCATTCTCGTCTGGAAATACACCGTTTCTTCCCCCACATTGGCATACCAGATCAACATGAACTGAGAGAACCAAAGATAGGTCCAGAAGATACTGAAAGCGAAAAGATACTTACCCAAGTCATGCATGTGCTCATCCGACACTTTTTCAAAATATCCTTTACCTTTCATAAAGATCAAGCAAAGGATCGTAAGCGCCATTAATGAAACGAACCAACTCACCGCTGTGTACCAAGCAAATAGCGTACTGTACCAGTGTGCATCAACAGACATGACCCATTGCCAAATTACGGCAGCACTTGAAAAGCCTGCAATCGGCAAAAAAGCAGCTGCCCAGATTCGAACTTGCTTATGGATCTTGAAGTCGGCTACCTGAGTGCCCATTTTATCTTCTTGCAAGGACAAACCTCTTAGCTTATACGCAAAGAAGATCCATGTACCTACGATAATCAGAGTGCCAAAGGTGTACCAATTGGTGTTCAGGAAAGAAGCCTTTCCTTGCAACACGGGGTCACTGGCTACTGATTCGGCATCCGCCCAGTGATATAGATGGTGGAAATGTCCCCATAGTCCAGCAATGATCGGAATCATCAAGATCAAAGCAGGCACCAAGAAAGTGGATGCAGCTTCCCACACTCGCTTAAACGAGGTATACCAACCTGCCCAAGCAGTAACAAAGGCGGCTTGAACGAAAACGGCCATAAAGGCAATTCCCAAGAAGAAAACCGTATTGTGCAAATAATTAGACCAAAAGCGAGTATGCAATTCATCATCTCCCAAGAAGGTCAATACCAAACATAACACGCCTATTCCCATACCTGTTAGAAGGAGTGTCCGATGTTTTGCTTCAAGAACGAATTGGTTCATTGTATTAAGCTTGTAAGTTTTATAGCTACCAGGTAAACCTGGTTGTTTTCTGATTGACTGCTACTAGAGGTAATCGCTCACCCATAGTATCAAGGGTGGATCGGCTTACTTGTGTTCGCCTTCTCCGTGTTCCTCACCATGCTCTTCTCCATGGTCTTCCTCCTCACCATGGCCGTCACCTTCATCATGGCCCGCTTCGTGGCTTTCGCCCTCTTCATCTGAGGCATGGTCAGCGACCTGACTCATTCGGCTCATCGGCGTTCCAAAGGTTTCATTCAAGGTGTTGACATTCTCGTCGTAAGCCAACTTTTGATCCTTGGCCTGTAGGGAACGAATCCAATGAATTACTTGCCAGCGCTCCTCGTAAGACATCTTGTCCGCATATCCACCCATCACATTCTTACCGTAGATGATAGCGTGGTAATACCGACCATTAGAGGCTGCTAAGAATTCATCCGTAGTAAAGATGGCAGGCTGAGCAGGATACACTGCATTTCCGTTTTCTTCACTCACCAAGTAACCATTACCATCACCTTTGTTTCCGTGGCAAATACCGCAAAAGATCTCATACAACTCTTTCCCTCGAGCCAAGCCATCCGCTGTGATGGGGAATGGATTATCTAGGATCTCTGCCGTAGCACGCAGGCGCTCATCCTCTGTATCTTCATAGTAATAAGGTGCGTTGCCACTAAGTGGTACAGCAATCCCATTGGTAGAAGATCCTCCTCTAAGTTCATCCATCATGGCAGATTGAGCGGTGGCATTAGAAGCCATGGCTACCCCTGCATAACCGCGTGGGATCGTACCTTGTACTGGGAGCCTTGGTTGAGACAACTTCCATAGATCAGTTGTACTGGCCTTGTCCCAAGTATTGTGGTAGTAATAGTTATAAGTATTTGCCTCATAAGCTACGGAGTGACCCATATCTGGCATATATTCACTACCTCCAAAATCTCCTTCAGCTGGCGAACAAGCCTGAAGAATGATGATGGCCATCGTAGCGATTAGTAATACTTTGAATGATTTCATTAGTCAATATTTGAAAAAACGCTTGCTCAAATTAGTGTACTAAGGAATTTCGAAGTAATTCCTTAAATCGTCTTCGTGTTAACCTCAGAAGCTCCAGTAGTACTGAAGAAAGACTTCAGCTTCTCTACCACACTTTCGTCTGCATTACTCGTATCGAAAGCGATACAGAATTTATCATCCGTGATTCTGTCATCAAGACTAGGATTGACCACTCCTGGTCCCAAGCCGCAAATGACGTAGAATGTCACCACCATACCTACTGATGCAAAAAGTACCGTAAGTTCAAAAGTGATAGGAATGAATGCTGGAGCAGAGAAATAAGGCTTACCTCCAAAGATAATAGGCCAGTCTCTCGTAAAAACCCAGGTCATAAACAAGAAGGCTGTCAGCGTACCAATCGCACCATAGATAAACCCAGCGATATGGAGTCGGCTTTCAGATAATCCCAAAAGAGGATCCAAACCGTGCACTGGGAAGGGTGTAAAAACATCCATGATCTCTAAGTGATCGTCATTGGCAGCCTTTACAGCTTTCAGCAAATCGGTCTCATCATCGTATAAGCCGAATAAAACCTCTGTATTTTCCTTGCTCATTATATTATGATTGAAATGCTTGTCAAAATGGATTAATGTGCTTCCGCGTGGCTATGCTTTTCAGCATTTGGCCCGGTATATTGATCCCCTGCTGTCTTCAAGATACTCTTAATCTCTGCTGCTGCCACCGTCGGTGCCACTCGACTAAAGATCAAGTAAAGGGTGAAGAACAAACCTAGCGTACCCACAAATAGACCGATCTCTACCCAAGTTGGAGTGTAGTAACTCCAGCTTGATGGTAAGTAATCTCTAGCCAGGGTAGTAGCAATGATCACAAATCGTTCGAACCACATACCAATATTCACGAAGATCGACATCAAGAAGGTCCACCAAATACTTCTACGAATCTTACGAGACCAGAATAGCTGTGGAGACAATACATTACAAGACATCATGCCCACATAAGACCACCAATATGGCCCAAGTACCCGGTTGTAGAAGGCGTATTGTTCATATATATATCCTGAGTACCAGGCGATGAAGAGTTCCGTCAGGTAAGCTACCCCTACAATGGTACCGGTAGCGAGAATTACCTTGTTCATACTCTCAATGTGCGCCAGGGTGATATATTCTTCTAGTTTCAATACTTTCCTCGTCATCAACATCAACGTCTGTACCATGGCAAATCCCGAGAAAATCGCTCCTGCTACGAAATAAGGCGGGAAGATAGTGGTGTGCCATCCGGGTATTACCGAAGTGGCGAAGTCAAATGATACGATGGTGTGTACAGAAAGTACTAGAGGAGTTGCCAAACCGGCCAAGACTAGGGATAAACTCTCCCATCTTTGCCAGTGCTTAGCAGATCCTGTCCATCCAAAGGATAGGAAATTGTATATTTTTCTACGTACTCCTTTGGCACGGTCACGAACCGTAGCAAAGTCAGGTACCAGACCTGTATACCAGAATAATAAGGAAACCGTGAAATAAGTGGAGATCGCAAATACGTCCCAGAGTAGTGGCGAGTTAAAGTTTACCCACAGTGGCCCACGTGTATTGGGATATGGGAAAATGAAGAAACCCAGCCAAAGACGTCCCATGTGAATCAATGGAAACTGTCCGGCACACATTACCGCAAAGATCGTCATCGCCTCCGCTGCTCGGTTTACCCCTGTACGCCATTTCTGACGAAAGAGCAACAAAATCGCTGAGATTAGGGTACCTGCGTGACCAATACCTACCCACCAAACGAAGTTGGTAATATCCCAACCCCATCCGACCGTACGGTTCAAGTCCCAGGAGCCAATACCTACCCAGATGGTCCACGCCACACAAAAGACGTAGAACGCTAGTCCCGCCACTGCGATAATAAAGGCGATCACCCAAGCTGTACTTGGCGTCTTTTCAGTCGGAGAACAAATGTCCTCGGTGATCTGGTGGTACGTTTTCCCACCGTTAATTAATGGTTCTCTTATTAAAGAAACAGGAGCACTCATAAGTTAAGCTTATTTATATCGGCACCTCGGTGCATATCAAAAAAGAGGAATCCTCTCTTAGTTCTTAATGATCTAAATTAGGCATCTAATGCTTCACTACGGTTATTGATCTTAGCCGTATAGTCAACAGATGGACGAACATCAATTTCTTCTAACACTTTGTAGTTCAATGGATTTGCCATCTTCTCGTGCAATTCTCCTTTGGTGTTGTTGTCATCACCAAATACAATTGCACCCGTTGGACAAGCTGTTTGACAGGCTGTCTTCACATCGTTATCCATCAACTTACGACCTTCACGCTTGGCCGTTAATTTACCCTCTTGAATACGCTGTACACAGAAGCTACACTTCTCAATCACACCACGAGAGCGTACCGTAACGTCTGGGTTCAAGACCATCCGAGTCAAGTTATCAGCACCGTAAGGTAGGTCCTCACCATCAACCGTTGGTTCGTTAGAAGCGAACAAGTCAGCCGTCGTATAATCCAACCAGTTGAAACGACGTACTTTGTAAGGACAGTTGTTGGCACAGTAACGTGTACCGATACAACGGTTGTAAGTCATCTGGTTCAAACCTTCTGCACTGTGGTTAGTCGCAGCAACTGGGCAAACGTTCTCACAAGGAGCGTTATCACAGTGCTGGCACATCATCGGCTGATAAACCACATTAGGATTCTCGTAATCCCCGTAGAAGTAGCGATCAATTCGCAACCAGGTCATTTCGTGGTGACGGTGAACTTCCCGCTTACCTACAACGGGTACGTTGTTCTCTGCTACACAAGCCACTTGACAAGCTCCACATCCGATACAAGCATTCAGATCGACGTGCATGGCCCAGTGGTGACCTTGAGAATAATACTTCTCCTTATATTCTTCGTAAGGGTATAGAGAGTGCGAGTTCAATGTCTCCGCAAACGCTCTCTTCTCCTTGATCTTCTCCGCTAACTCTCCAACCTCCTTAAGGTTACTCTTATAAATGATGGAACGTTCCGTTATACCACCTTGGTAACCCGCTCCTAATGTCATGGCTGCTTTCTCATCTACATTCAATGGCTTTCCTGTAGATTCATCCATTACCAGCTCACCATCCTCTCCGCGAGCCGTTACCCCCATTGTGTGGTGATACTGCACGCAAGCAAATTCTAGGTCCTTGCTTTGTCTTCCGGATACATCTACATCCGTAGCGTAGTACTGCGTATTGCCGTACTCATCCGTGGACAACCATGGGTATACATCTACTCCCACCTCTTGCCCGAGAGCGCGACCCATGATACCGGTTGTTTTGCGTCCATATCCGATGGCCATGGCCACGGTTCCGTCCATCTGACCAAACTGGCGAATAACCGTACAACGGTTGGTTGCGCCTTTCGCAGTCACATCAACTTGATCCGCTTCGCTATAGAATTCCGCCCCGTTCAAATCCTTGAAAGCAGAGAATTCATTACCACCGTTCCATTTTACAGGAATAGCCAGGTAGTTCCCCCATACACAACGGGTAATCGGATCTGGCATTTCCATCAACCAAGGGTTGTTGGCATACTGTCCAGCTCCCACGTTTACCGTTTCGAAGAAGGAGATCTCCAATTCCGAACTGGCAGGTTTTCTAGTTTGAACTCCAGCAACCTTTATATTTCCTTGGAAACTTAGTGTATCATAAGAAGGAGTAGGAGCAATCTCCAATACCCCGTCATGTAGTGCACTATCCCAAAAAGCCTGGAAGGTTGCAAACTTAGTTTGCTGTGAGAAAAGCGCCGCTTCCCAGTGTGCTTTCAAGTATTCGTAATACGGCTGCTCAGCTGTAGCGGGTAGCGTATCACAAGCGGCCCAAAGTAGCAAGGATTCTCCCGCCTCTCTCGTACCTGCTTTGCCGACTGCGGCAAACAATGGAGAGATAGTAGGCTGAATCAAGCTATAGTGTCCAGCTTTTGGCTCTGCATCACCCCAGCTTTCCAAGAAATGGTGAGTTGGAGTGGCATAATCACAAACCAAAGTTGTTTCGTTGGGCAAGCCGGCGAAGGAAACCTTTAGTCCCACCTTAGCGGCACCCGTTACAAATTGGTCTGCATTTGGAATATCAAAAGCAGGATTGGCACCGTCCATTACAAATAGGGCGTCTACCTGTCCTGCGTTCATTTCTTTAATAAGGTCTTGGATATCCGAATCTACACCTTGACGTTGGTAGGAAGGAACGGTAAAGTCAATGGTAGTTCCGTAGTTACCCAAGTATTCATTGATGGCATTGATTAATACCTGCTCTCCTTTGTTATTGGAACCAGATACTACCAATGATTTTCCTTTGTGTGCCAATAGTTCTTCCGCCACTTTCTTCATCTTTCCAGCGATGGCAGGATCTGCACCACTTACTGGATTGATAGCCACGTTTCCGGTTGCGCGAGCCACTTCATTGTGTAAAGCCACGATCGCAGCTCCTTGGTGCGAAGGCTTAATCAAAACCCGGTTGTCAGCGTTGGATCCAGTTAGTGTCATATGACTCTCTACCTGGATATGGCGAGAAAGTTTTGCGTTGTTTACATCGGTGATCTTACGATTCTTAACGTACTGTCCCGCATACTCGATTGGAGAAATCCAAGTCCCCAAGAAATCTGCATCGAAACTTACGATCACATCCGCCTTATCAAAGTGATAGCTAGGAATCGCTTTTTGTCCGAAACTTTCCTCATTGGCCTCCAAGATCGCAGAACTGGAAACAGGATCGTAAACGGCTACCTCAGTATTAGGAAACTTTGCCGTGAAGTCAGCAATAGCTTTCTTAGTCGTAGGACTCAAAATAGTATTCGCCACGATGCGTACCCTAGCAGAGCCACTCAACTTCCCTTTTATCTCAGCATCGATAGCGTCCCAACCTGGACTTGTCCGCTTGGCCCCTGCTTGATCAAAAGCAGCTTCACCCACTCGGTAAGGACCGTCGATTCGGCTGGTATCATACAAGCTCAAGACACTCGCTTGTGCTCTGGCACTCGTTCCACCCTTGGTGATGGATGAAAAGGTATTCCCTTCAATCTTGATCGGTCGGCCTTCACGAGTTTTCACCAAAATGGAACAATAATCTCCACCCTTGACAAAACTTGACGCATAGTAAGTGGCTACACCCGGAACAATGGCGTCAGGCTTCACTACATATGGCAAGGCTTTCTTGACTGGAATATCACAGCTGGCTGCGACCGTTGCCGCGCCTAAGCTGAAACCCAGATATTTCAAGAAATCTCGGCGGCTGGCTTCGATGTTTAAGTTATCGTCTTTGGCTAATTGCTCAGTCACAGGTAGGGAAACAAATTCTTCCTTTGCTGCTCGCTGTACGTCCGGGGCATTGCTCAGATCAGCAGTCCCCGTCCAGATATTATTATTTTGTTCCTTCATTTTTATGAATTATAAGAACCTATTGGCTTTCACTTTGAGAATGAATAATTAATAATGTCTAATGAAGAATGGTCTCCCAATTATTAATTATCAATTATACATTATTAATTAGTAGTGGCACTTCTGACACTCCAATCCTCCGATATCCTCCACGGTAACCTTGTCTCTTGCTCCACTTTCTAGTTCCTCCACATAGCGGCTGTAGGATTTGTAGTATTCATTACCATCGAATTGTACTTCCGTTTGTCTGTGACAGTTGATACACCAGCCCATAGACAATGGAGCATATTGCCCGACGATTTCCATTTCTTCCACCTTTCCGTGACACTGCTGACATTCCACCTCTCCAACAGAGACGTGTTGGGCGTGATTGAAATAGGCGTGATCGGGGAGGTTGTGGATTCTAATCCAATTAATTGGACCATATACACTTTCATCGCCCTCATCCGGATTGGTTAAGGAAGCAACAATCGCATCCCATTGATCATCTACCACACTTTCCACCTTATTCACTTTAGCATCCTCCTGCTTCATATATTCATTCTGGATCCACTTGGAGTAGATCGCCTTCAAATCATCATTGGATTTGCTTTCTATATCTTGGATATAAGTATCAGAAGAAGGATCATAACCAATCGAAGCATAAATCTTCGTCAATTCCGCTGTACCATATTGCGAACCGACCTTCACTGCTTTGTGGCAGTTCATACAGGTATTAGCCGCAGGGATTACAGAATGCTTAGATCGGCGAGCACCATCGTGGCAGTATTGACAATCAATTTTCTGAGCGCCGGCGTGCGTGGCGTGCGAGAATTTGATGGGCTGCTCTGGCTGGTAGCCTTGCTGACGCCCCATTGAGATGGCATTATTCACAGTAGTATAGCCTCCCAGTACGACCAGCGCAAAGATCAAGAAACCAATTACGCCTTTACTGGTAAGAATATCTACCAAAGAACGACGTCCGGCTCCTTCGTCACCAGCTTGAACTTTCAACATGTAATTCAAGTTGGAAGCAATACGAGCCAGCACAATAGCTAGAATACCAAGAATAACGGTTAAGACCACAAACAATCCCGTATTGGAGCCTTCGTCTGCTCCTCCACCCGCAGGTCCTCCAGCTACGGAAGTTGTTGCTGCCTGGCCAGGGCAATTACCAGCATAGGTACAATTGATGTAAGCCAAAATGTTGCTGACATCATCATCCGTCAAATTTGGGAAAGCAGTCATGGCCACCTTGTTCCAATCATTGTATACCTCAACCGCTCTTGGATGACCCGCTTGGATCAAAGCTTGTGAGTTACGAATCCATGAATACAAGTCGGCTTGGTCATAATCTGCCCAACGCTCTTCTACTCCTCCCAAGGCAGGCCCAGTAAGGTCATCCTTCATGTTCCTGTTGTGACAGGAGGCACAGTTGGTTTTGAAAAGCGCTTTACCCGCATTGATAGCAGCTTCATCTTGCGCGAAAACTGAAATCTGGAGCGTCAAAAAAGACAAGAGCAGTAATGCCCGATTAATCAATGATTTATGAACCATTTCTTCTTGATATTTTTATCCTTTTCTATCAAAAAATCAATGCCTTCAGCACGATTTTGCGCAAAGATATAATTCGTTAAGATTTTTAACAATAAATCGTTAAACCCGCATACTATTTAGATTTATTCTAGATAAACAAAGTGAATTAGGAACCCTAACTATCCAAATTAGGTTGAGCGGCTCCCTAAAAACACCACTTTTTATTTGCTTTTCAGCAAAAAGGTCAAATCAAAATTTTTTCTCAACACTTCCTGTGTGTCACAAGATTGTCATGTTTCGGTTAAATTTCTCTGACAAAGCAAAATTCCTACCCCACCTCCCCTCAAACTCACGTATTTCCGCTAACGATTTTGCCCCTTAACCACATCAAAGCTGACCTTCCCTGCTATTTCAACATCCCAATTGCCATAGATAAGCAGACA
>JAHQWA010000208.1 GCA_019634045.1 Saprospiraceae bacterium
AAATAACTACTTAAAGTGTCCAACTACCCACTGAAAGGGCCCTACTACTCAATTGCCATTTTTTTTCCGCGAAAAGAGGGACAATTTGTCTCTGTAATACACATTTAGTTGGAAGCGGGTAACACGAATTGAAAAATCCGATTTACCACTTTCAATCACCCAGAAAACCAAAAAACCATGTTATTGATTATTTCCACCTTCTTCGGTGTTTGCTGGCTAATCCAGTACCGAAGTTTCAAAAAGCAAGAAAAAGCAATACTACAAACTTCTATGCGTGCCAAAGTGATCGATCTTCGGCAGTACCTGGCTACAAAAGAGAAAAAACAGTATTCCCCAAAAGTTACGTTTCATACACCTATAAACCTCAAAAAAGCAAAGTAGAGGTAGCGTTGAGTACACAATAGATTGTTTGATTGGCCCTGGCAGATTCGCTCTGTCAGGGTTTTCAATTTCAAGCCTGAGCAAACTTTTTCCCAAAAAAACAAGTCTAAACATTGACACGATTCGTTATTTAACGTATACTTGCGTTATAAAACATAAATATGCGTCAATTAACGAAAGCTCAGGAAGAAATCATGCAACTCATTTGGGACATTGGCGAATGTACCGTTGGCAACATCCGGGATGAGAT
Source organism: Saprospiraceae bacterium (assembly GCA_019634045.1). Lineage (GTDB taxonomy): Bacteria > Bacteroidota > Bacteroidia > Chitinophagales > Saprospiraceae > DT-111. The sequence goes on from JAHQWA010000208.1 coordinate 632, forward strand.
CGAAAAGCGGACGGGCTCTAAGCCTCCACATAGTACGGTATCAGCTATTGTACTGGCCTTGGATAAGCACGGGTTTGTAACGCATAAAACCTATGGCCGCACCTTTGTGTATCAAGCTGCCATGACCCGAGAAGAGTACGGAAGGAAATCTTTGACCAGCCTGATGAAGAACTACTTTGGCGGTTCCCCGAATAGGCTGGTTGCCCATCTTGCCAAGCGTGAAAATCTTGACCTGGACACGATTAATGATCTACTCAATAAACTGGAAGAAGAATGAATGCTATACCTGTAGACTATCTACTCCGGCTCAGCATCATCTGGGGAGCCCTGCTGCTGTACTACCGCTTTTTTCTCGCCCAAAATCACAATTGGCAACTGCGGCGCGTTTACCTATTCTCCACCTATCTATTGGGTATTATTATCCCCCTACTACCAGCTTTGGAAATAACTCAATTGCCAGAAGCACTACCTGACTTTTCCGTCATTCCAAACTTCACCTTTGAACCCCAAGGGATATCGTTGGAAGTAACGGAACGTACTGGTCCATCCTGGTGGCTGATGCTCCCGATTCTCTATGGGCTAGGCGTTGCCTTCCAGTTAGGTCTGTTTGTAAAAAACAGTTGGCAAATTTGGCGCTGGAAACAAGTAGGCGAGCAGCACAAGTTCGGGAGATATGCCATCATTGAACACCATTCCATACCCAGTCCCTTCGCAGGCTGGCGCACCATCTTCCTTCCCCCCAGACTGGACGCAGAGCTACAATCCGTAGCTTGTCTACACGAGGCAGCCCACCTACACTCACACCATAACCTAGAACGGCTACCCCTTGTATTGGGCCAGATCTTCTTCTGGTTTCATCCCCTGCAATGGTACTACAATCGGGCCCTTGCCACCGTACAAGAATACCAAGCGGATGAGGCTGTATTGCAGCACATCCCGACTAAAACATATGGCCATATTCTCATACAACAGTCCATGCGACCCACCCATCAATGGCAAGCAGGACTATTTGCATCACCTTTAAAACAACGAATCAATATGATGGTTAGTCAAAAAAATAAACAGCCCTGGCGTTTGCCACAAATGGGCTTATTCCTTGGGCTACTCGGTTTACTTGTGTTTAGTTGCAGTGACTTTGCAAGTGCTGTAAAACCTGACAGTGAAGAGATTATCTCCTACTTGGAAGCAGATCAAGTTCCTATTCTAGTGACGAGCCAGGAAGCCCCACCAGAGAAGAGTCCTTTCAACAAGGTGATCCTGGAAAACATTTACCGCAACATCAAGTACCCTAAAGCCGCCAGACAGCACGGTTTAACGGGCTTTGTCTTGGCTAAGTTCGTAATTGACGAAAACGGAAAGCTTCATGAGCTACGACTAGAGTCTCAGGAAGGTGTCACCAAGAAGGATTTTGAAACCGTGGTCGTCACCGGCTATAGTGCAGCTAAGTCCAAAGGCGAAACCGGCAAGGTAGACATGGCTATCCTCGCTCAGGAAGTAGAGCGCGTGATCAGCGAATTACCCGACTGGAAACCCGCCCTGAAGGATGGCAAGCCCGTACCCGTGACGATGGATATGGGGGTTGTATTTAGGTTGGAAGGGTAGAATGGCTTTGACCTCACCGGGTGGCTAGTCGCCGGGTGAGGTTGAGCTCAAGCCGGCTTTTTGCTTTTGCCGAGGAGAGAGTGTTGAAAGATAATTTGGGGTAGATAGTGTCTCAAATATTTTTTCGGGCAAAGAATAGATTGTAGCTAGACCGTTCCCGCTTAGTGTTAAAAGATGTTGGCCATCCGCTGAAAAAGTAGCTTTCGTGATAGATGATCCTTTCTCCTCAATATCTATTAATTTGTTCCCTTTAAAATCCAATAGGCCCGCTCCTTGATTGCCTCCCAATTGCACAAACATATATTTGCCATCTGGTGAGATTTCTAGCCAATGGCGCGATGAATATTCATACCAAAGCGGTTCTTCAAAAACCATATCAGTTTGATCAAATATGGAAGTAGGGTCCCGATTTGGATAGACGTTGATAAAGGTTTCCACCTGATCCTTTATGTGTTCTAGTCTTAACTCAAAATTCTCATATAATTCAAACTGGAATTCGCCCAATGGAGAAAATCCATAGAGCGCCTTCATATTTTTGTAGGAAAGAAAACCGGGAAATTGGATAGTGGAAATCTCCTCTTCTTCATAGAAGATATCCAATGACATTCTTTGAAATTGCCCTCCATTAGCAGAGTATAAGAGTAGGTTTCTACGATCCGCGCTTAATGTAAACTTCGTGTAGAATGGCTCTTGTATTGCCACCTCCAATAATTGGGTTTCAACTTGCTGAAGCCTATCGGGAGCATTATCAGTCTTTTGATAGCTTTTATTCAATTTCCAGAATCGTAAGGAGCCATAATTAGACTTGGTGACTGCAAATTGGTCATCATTAAAGAACTCGATGAGGTGGTACTCCCTAATACTATTGCTAGTCATATGAAAGTCAAAATGCTCTGCCCCCTTTTCTCCTAAGAAACGCAATTCATCCAGGAGGATTCCATCCAAATTCCACAGTTGTACAACAGCTTGCGAAACAATGCTGTATAGCATTTCGCCAGTTGGCGTAAATCTAGCTTCCTTCAAATCTCGAAAAGAATCTGGTCCCTTCACCCACTGATCTTTTTCCCAACGCCATAGTGTCCCTTTCCTGTTCTCACCCGTGACCAGCATTAAATTCGAATCTTCCGAAAACAATACATCTGTGACCTTACCCAATGGCAGATCCAGTGGCTTCAACTGTTCTCCAGTCCTTTGCCACATCATGGCCGAAGTCCAGCTACGGGCTGCCACGAATCGTCCGTCCGGCGAGAAACGAACGAACCACTTGGCTTCAGGGGGTAACAACTCTTCCACCAAGGGAAATCCATCTACACCATAAAAACCAATTACATGATCAGAATGCACACCTTGTAGCAGCGACTCACCCGGAATCCACTCTAGCTGCTGAAAGCGTACCCGTCTCCTTCCAACGTTTTTTCGAAAAGCAGTATGAAGGGCCCATTTCTCCAGCTTTCTCCCATTGGACTCCAGGTAAACATGCCGGCTGTCTGGGCTGAAGAAGGAAAACGTACTGATGTCATAATGTGGGAAATCAATGGAAACACCTGCATACAAATCGACTACTTTGCATCGCAAGGGAACATTGTTGAGCAAAAGATACCGACCATCAGGGGAAAACTGGGGAAGCAGCATCAGGCGAGACTCTGCCATCATGTGACTAATCATCCTGTGCATCCAGATTTGCATTCCGTTAAGGCTAAAACTGGCCGTAGAGTTTTGGTCAACATCGAGCTTATCTTCCCAAAATACACTCCCAAGAGCATGCCTATCCCAGACCTGCGTTGCATCCAGCCGATTAGTCAGGAAGAACCTGCTATTAGGGCTGAAGCTCGGGTGGTAGCTTTCAGCAACTTCCAAGAGCAGTTCCAGTTCTGGTCCATCATCCAGCTTCCAAAGTTTGATGATGGCGTTTGTACTGTGCGTAAATATCAGTTCACCATCTGGCGAAAAACCCACTTCCTCAATCTCGTCCTCCTCTCCTATAATTTGCCTGAGCAATTCCTTCCCGTCTTGAGCACTGATCAGGTATATTTCCTTTTCATCAATAAGCATAAACTGGCTTCCATCCGGAGAAAATTGACCTAAACGTCCTCTTTCCCAAGCTTTGATCAAGGTGTGGTCAGTAGCCGAAAGAAGTTGAACACCTTCGTTACCTGCTCGCTGACAGAATACTTGATTTTCTCTGGAAATAGAAGCGTTTATAATTCCATCCTTTTGCCAGACTTCTTGCCAATCGTTTAAAGCCTCTGCTATCTGCATAAATCGGGTGATTCCCTCTGGAGCCATCAGGAGGCAGTATGTCCCATCAGGTGACCAACTAGCAACAACTGTCGGCTCCAGTTCTTGCCTTTGGTCGTTCCTGAAATCCCAAATTTCATCAATATGGCGAGATTTTATAAAAACGTACCGATCCAACGGATCAACAGCAGCAGCCTCGATCAATACATAGGTTTCAGGACTTGTTGCTATTAGCTGGAGGTCTTGATCATATATCCTAAGGTAATTGTCGAACCCCTGCACCAAAAACAAATCTAGGCTGGAAGAAGAAGCCATCCACGACACTCCCCCTTCTAAGTTCTGGACCGGCCAAAAGGGTAAGTGATGATACGCCAATTGCAAGAGGGTCCTAGTAGTAATGATAGAGGGCTTTTCCGGTTGGATCGCCTGGTAGGAGGCGTGAGCCAGATAGTAGGCCAAGCCATTGTCTTTTCCAATCTCTGTGCTCGCCACCTGTGCGTAAGCAAGGGACTGCACTTCTCGGCCTCTCCGCTCCGCTTCCTCTTTTTGGCGAATCGCCTCGTCTCGCTGTTGAGTTATTTGCTCGTTCAAGCGTTCCAATCGCTGGATCTCATTCTGCCGCTGTTCCATGCTTCTCTCCAGAAAGTCCTTTTCTAACTGATTGAAAGAGTGGTTATTATTGCTCAGTTCTCCGTGAAGATTTGAAAGGTGTGGATTATTATCCCATAAGAGCGTAGGGGTTGGTACGGTAGTGGGCCTCCGCTCTCTAATACTTGAAGGCATAGTAGTACTGAATTCCTTTACAACTTCCCATAGATTTCTATGGACTATGAGGCTTCCTATCCCTTTTTCTTCTATCCACTGTCGACATTTCGGCCAATATAGAATCAAGGCATCATGGACAGGTTCAAGATATGACTGTCCTTGCTGGTCACTGGTGAGAATTATTAATTGCTCATGTATGAGCGTCTGTACTACTTTTTCGACAGCTTGTTTATTATCATCGCCAGGATAATCTAACTCATCAACCAACTTGCGATTGTCATTAGTACTGAGTCCAGCAGGGAGATGGGCTACTCTTCGACCGGTCAATTGTCCGTTTTCCACTTGAATCATGCGGACTAGTATCTTCCTTACTATTGGTTGCAAGTCGGCAAGTTGCTCCATGACGCTATCCGCCCGATTCGAGAGAATCCCTGCAATCCCACCCATTGACCAATACTCTGAGGCCAATAAGGTACGATCCTTGCGATTGCTAGCCACAAATTTGTCATAAAGTGCACTAAGACTCAAAGACAATAATGGAAGCGCGCCTGGCAGCCCATCCAATTCATTAGCCAAGGTAAATGGAAAACTGGCTGGCTCAAAAAATAGCACGGCTTGATCCGCAGGTTGAATGATTACTTCCAGCAAATCCTCTCGGGAAAAATAGGGTACTAAGAAACGGCCTTCTTTCCACCACTGGCCTTCAGCTGGATTTAGCGGATGAACTTGGGTCTGTAGCAGTAGTTCATAATCGGAGCGAATGGCAAGGACGATAAGTAGCGAAGCCAGTTTGCCATCTTTCCGCATAGACACCTCATTCTCTATGACCGCAGCCAATTCTCTTTCGAAGTCTTGCCATAATGGCGAAGAGAGGCCAGCGGCCAAGCATTCTTCATATTGGTCGATGATCCAAACCTTGTTCCCTGAACCTAGCTGATCTTTCCAGTCGGGCATTTCGGATTCCAACTTGCTCAAGGGATCTCGACCGGGCGTGAAAACCGGTAATACCTCCCACCCCATCTCCTCCAGTCTTGGTACTAGACCGGCCGCTAGGAGCGAGGATTTCCCTACCCCTGACCCTCCTGTGACCACAACCAATGGTTCTGCTAAGCATTTCTGCAATAAACGATCTAGCACCTTGTCTCGACCATGATAATACAAGCGATCTTCGGCACTATAGGACCGCAATCCAACATACGGGTTTCTTTCGGGGAAGGGAGGGAGATTTAATGGGCTATTCGGGTTGAGGAATAGAAATTCGCCTTTATCGTGTCGTGACAGGTTAAACAAAGCCGGTGTCTGACGAATGGAGCTATTCGAAGTCATTTGGTTTACCCTATCCCGTAAGTAGACGTATAATTCTGCGGCAGTAACCAATCCATCCTGTTTCCCTTCAATCACACCGAAATCAGCTAAGCCCTGTAAACCCTCTAGGAGTGCCGTGGCAAAGGGTGAATGCCCTTCCGTAGCTCTTGCTCCAATGAGTCTATGTAGCAAATCTATCGCCTCCTGATCTGCTCCGGCAGAGGCCAGCACCTGCCAGGCTTTGTCCTGGGCATAACGCATAAATCGCTGTTCATATACTATTCTGGGAGCACGTCGTCGCCCGGCTCGCGTGGACAAGGACCAACGGAAGGCTCCAGCAAAACAACAATCGAGGATCAATAAGCCATGCTGCCCTAACCAAGTATCCATTGCGGCATTCAACTCATTCATACTGATTAAAGTGGCAGTTTCTTCCAGTCGGCCATCTACCGGTACCAGAAACCCCTGCGGATCTCCTTCACTATCATAGGCAATACCATGTCCAGCAAAATAGAATATGGCTCTATCCTTCTCCTCTAATAGATTGGGAATAATCTCTTGGATTAAGTCAAGAATGTTGGCTTTGGTGGCTGTTTCATCCAATAGTGAGGTATGGATTTCATAAGCATGTTTTTCTTCCAGCACTTGGGATACAGCCTTGGCATCTGCTACGGCAGTCTTTAAAGGTTCGACAAATTCATATCTATCAATCCCGATAACAAAGACATAGCTCTTGTTGAATGGCAGACTATTGCTGGATGACCCTGGAGGCATGGAAGCTATTTATTGAGGATTCAGAAAGAATTGTTGGAGTTTAGTTCATAAACTTAGAGAAGTTCCTCCTGTTTGACTCCAAAGTTAAATTCTACATTCAGTTCCTGCTGATCCAGCCATCCGTCCGCCCAGGCCAGCATGTAATGGTGCCAGATTTTGACCGTCTGATCCAAACTTTTCGTTGCTACCCATCTGGCATCGGGTGAAAAGCAGCCCGACCAGATATTTTCTTTGTGCCCTTTTACGGTCTGTAGTAGCCGTCCCTCCAGGTTCCAAATCGCAGCCGTATTGTCCTTGCTTGTTGTCAATATGAATTCACCATCAGAAGAAAAAGATGCAGAAGTTACTGCTCCTTTATGGTGTATTAATTCTGTTTTCTTCAAGCCTGTGTTGTCATACAATATGGCTTTACCATCAGATTCACTCCCACCGCCACTCAACAACCATTGCCCATCTGGAGAAATGGCGGTAGTCATGGTTTCCATTCCATGGGATTCTAAGGGCAAGTGGCTACCTTTCTCTAGATCCCAATAAATAACGCTTCCATTTCTTCCTCCACTGAGCAAGAAACGTTCATCGGTAGATAGGGCTAGGGCCATAATATCATCCAGATGTGTACCTACCACCTCAGGCTCTTCACTACCTTCCCTCCATCTACGAATCTCTTTTTGATTTCCGGCTGTATAAATAGTGGTATTATCCATAGATAAAGCTATGGCCCAAATAATGTCATTTTCAGAAGTTATGGTTCTAGTGGTTTGTGGCGCTTCCTCGGTCAAATCCCAAAGCCTGGCCGTATTATCCATACTACCAGTAAGTAAGAAATCCCCATCAGCAGAAAATACAGCAGACACAATACTACTAGTATGGCCTGTCATTTCTATACTAGTCTCTTCTTCCAAGTTCATCAACACACCGGTATTATTCTTACTCCCGATAAATAGAAGGGGTTCTTCTGGAGCAAAAATTACGGGTGAAATGCCGAAGCCATGATCAGGATAGGATCTCACCATCATGCCCTGTAGATCCTGATGAATGATCTGACCATTGCGACAAGCAATAAGTATTTCCTTACTATCAGGACTGAAGGCAGCATCTCTAAAGGGTTGGCCTTCATCTACAAACACCTGTGGCTGATAATCTTCTAACAAACCCAAAACAGCCTTACCATCTTGCCCGACTGTCAGAAGGTGCTTGCCATCTGGTGAAAAATGTACAGCATTAACCTGTTCGGTATGTTCGTCAATTTCAAAGAATTTCTTTCCATTTTTTTCCCAGAGAATAGCTCGATTATCTGCCCCTCCCGTCAGTACATAGACTCCATCCAAGGACATAGCTACGGAAAGGATTCGCTCCGTATGCCCTCCTTGCCCATCTTCCTGTTCTTTCCCGAATACCTGAATTACATTGGCCTCTAGGTCCCATAATCTGGCTTTTTTATCTTCTCCAGCCGTTAAAACCTGCTGTCCATCAGGGGTAAAAGCAGCAGTCCAGACAATGCCCCCTACTGGAAAGTTTTGCAAAATTTTCCCTTCCATATCCCATAGCTTAGCGGTACCATCTGCACTAGCCGTCAAAAACCGCATCAGGTGCTCCGGAATATGGCCATTTTCATCCGGTAGTGCAGTCGGCAAAAAGGATACCGAGAACACTGGGCCATCATGGCCGGCAAACACCTGCTGCTGCACCCCATTTTTATCCCACAAGATAGCGGTATGATCGTGGCTCCCAGTCAAAATGAATTCTCCATCAGGAGAAAAGGCTATATCTAGGACCTTGAGGCTATGCCCGCTCAATCGATTGGAGTGAAATTCCGAAATTCCGTCGTATGTAATGATAGCAGCATCCGAAATAGCGTCTGAACCCAAGATATATTCTTTCCCGTCCGGGGCAATCGCGATGGCAGATAATTGCTCCATTCCGGAAGGAAACTTGCGATAAAACCGAGCATTTTCGGCGCTACCAATATCCTTGATCGCCTGGCAGGTATCAGGAATGCGAGCGGCCTCGTAGGCCTGCATAGCCAAGTTGAAGGCCCGAGTTGGGTTTTCCTGATTGGCGAGCATCGCGCGGGCGGAGAGGGCGCTGGAACGAGCTTCATCTCGCTCTTTTCTCAACTGCTCTACAATCTTATTCTTCTTTTTCCAGCTCTGTGTAATAAAATCTACCTCTAGCTGATTAAACCAATGGTTTTCACTCTCCATTAGAGCATGAACTTCCTCAAGTCGAGGATGTCTATCCCAAAGATGAGAGGCAGAAATGGTAATATCCTGTGCTCTTTCCTCTTCGGTTTTTTCTCCACGTTTGAGGTTATCGATGACCGCACTCCAGAGGGTTTCTTGTAGTACGATTTTATTAGGTGTAAATTCCTGCACCCAGCGCAGACAAGCGGGCCAAAAGTTGATTAGGGCATCATGGATTGGCTCTAGGTAGGGCTGTAAATTCGCGGAATCTGTTCCTCTCGTAATGGAGACCAATTGTCTATCTACCAAGGCTGTAAGCACTTTCTTTAGCCATGCATCCTGCTCATCTTCTGCAAAGTCCAGTTCATTTACAAATGTAGGCGTAGTCGCAACAGCATCTGTCTCATTAGTATCTGTTTCGACGGTAGTTAAAGGTTGCAATAGCCCTTCCAGCGGTAGAATAGGTATTTTTCGACGTACAAATTGACCGTTTTCTATTTTCAATAGACGAAGTACTACCTTCCTCATCATCTTTTGTAAAGCTTCTCCATTATCCTCCGCCCCAAGGTCATCGAAGACTTGATCCGCTCTACTACTCAAGGCACCTATTAGCCCCCCCATTGCCCAGTAATCTGTTTCTAATAAGGTTCTATTTTGTCGCCCACTCAGGATCAACTCCTCGTAAAGATTCTTAAGCGTAAAAGACAGAATGGGTAAAGCCCTGGGCGATTGATCAATCTCATTCAATAGGGTTATTGGAAAATCCTCTGGTTCAAAAAACAAAACAGATTGTCGGGCAGGCTGCTCGATTACTTCTAATAAATCTTCCTCACTAAAAGGTGGTACAAAATATCTACCTGGCGCCCACCATTCCTTCAAAGGATGTTCAATACCATGAAGTAACAATTCATAATCAGCGCGCATCACCAGAATCAGTTTAAACTGAGGTGCTTCTCCCGAAGCTATACGAGCTTGTTCCGCTCCAATTAAGGTCCCCATTTTTGCTTCAAAGTCCCTCCATTCCTTTGTACCGATGCCATTACTAAGCGTTTCCTCGTATTGGTCAACAATTACTACCGTCTTCGTATCTTCCAATTTGGCTTCCCATTCAGCGTCAACGGCCACTAGAGAAGCCAGAGGGTCGGTTCCTGCTCTGGGGATAGAAAGGATGCTCCAGCTAGCCTCTTGGGGCTGTGTTTCTTCACTGGTGGTTTCTTCATTGGTATGGTCATTTTCTGGGATCCGAAGGGAACGAAGCTTAGGAACCAAACCCGCTTGGACCAAAGAGGTCTTTCCGGTTCCCGATCCAGATGTTATGACCACTAATGATTGGGCTTGCACTTTTTGCCACAAAGCTTCAATTTGATCTTCTCGGCCGTAAAAGAAGGACGCATGATTTTCTGTAAAGGGAGATAGGCCTAAATAAGGATTTTGCTTGGGGTCCGGTAGAGGAGGTAGATTAAATGGTACGGTGGGGTCGGGATTAACAAACATAAATTCGCCTTTCCCGTGTTTACCTAATTCAAAAATAGCTGGCGTTTGTTTTACTGGATGATCCTCCGTCATCATCTGCACGCGATCTCGCAGGTAAACATACAATTCAGTAGCAGTGATAACGCCATCCTTCTCCCCTTCCACTACACCAAAATCAGCAGCACCATCTAAGCCCTCTAGTAAAGCTTGGGCGAAAGGAGAATGTCCTTCTTCCGGTCTTGATCCCAAGAGTTTATTCAGCACATCGATGGCTTCCTCGTCTGCGGAGGAGGAGGCTAGGATCTGCCAAGCCGGATCGGAGGCATATCGCAGGAATCGCTCTTCAAAAACCACTTTCGGAGCTCGGCGACGCCCTGCCCGAAAGCCAATAGACCAGCGAAAGGCCCCAGCAAAGCAGCAGTCCATGATCAGCAAACCATGCCGGCAATTCCAAGAATCCATGGCCTCTTTGAGTGTCCTCATAGCCACTAAGCTATCCTGATTATCCAGATCCCCATCCACAGGCACTAGAAAACCATTAGGGTCCACCTCACTGTCAAAGGCAATACCGTGTCCAGCGAAATAGAGGATTAAACGGGCATTCGCTGTTTCCTCATTGGCGGCTTTGTTTTCATCGATGACTCGAGGAATTTCTATCGAGAATAAATCCTCTATGCCTTGCTTGGTCGCTGCGGCATCTAGTAGCAAGTGGTGAACTTGGAAGTTGTGTTGTTCCAGCCGTTCCGCCACCGCTTCTGCATCTCCTACCGCTGTCTTTAGTCTGGTGGTATTTTGATATTCATTAATACCGATGATGAAGGCATGACTATGCTGGAATGGAATGTTAGTCGGGTCTGCCATAAGTCTTCTTTTTTGAAGTTCAATGCTTGTCGGAGTGATCGGTCATCGATAGAGAAAACTAGGATGAGCAAAGTCACAAAAGGGAGAAAATAGTGAAGCATCAAAAGCCTTTTGGGAAACCCTAGCTTCAATATCTCCTCCCTACATTACCCATCTATTCAACAAATTTCGTCCGAATGGTAAGGCTGACACTCAACCAGTCACTACCTTTCTGACCATTGGAACCATTGGAACGGCGTCTTCCTGCTCTGGTTTCTCGTCCGGCTTCTCTCAGAAATTCTTCCAATTGGCTGGTCGGTGTAACATTGTGTGGGGTACGAGTGTCTGTTGCCTCTGTAATGGAAGCTTGCTCCAGATATCGAGAGTCAAATTCAGCCGTACTTATAATCAGCTTAAAATGATCTTCGATCTCGGTGATACCTTGTGCAAGTTGTTCTTCGGTTAGATAAAAGTCCATCGGCTCCCCTGGCTCGTCAATGTTGGAGATGAACTCGCCCGTTACATCGTCAAAATGTCCCGGAGAGACTTCCCAAAGCTTTTTGCCATTGGTATTGGTAATTCCATCTTCTTCCGTCACCCGCTCTCCGATAATAGCATTATCAGGCAGATAATCTCGGGTAAAAAGCGCAAAATCACTGGAAATCAACATAAAGGCTCCATAGTAAAACCGATCATCGTTTTTCATTCGAATTCTCGCCTTAATTCTAGGTGCCAACCATTTGCCGTCTTCCCCCCGGCGGAACGGGAGTTCTACTTCCCCATTCACCGTCGACAATACACGCTCTGCTTCCGTAGGCGCTACCGCTTCCGCGTCTTCAAAAGCAATCACATCGGTTACAGACCAAGCCCCGGCGTCTATGATTTCGATCTCTACATCCTCAGGACGAATGATATGTGGATGTTCATTTTCCAATTTCAAGGTCTTCTCCCAGCGCGCCATATGTACCAATTGCGCTACTAGGGTTTCCGCATTCCTATCATTGAACCCAACTAGCGGTGGATTAATTTGAACGGAATCATCCCTTTTGGTGATAATATATTCATTCCGTCCTCCATTGCTAGAAACCTTTACCACGAACTGGAACCCCTCACCTACCGCAGCCTCTCCAATAAAGCGAAAACCAGCCTCGCTTTCAGGAAGAAATCTTCGAATCTCTTCGATGGCCGTGACCAAAGCTGAAGCAGCTTCATTATCTGCTAAGCTATTTAGTGGAAGTTCCTCTCCCTCCCGATTCTCAGGGGATTATTCTCCTAAATATTGACTCCTACTCAGGTGGTGTTCCCATGTGGGCCAACGGGGTGAAGAACGGAAACGCTTTAACGCATGGATTGGAGCACTCCACTTCCGACCTGAATCG
>JAHQWA010000209.1 GCA_019634045.1 Saprospiraceae bacterium
CAATATCCTTCTTTGTATTTCATACTCACTCACCCATATTAGACCTGTAAAGCACTGTCTCCAATAATTTTTGATTGTACTAATCTTCTGAAAGTCAAGAACTTGATAGCCCTTAAAATTATTTTCAAAAAAAAATAGTCGAAGGTGTATCTTTTTTCGACTAGTGCATTATGAGAGTGAGTTTCAAACAAATTGAACAAGCAAATTTTTCAACTAATCATTAAAACTGCATCGTAAAATGAGTTTCTTAAAATCGAAAGGGTTCAAATATCTTAAAAACTTGATTATCGGAGTTGGAGCATCTGTAGTACTTTTAGGGGCTTTGTTTAAAATCCTTTCTTGGCCAGGTGCTGATGAAATGTTGATGGCAGGTATGTTTACTGAAGCCGGCATCTTTTTGTTCTTAGGCCTTATCCCACCAGACAAAGACTACTACTGGGAAAAATTGTACCCAGGATTGGATAATTATTCCGCTAACGTTCAACCATTAACAGCTGGACCTGTTGCTGCTACGCCACAATCTCCTGCTTTGAATGGAGAAGTAGTTGAAGCCCAATTGGGAGGAATGTTGACTGAATTGCAAACGATGGCTAAGAGCTTAGGTTCTTTGAAAGCTTTGCAAGAAGTTGATTTCTCTGGTACTAGTGACCAAATCAAGGCAATGGGTAACTTCTACACGAAGTTGAACGAAGCTATGATGGATATCAGTGACTCTGTAGATGAGGCTAAGCAATACAAGTCTAACCTACAAGACCTGAATAAAAACCTAGGCACGTTGAACCAGACTTACAGTTCATTGAACAATGTCTATGGTGGAGTGATCTCTTCGATGGCTAACGTACGAAATAGCTAATCATTTTGAAATCAATTGCTAATTGTAAAAATTAAAGACTTATGTCAATTCCAAAGGAACCGCGGCAGTTGATGATCAACCTGATGTATCTCGTACTGACGGCCCTACTGGCCCTGAACGTGTCCGCAGAGATTATCAATGCCTTCTTTTTGATCGATAAAGGTATCGCTGGATCCAACCAAGTGATCGATGATTCGAATACCTTTGCCATGACTGTTTTGGGTAAGAATGCTGAGCAAGATAAAGAGAGATATCAGCCATTGGTTGATGCTGCTAAGGAAATTCAAACTATATCTCAAGAATTCACTAAATATATTGACGATACTAGGGAAGGTTTGATTGATGCGACCGGCCAAGGTTATTATCCAGAGGATGATAAAAAGCACCCAGGTCAGCCCAAGGCATACAAAAATAAAGATGTGACGACCAGAATTCTTGTGAATGACGGGAAAGGTGCAGAGATGAAGGATAGAATTCTTGGTGATCGTGAAAAGATCTTAGAAATTGTCCGAGGATTGAGTGGTACTGACGGAACAGCTATTAATGATACTTCAATAGCTGAATTGGAACAAAGTATTACTTTGAATATCAGTAATGATTGGGAGAACTCCAAGAAAAAATCTTGGGAAGACTTCACCTTCAATCATATGCCTGTAGCTTCTATATTTCCGATTTTCCGTAAGTTTCAAAACGATATGAAGAGCTCAGAAGCAGCTGTTTTGAATTTCTTGGTAAATCAGGTAGGAGCAACATCTTTCAAAGTAGATGCCTTTATTCCTATCTCTTCAGCTAAAAAGAGTTACATCATTGCTGGGGAGCCTTACGAGTCAGAAATCACCATCGGCGCATCTAGTAAATCTGTTTATGAAAACATGATTGTTAAAGTAAACGGATCAACATTGGATGTAGAGGATGGAGTAGCTCAGTATAGTGCCTCTACCTCTGGTACAGGGGTGAAATCTTACGATGTAGATATCACTTTGACTAACCCTACTACGGGTAAAACGGAGACCTACTCTAAGGAGTTTGAATATGAAGTTGGACGTCGTAGTGTAACGGTTGCTGCTGATAAGATGAACGTATTCTACATTGGTGTAGACAATCCAGTCTCTGTAGTAGCAGCGGGTATTTCTAGTAATGATCTACGTGTAAGCGGTAACGGGGCAGGCTTGAAACTGAAAGGTAGAGGTAATAAATATACAGCTACTGTAAGTACACCAGGCGAAGCGAGAATTAATGTGTCTGGTGGCGGCCTGAAAGCTAGTTCTTTCCTTTTCCGTGCCAAGCGTATTCCTGATCCAATGGCCAAACTGGGTAAGTCCTCAGGTGGACCAATGGGTAACGGTGAATTCAAAGCACAAGGTGGGGTATTAGCCATTCTTGATGGCTTTGACTTCGATGCACGCTGTAATATTCAAGGATTTAATCTAACTTACGTTGCAAAGAGACAGGACCCTGTTCCTGTAATCAATAAAGGACCACGCTTTAGTGCTCAAGCCAAGCGTTTGGTAAGTAGAGCTAAGCCAGGTGACATCTATTATTTTGATAATGTTCGAGCCAGATGTCCAGGTGATAAAGCAGGTCGAAAAATTAATGCGATGGTGTTTACCATCAAGTAGATAAATTTTTCTGTTAACATGTAATAGTGCAGCCATTTAGTTCGTTATTAAATGGTTGCACTTTTGCACATTTTAAACTAACGATTCGACCATGAAGATCGCTCTGAAATTGCTAGGATTAAGCCTGTTGTTACTAACTTTCGCGGCGCCTCTTTCTGCTCAGGTGCCGGACAACATCATGATGGACGCTGGTGAAGAAGACCAGGAAAATCAAGACCGTCCTCTTGATGACATTGTTGAGAAGCGTACGATTACTGAAAAAAAAGTATTAGCTTATGATCACATCCGTGAAGCTGATATCTTTTGGGAAAAACGCGTATGGCGCGTTATCGACACACGAGAAAAAATGAACTTGCCTTTTGCTTACCCAGAACGTCCTTTCTTTTCTATTTTGATGGACGCGGCTGAGGCTGGAGAAATTACCGTTTATAGTGTTGAGGATGATAAATTCTCTCAACGGTTGACTCCAGATGAAGTAAAGGCGATGGGAGCGAGCGTGGACACGATCACAACCTTTGACCCTGTCACCTACGAAGAAAAAATTGAAATTGTAACTAACGACATCAACCCTGAAGATGTGAAGCGTTTCCGTATCAAAGAGATTTGGTTCTTTGATGAAGAAACTTCAACATTGCAGGTGCGTATCTTGGGTATTGCTCCTTTGCTTGATGTAAAGGATGAGAACACCGGCGAGTTTCGTTACGAGCAGCCAATGTTCTGGGTATACTACCCCGAAGCTAGAGAAACTCTAGCTAGAGAGCGTGTCTTCAATTTCAAGAATGATAGCACGAACCAAACCTGGGAAGACCTCTTAGAGGCGAGATTCTTCTCAAGCTATATTATTAAAGCCTCAAACGTACATGATCGACGTCTACAGGAATACTTATCTGGCGTTGACTTGCTGTTGGAATCTGAAAAAATTAGACAAGAGATCTTTAATTTCGAGCACGATCTCTGGTCTTACTAGGACATTCCTGAAAAGAAAAAAAGGATCTTGGTCGAGCCCCAAGATCCTTTTTTTATGCCCAATACTCTGAGCAAACCCTATCCCTGCATATACTCCCAGGCCGTCTGATACTGCCCTTCTTGCTCCACATAATCCAATAACTCTTGATAAAAAGGATCATCTCCTATCGTGGCGCTATCTCCTACTATCACTAACTGCAACTTGGCTCTAGTCATCGCGACATTCATTCTTCGGTAATCTTTCAGAAATCCAATTTCTGCCTTGTCATTGGATCTGACCAATGAGATATAGATCACATCCTTTTCCTGCCCTTGAAAACCATCTATGGTATTGATGGTAATTGGCTGCTCTTGTAATTTTGGATCCTCTTCCACCTGCTGCTTGATATGTATCACCTGTTCTCGATAGGGGGAGATAAGGGCGATGGAAGGGGCGTTATCGGCATTGAAATGTTCAATCAATTGATACAAATGCTCTCGCAAAATCAAGTACTCTTCTGGGTTGAATCTACTCTTATATTGTGCGTGCATTTTTTCATCAAACCCACATCCAGCAGTATCAATGAATAATACGGGTTCATCAGTCGTGAATGGCAGTCTTTGTTTGGCTACATCAAGTCCAGCCTTTAAGGCATTTTGGTAAAATCGCTTATTAGAGAAACCCATGATCTGCTCATTCATTCGATACTGGGTATCTAAAAAGGAGGTTTGATTCAATCGCTGAAGCCCCTTTTCAATCAGCGTAATCCCTAAGCCTCCTTTTTGCGCAGCCATACTTTTTACGGTTGGAGGTAACTGGTGAGGATCTCCTGCTAGTACAACTCTAGAAACTTTGCTGATGGGGATCCAGCAGGCAGGCTCCAAAGCTTGTGCAGCCTCATCGATCACCAAAGTCCGGAATTTCCGTTTTTCCAACACCTTTAAGCTGGAACCGACTAAGGTGCAAGTAATAACATTGGCAGCTGAGAGAATCTGGTCAATTAACCTATCCTCCAATTGGTTGGCCCAAGCGGCTAACTCCTTGGCTTCTTGCTGGAGTTGTTTGCGCTCGAGATATTGATCACGGCCAAATTTACGACGATAACGCTGGGCTTGTCGTCGAGCATTGGCGGCTTGTATCTTTACCTTTTTTATGTTCTTGCTTTCCGGGTGATGCGATAGTCTCGCTTCTAAGGTATGATTGATAATGCTTTCATCAATTCTTGAGATGTTGCCAATCCGAACTACATTTAAGCCTGCATCCGCAAGCCTTTCCGTCAATAGATCCACGGCGGTATTACTTGGAGCTGAAACTAAAACCGTTTGCTCTTCTTTAGAAATTAACTGGATGGTAGCGACCAGCGTAGTAGTCTTGCCCGTACCTGGAGGCCCGTGAATTACACTTACATCCAAAGCATTTACGGCTTGGTACACTGCAGCACTTTGCGATTCATTAAGGGTAGGAAAATGTTGCTTCCATTCACCCTCATGAAAACGGGCGGGCTGAGCGCCAAGTAATACATCTCTGAGGTCAGCCAATCGATCATTCTTTGCCTTTTTTACTTTTTCGAGTGCCTTTTCCATTTCTAGATAGGTACGTTCGTCGAATAGGAGATCCACCCCTAATTGCCCCATACCTAACCACTCGGGAAGATCTTTTGCATTGAGGATGATCTTCATTTTGCCCTTTTCCACGTATTGGATGACACCCGTCTTTTCGGGTTGATAGGCATCTGCCTGACGGGTGAAGAAGTTTACGGTCTTACCAGCCCGGAATTGATGCGGATTATCCAGTTTCTCTGTCTCTATGGTTACGAAGGCACGTTCTCCGAGGGCATAGCCAGACCGGCTGACTACAACGGGATACCAGGAGTAACCCCGCTTGATTCTTTCCTCTAAGGGAAGGCTCATCACCTTCTGGCGGTGTTGCTCAAAATCCTCTTGTTTTTCTTTGGCCAATAGCTCAGAGAGCGCATCTAATTCCTGGCGTGTTTTTGACATAGTCGATGGAGTAAAAGCTTTAAAGAAGAACGGCCAAAACAATTCATTTCTATTTAACCGCTCATGAGCTATAGCCGCAAATATACACCTTCAAAGCAAAGCTGCTTTGATTTCAGAGATACAACAAAAAACTAAATGCCTACATTTATTGTACACTAAGGAGTAACATCGTTCAGTATGTCTAGAAAGAAAGAAGAACTCTCACTCAAAGAACAATTTGACGCATTAGGTAATCTTCCTCGTTTTTTCAAGTTGATTTGGAACACAAGCCGAAGCATGAGTGTGGCCAATGTCCTCTTGAGGGTGGTCAAATCGGCGATCCCCTTGATGATGCTTTATATCGGTAAAGAGATCATTGATGAAGTCATCGGTTTGTTGGATGATGGATCGGGCGATCGGGCCTATCTCTGGCTCATGGTAGGCTTGGAATTAGCTCTTGCGGTAGTGTCGGATTTGCTTAATCGTGGAATCTCACTCCTCGATAGTCTTTTAGGGGACTTGGTCTCTAATCGCACTTCAGTTGATCTGATCAAACACGCAGCGAACTTAGATTTATACCAATTTGAGGATGCGGAATTTTACGATAAGTTAGAGCGAGCCCGTCGGCAGACTACGAGTCGGACGGTCTTAATGACTCAGGTACTATCCCAGTTTCAAGATACGATTACCTTATTCTTCTTGGGGGCGGGTTTAGTGGCCTTCAACCCTTGGTTGATTTTGATTTTAATTATAGCGGTCATTCCTTCCTTCTTAGGGGAAACGCGTTTTAATAGTTGGAGTTATTCCCTGACCAGAAGCTGGACGCCGGAGCGCCGGGAATTAGATTATCTGCGTTTTATTGGGGCAAGTGATCAATTTGCGAAGGAGGTTAAATCCTTTAATTTGGCTGGCTTCATTGCTGGCCGATTTGAGCATTTGTCGATGGCGTACTACAAGGCCAACCGAAAGTTGGCCATTACTCGAGCAGCTTGGGGAAGCGTTCTAAGTGCCCTGGGGACCTTGGCCTACTATGGGGCCTATGTTTTCATCATTATGCAAGCGGTTAGTGGAACCATCACGGTGGGTACGCTAACCTTCCTATCAGGAAGTTTCAAGAGCATGCAGTCCCGCTTGCAATCCATTATGATGCGGTTTTCAAATATTGCTTCCTCAGCTTTATACCTACAAGATCTATTTGACTTCTTCAATATTACTCCTACGATCAAGTCCGCGGTCGAACCGGTTGAATTTCCAGCGAAAATGCAAGACGGCTTCCGTTTCGATAAAGTGAGCTTCAAGTATCCCAATAGTGAAAAATGGGCCATCCGCAACCTTAGTTTTCATTTGCCTCCGGGCGAAAAATTGGCCTTAGTGGGAGAGAATGGAGCAGGAAAGACCACTTTGGTAAAATTGCTGGCCAGGTTATATGAACCAACGGAAGGGCAAATTCTACTGGATGGTAGGGATTTGAAGGACTATGACTTGAAGGACTTGAGGGATAATATTGGAATTATTTTTCAAGACTATATGAGATTCCAGCTAAAGGCTGGAGAGAATATCGCGGTAGGAAGTATTGAACAGTTGTCAGATCTTTCAGTAATTGAATCAGCTGCGGAGAAAAGCCTAGCGAATACCGTGATTGATGAATTGCCCAAAGGTTATGAGCAAATGTTAGGTAAACGCTTTGCGGATGGTTTGGAATTATCAGGCGGACAATGGCAAAAAATTGCTTTGGCGAGAGCCTATATGAGAGAGGCTCAATTATTGATCCTGGATGAACCCACTTCTGCATTGGATGCACGCGCAGAACATGAGGTTTTTCAACGTTTTTCCGCCTTGATAGAGGACAAGTCAGCAGTACTTATTTCACATCGTTTCAGCACGGTGCGCATGGCGGATCGAATTTTATTCCTAGAAAATGGACAGTTGTTAGAATTGGGTAGTCACGAAGAGTTATTGGAGAAAGATGGCAAATATGCAGAGTTGTTCCACCTTCAAGCACAAGGTTACATTTGATTCATAATTACAAATATCTTATATTTGAGCTACCAATCCATAAATCGGATATAGCCAATAGGACATAGCGATTTTAGTTCTCCCTACTAGATAGAAAAACTTATCATCCCCATTACAATAGTGATTCAAATCAGGTTGATCACCTTCTTTTGCGCTACGCGAAGGTATCCTCCCGAAAAACTAAAGAAAAAGATTTGTGATATCGTAATAGCTTTAGCTTGGTTGAATGAGACCTTGCTCTACTAACCCTAGTAAATAAATAAATTCCATGATCTATTCCTTGGTCATCTTGGATGCAGATCTTCGCACACGCGCAGTATGCGAGCAGGTATTGAAGTCTAAACTACTTTCTAAGATTCGATTCGCGGGTTTGGCGACTGACGTCACTTCTGGCAAGAAGTTGTTGGCTAAAACCAAGCCAGATATTTTGATTCTTGGGGACGATCTAGGGAAGGCATCCTTATCTACTTTACTTGCTGACCCAAAGTTTGTGCCTACTCCATCCATGATTATCGCTGCAAACAGTACAAAATACTCCATGGCAGCCCTAAAAAAAGGAGCAGTAGACTACCTGTTGAAACCACTTGCTCATGACATGTTAGAGGAAGGGCTGATGAAAAGCTTAGAAAAGCTGTCTCAAACGAATGCGGTGGTAGGGGAAAAATCACTGCCTCCCATTGATCAACGTCTACTAATTAAGAATGCTAATGGGACTTTTTTGGTCTCGAAAGCTGCTATTATTCGTTGTCAATCTGAAGAGGGATATACAACGATATTCTGTCAGGGTAAATACCCCTCCTTGGTTTTATCCAAAACACTGAAGAGTGTCGAGACTCAGCTGAAAGAGGATAGATTTGTTAGGGTCCATCAATCGCATTTAGTGAATTTAGATGCCATTGTAGATCTTGAAACAGAGTCGCGGGGGATCGTATTGGAGATGTTGGATGGTGCGCGCATTCCTGTAGCGCATCGACGTCGTTCCTTACTCCTTTCCAAATTGCCGAGCATCTAAGCCAAGAACAAGGAGGAAGAATTATCGAATTCTACCATAAATGCGTACGAATATTTTGATTTTGTGTACGAATATTTTTTTATTTAATCAAAGTAGTATGCATTGGTCTTTCAATATTACCTTTATGAAAATAATTCCTGAGTGATTTTCTTTCACTCTGTGTTTCTCCCTCACTTAATAATTAGATAGTAATAGTCTTTCCCTATCGCTCATAGTCTTTTATTTTAACTGAAGACTTAAAGATTCCTCCAATGTTACTATTGGAAGATCAACTTTGAGAAATTACACTGCTATAGATTTTTAGTGTTTTGTTGAGGCAACAGGACACTGAAGTAGGTATTATAAAATACCTTAATCATAAAGTTGTAAGCAAATTTCCAAAGTCCTTCCCTATCGAATACGTTCATACTGACCGCCATTCTTTGACCTGGCTATGAGTACTCTTTAGCTAAATCAAGATTAGGCAAACACGAACAACTCTAATGGAGCAAATTGAATGCACTTGCATTCCCTGGATAGCTATGTCTATAGGTGAACGAATTAGGCAAGCTATGACAAGATTGATCTCTTTCCTTTGCAACGAAGTCAACCAGCGTTGCCTCTTCTCTTCTTTTGCCATTTGGTTAAAAAAATGGGTATCAATCTCCTCTCTGCATGCGGTTTCAAGTGCACAGCAGCTCCTCCATTTCTTGCTACTCCCTTCACTTATAAGTCAACACAGGATTCAAATCAATAGTCCACCGTGACGGATTGATACCCTGTTGAAATCTTTATTCAGACCACCCAATAATCCCTGATCAAGACAGCGTCACATGAAGAAATATCTACCCAGTTATACTTACCTGCAAGAAAGCAGGCATAATCATAAGCTCAGTATTTCCACTCAAACAAACAAACACTTTGGTATGAGGCTTTTCCTTACCACACTCGCCCTATTTGGGGCTTCTCTCTTTGGTTCCTTAGCCCTTGCAAATAGCGATGAGGCTTTAACCTGTAGTTGTCCTGACAACCTCCTTATAAACCCAAGTTTTGAAGGTTCAACCTTAGGTTGGTTAAGCTCTGGGGGCAATCTATACTATGGCTCAGGCTTCCAAGTTTGTGGCCATAATAATGGCTTTTTGCAAGCTACTACCAGCAATGCTTGGTTTTGGCAACAGGTGAATAGCATCAGTGTCGGTACCCAGATTGATCTGAACTTCTGGGCAGGGACCCACCGACCATCGTACAATCACTTTATACGGGTGGCCTTTTACAATTCCAGCGGCAATTATATTTCTGGAGAATCTCGCCAAATTGACCATGATGTAGACGCTGGTGGTACGCTCAAGTACTACAGTATTTCAACTGTGGCCCCGAGTGGGTCTGCCTATTTGCGTGTTGAAGGGTATGCTAATGGCGATTATATCAAAATTGATCAGGTTTGTTTGACAAAGACCGAATGTGATATACATCTGACCTGCGAAAAAAATATTAATAATACAGGATGGAGCAATGACGGTGACTGTAGCATCGAAGTTTGTGAAGGGGACCACGTCCGCTTGAGTGTGAACCCCAACGGTTTGGCTTCTTACGAATGGGAGGGCCCAGATGGTTTTTCGATGACGAGCTCAAGTAGTGATGTTTCAATAGCAAGTAGCTTTGATTTGGCAGATGCTGGCATTTATTCGGTTACAGCGACTGATTCCGATGGATGTACTGCGACTACTGCGATTGAAGTTGGTTTGAATAATGGCTGTTTACCTTCCGGCTGTACCACCAGAGTAGTAAGTAATACCTCTGGCTGTCTACAACCCTCACACTATGGATTCTGGTTGGAAGGAACACCCTACAGCTTTGAAAATGGAGCAACATTTGAAGAGTTCCCTGATGGAACAGCGGTTTTGCTGGGAAAGGTGAACGCGACCAATGGTTCTGGAAAGTGGTTTGACGTATACGCTGTCTTTACAGGAAGAACTTCATCGATTCCATTGGGTAGCCCTAAATTGCCTGGCTGTTATACAGCAAACACAAGCAATTGGTACTACTACACCGGAATTGCAGGTTACATCGATGGAAGTGAAGGAGCTTTCAACATCAACAAGAGAGGAGAGCCTTTCCAGGTGGGAAAAGGGGCTAACTTGAATGAAAACGTATTGGGAGCCAGTGGATGGTTTGATGCCAACGGCTTGAAAGGTGATTTCAATATCCGCTTGAATGGAAATGAAGGTGATCCTTGTGTTTGTAATAATGTAACTTCTGGTGGTACGATTGGTGTGAGTCAAGAGGGCTGCGCCAACCCTACCTTTGATCCAGATAATATTATCAATAAAACGGCTCCTTCCGGAGGAACCGGAGCCATCGAATACATTTGGATCAAAAGTACGACTAGTTGTGTTCCTCCAGCAAGCTTGGACGATCCAAATTGGAGCATTATTGCTGGTGCGAATAGCCACTCTTATAATCCAGGTCCATTATCCGAGACCACTTGCTTCATTCGCTGTAGCCGACGAGAAGGGTGTGATGATTATATAGGCGAGTCGAATGTGGTAACCGTAACGGTTTTAGAGAATTGTTTGGATGAGCCAGATGATGAAATCTTTGCCTGTGGAGATGGAAAGAAGATTGAGGTGTATGGGGTTGGTGATAAATGCGAACCTACTTCAAGTATATCTATACCTGGAACGGAGTTTCAAAATGTAGTGGAGATCACTTACATGACTAATAGTCAAGGAGATTATATCACTATAGACATAGATGGTACGGATTATCAACTTCCTGAGGTAGAAAGCTCAGGCATTTATGTGTACAGAGGGCTGATTCCGGGTAATGCCAATACGATTACGCACCATACTACGAACGCCTGCAAGTATCAGTCGATGGTGGTGTATGCCTTTAGAAATACGACTGAAAACCTTAGCCCAAGCATGCAGTTTACGGATGGGTTTAAGGCTTTTAATAACATAAAGACTTTTTCTATTCCGCTAGCCACGGATAGCGGTCCAAGAGATGTTACCGTCAAACTACCGATTTCAGAGATGACGAATGATGGGCGCTATTTGCTGGCCAAAGCTGAGGCTGGTGGAGTGGAAGCTCAAACCATTATCTATGGTCCTGATCTAAGTTTGGGGAGTTGTTGCTTAAACATCGTGATGTTGACCTTGAATGATGTTCCGGGTTCTGCAACTTCTGTCAACTTTACCATTGATACTCGAAATCGAGAGAATGGGCAATCGGTCAATGGACAAAGTTATATCATAGCCGGAGGCGTATCTACAACGAGCGAATGCTTTGAATGTGATGCGGTCATAGATAAGCTGGCTTTTTATGACACGGACGCTGGTACGCTAGGTACCACGATCGTCAATGGCGGTACTTATAACTCTTCCGAACTCCCGCTTAATTTCAATATAGAGGCGGTTGTTTCTGGTACTAGCGGTAGCAGTGTGGTCTTTACAGATGTAAGCGGCAATATGGTAGGAGACCATATTGAGAATACAGCTCCTTATCGCTATAAGTTAAATGACACACCACTGGGATTAGGGGCAGGAACCTATACCATCAAGGCCAAAGTTTTCACACAGGACGATGGCGGTGGAGTAGGGTGCGATGAAGTTACGCTGACTTTCACTATCGTCTGTGATTTAGCAGTCAACGCTGGTGGAGATGAGGAGATTTGTGAGGGTGAAAGCGTAATACTTACTGCTTCTGTCTCTAATGAAGCCGGGAATGTCACTTACTTGTGGAATACTGGGGCAACTAGTGCTAGTATTACAGTTGATCCATCTAGCACGACCACCTATACCGTAAATGTAACGGACGGTCGTGGATGCCAGGATTCGGATGATGTGAAGGTGGTAGTCAATGACCGCCCGCAGGCGAATCTGGCGGCAGAAGATGCAAGTTGTGGTTCTTCCGATGGAAGTATCACAATCAGTTTCTCCGATCATCCCACCCGAACTAATATCGAATTCAGTTTAGATGGAGGAAGTACTTATTTAGCTTCTGTTCTAGATAATTCTGGTTCCGTAACTTATAATAATCTTGCTCCAGCGACCTATCAAGTCTGGGCGCGATGGGGAGATGATGATTGTCCTACTTCGATAGGAAGTGTGACAATTGGTGAGGACCCAGAACCAACCGCTATCATTAATGGCGGGGGAAGTATTTGCTCAGGTGAACCTTTAGCCTTTAGTGCCGTAGATCAAGGTGCTGGTGTAAGCTATAGTTGGGACTTTGGAGCCAATGCTAGTCCTGCTACTGCTTCGGGGATAGGTCCTCACACGGTTACTTATACGCTACCTAATGGCCAAGTGGGCAATGGTAGCGCTACGGTGAAATTAACCGTAACGAAAGCCAGTTGTTCGGACCTTAGCGAAGCGCCAATCGTAGTCTTTGATATACCAGAAGCATTGGTTGATGGTGGAGATCCAACTTGCGGAGATAATAATGGCTCGATAACCTTTACTTATCCTGATAACCCTAATCGCACAAGTATTTCGTTCAGCATTAATGGTGGGGCGAGTTTCCCATATACGGTAACGGACAATACGGGTTCGTTTACAGTCGATGATTTAGCGGAGGGCAGCTATGACCTAGCCGCTCGTTGGGGTGACGAAGCATGTGCCACTGACCTGGGAAGTATTACTTTGACTAATCAAGACGGTCCTAGTTTGAGCGTTAGTGATGACGTAGCTATCTGTTTAGGTGAAAGTACCACGCTAACAGCAGAAGCCAATGGCGGAACAGGAGATCTTACGATCACTTGGAGTACCGGCTCTAATGCTGGCAGTATTACAGTTTCTCCCAATGAGACTACTACTTATTCGGTAACAGTCGAAGATGAAAATGGCTGTAAATCCACCAAGGAGGTTACCGTCACGGTTAATCCTGTCCCAACGGTTTCCCTTCCTAATGACCAATCAATCTGTGACGGTCAAGTGGTTGAATTGACGGCAAGTGCTAGCGGAGGAATGGGAGACTATCAATACAATTGGAGTAATGGTGAAACCACGGCCACGATTAGCGTGACCCCTAGTGTTACGACTACTTATACGGTAGAAGTTACAGATGAAAATGGTTGCAAAGGAACAGCTTCTGTAACCATTACGGTAGATGAATCCTTCTGCGCTAGCCTTGGTGACTACGTTTGGGAAGATACCAATGGCAACGGTATCCAAGATGATGGCGATACCGGCGTTGAAGACGTTACCGTGAATCTAAAGGATGAAGACGGGAATGTAATAGAAACGACCACCACAGCCGCCGATGGTTCCTATAGTTTTGATAATTTGATTCCGGGAACTTACAGCGTTCAATTTGAGCTACATGGCGGTTTCGTAAATAGCCCGCTTGATGCTGGAGGTAATGATGCTTTGGACAGTGATGCTGATCCAGCGATGAATGGCATGACTGCTACCACGGATTTGGAAAATGGAGAAACTGACAATACACTTGATGCG
>JAHQWA010000210.1 GCA_019634045.1 Saprospiraceae bacterium
AATTCCCCCATGTGGGATACGTCAAATACCCCTACATTTTCACGAACACATTTGTGTTCTTCTTTTATCCCGGCATAGGAAATGGGCATGTTATAACCGGCGAAGGCAGCCATCTTGGCGCCAAGCTCAATGTGCTTTGTGGTGAGCGGTGTGTTTTTCATTACTGGTAATATTTGGTAAAGCGTACCTCGTTTCTATCGTTGACCCATGCAATGGCCAGGGCGAAGAAGTCTATATGGCCAGCAGTTTCTCATGTAGAGTGCTTCCGTAAATTGGACTACAGGTCTCTGCACTGTTAGCCCGTTTGTGAAATCGGAAACCTGCCTGGCGTTCGCCAGAACAGACAGGTACGAAGGCGGAAAACCCTCCGATTTAGGACCTTTTCCCGATTTTCGACTTTCAACCAGATTTAGCCTGGAAAACAAAAGTCAAGAATATGTAAACACCTTACATGAGAAACTGCTGCTATATGGCTAGGTTCAGATGTAATAAGCTATTAGGCAAAGGAAAGTATCACTTTTAGTGAATGCTTATGCGCTCAATAGCATCTCCAATCATAAGATTATGTAGCACATCTTCTCCTGATTTTAACCGCGCAAAAATAGTATAATTTCCGTCTAAATGTGGTGTTGGAGAGTGCGTAACAAAAAAATGTGTGCTTTCAGTATTAGAACCCGCATGTGCCATGCCAACCAAACCCGATTGGTCATAATGCAGTTCGCTAATTTCCGAGCGAATATTATAGTTGAACCGATCCCTCTCCTTTGACTTTACTTCTCCCACCTGCGCCACAAAATTGGGGATCACACGATGGAAAGTTCGGCCTTCATAAAACCCATCTTTAATCAGTTGCAGAAAATTGGCGACTGAACCAGGGGCAATGTTGGGGAGCAATTCAATAGAGATATCGCCTTTGTTGGTCTTAATAATTGCTTCTGGCGTGAGATCTAGCTCACCTAGATTTTCCCATTGGATGGCGTTGCCATAGCTTGGCGTTGTTGGGGTCGGGGCAGCTTGGCCGCTTAGGCTAGCTTTCGCAGCCTGTAAACTATTATACAGACCTACTTCCCCGGGTAATTCCAATTTGCCAATGGCTTCGTCGAGAAAGGTGAGGTCAGTCAGAATTGATCCAAACGCTTGATTCTCTGATTGTAGCGCACTTGCGGCAGGATACATCATATAAGAATCGCCAGAACTGATGGCCGTCTGAAAGTGATTGGCCAAGGTTCGAGCAATCCCGGTGGAGGCATTGCCAAAGGCAGCTTTAAAGTTGGGAATATTAGCAATCTTGGACAGCGCTTGTACGCTTTCTCCGCGGACGATGTGGGTCGTGTCTTTGTATCCCTCTCTTTGTATAAAGCGGTAATTCCAAGGGAATTCGGATAAAGCCTGGATGGCGGCGGCCTTTTCGTAGGGAGATTGGGCGCGAAAGAAACGATTTCTTAGTTCGCGATTCAGGATGTTTTTTGCTTCTTGTTCTGCGGGAGCCAGGTGTCGATTTGCGGCAGCGTATAGCGTTAGCTGGGCGTGCCAGGGGCTAGTCACTTTGGCTCTTCTCCAGTAATTTCCGGCATCTTGGGACTCACCCTTTTCCAGGAAATATTGGGTAGCCCGCAGGCGTACCTGAGGACTTTCATCCTGCAAACGAGAAAACACCGCTAGGCTGACCCGTTCATATGGAAAGTTGGTGAAGGCACGAATAATATTGCAACGAACACGATAGTCCTGTTCTTCCGGCAAAGTCTGCAAGAGGATGGACAAGGCCGTATCCTGCTGCGTTTTGCCTAAACCAATCGCCAAAGCCATGCGAATTTCAGGATCTGTTGCTGCTTGGAAAGCGTTTACCAGCGGCAAGCCTAAGTCCCGCAGCTGAAGGTCTTCAGCTCGGAAGAAGTAATTGGCTGCTATCAATCGAACCTTTTCTGGATAAGAAGGATTCAGCAACTCGGCCATCCGGGCAGTACCTTGTGGGCTTACTATTTTTCGGAGGGCATATCGATATATACCCCAAGCTTGTCCTTCCAACAAAGCAGAATCCTTGGATTCATAGGTTTGGATGGTGCTGAGGTGCTCTAGGTATTCTTGATCTGCTGATTTACCGATGGCTTCAAGAATAGCCTTATTGGCTAATTTGTAATCGCCTGCCGTATCAGACTGGTCAAAAGCTCCGGTCAGTAAAGGAGCGGCCGTCTTTAACTGCAACTGTCCCATAGCGTAAGCCGCTGCGGCCCTGACTTTATCTATCTTATCCTTTAGTAGGGGAGTAAGTGAAGTAATCATGGCAGTGTCCCGGATAGAGGCAAAGGCCATGATCGCTTGGTAGCGATAGGAGGGATTAGGGTGCTCAAGAAAGCCTAGTAAGCTGTCCTTTAGTGCTTGATCTTGAAAGTTGGCTATCTCTTGAAATAGGCTATCCCTGTAATCGAGATTAACATCAGTGAGTTGTTCTTCGTAGGGAGCTATACAGGCGTGTTGCCATAGCAGTAATACGATCAACAGCCCCCCCAATAAAAGCTTGTTCATTCAGAAACTGAATTTTGGTATTGCCATAAAGGTAAATAATATAATCCAAGTGTTGGAGCCTCAATTCCGATCAGCATTAGCTCATATTGATGTCTAATATCAAGGTTTGAAGTTGCTGATCTGGGTGTAGGTTTCTGGATGTTTTAGGCTACAACACCTATACATTCACGGGAACAGAAGGGGATGTTAGGAGAGAATAGAGATAGTTGTAGGAAGTACTTCTGGGGTGGAGTTAGACTCAAT
The DNA here is from genome assembly GCA_019634045.1 of Saprospiraceae bacterium. Classification (GTDB taxonomy): domain Bacteria; phylum Bacteroidota; class Bacteroidia; order Chitinophagales; family Saprospiraceae; genus DT-111. The sequence continues at coordinate 2,767 of JAHQWA010000210.1, forward strand.
CCCGTAGTTTGATTCACTACGGGACTGAGCATTTATATGCTTAAGCAAGGGGGCTATTCGCCCGCCTCACGGGCTTTTCGTGCGTCAATGAAACTCTTGATATATATGACCATAGCCACTATGGAAGTGGCGATCATAATACCTACTCTGGCGGCTGCTACGGTATCTCCTCTTCCTAAGGCACCACGGAGTGGCATGAAAAGGGCAATGATGATCAGCAAGGTGAGTAGGACTATGATGTGAGCAACAACTTTATTTTCTTTCTTGAATGGAGGGGTAGCTAAAGCGAAGATCACACCGAAGCCTACGGGTATCAAGGCAGTGGCCGAAGGTGTCTCTGATCCAAGGTAGCCCCAAAGACCTAAAATGATTAGGACTGCTGCATTAACTAAATTAGCCTGAAATGGTTTCATGATATTTATTTTTCCTGCGAATATAGGCCAATACCCTCGAAAGAAATCCTCCTAAGCTTCAGTTTATTGTCAGAATGCCAGGAAGAAGCTCTTATGATTGATAGGCTTATTCGCCTTTACTGCTGTTTCTCATTACCATCTGTGCTGGAACCCGTACCTGTGCCCGTATCAAACCCTTCATCCCCAAATCCATCATCCAATAATTCATCTTGGAATTCTTGATCGCCATCTATTGGCAAAATCTCCCCCTCGTATTCCTGACAATTAAGCACAATGCCGAGATCACCTGGCGGACGGTAGAATTTGGCTTTACTATCAAATTCAATCTGCTCAGATTTCTCCAAGCGTTTGATAAATTCCCGGAAGAATGGCTTGGCCATGTACGCGCCCTGTCCATAGTGGATCGAGCGGAATCTAAACCAACGATCTTCTCCACCTACCCAGGTTCCAACCACCAAATTCGGGGTAACTCCCATGAACCATCCATCCACGTAGTCATTGGTAGTCCCTGTTTTTCCACCAACATCGGATTTAATACCGTGCAAGCCTGTACCTGAATATCTAAGCATTTCGACCATCACGTAGTTGTGATTTTGACGAAGGGCAGGTTCGGCATTGCTATAGGCTTCGTAGATCTTCTTACCGTTTTTATCCTCAATCTTCAAGATATAGATGGGCTTGCGGTAATAGCCATTGTTGGCGAAAGTCGTATAGGCGCCCGTCATTTCCATTACCGTTAGGTCAGCAGAACCCAAAGAAATAGAAGGGGAAGGAGGCAGTACGTAGCGGCCATTAGGATACTTCTTATTTTTATCTATACCCATCTGATGCACCAACTCTCGTACCGGATGCGCACTTCCCAGCTGCTTCATCAACCAAGCTGAAAGTGTATTTTTGGATTTAGCTAATCCCTCTTTGAGGGTAAATAGCTCTCCGGTATATTCTCCGTGACTATTTTGCGGCGTCCAAGGCTCTCCAAGGTAAAACTGACCATCTCCAGGAGCTATCGTAATTGGCAAGTCATAGACCTGATGGCAAGGAGAAAGACCTTGCTGTTGAATCGCCGTTGCGTAAACAAAGGGCTTGAAGGTCGAGCCCACCTGTCGTCGAGTTTTTACGTGATCAAACTGGAAATATTTATGGTTGATACCACCAATCCATACTTTGACATGCCCATTTCTTGGATCGATCGCCACGGTCCCCGTTTGAAGGAACATCCTATGGTATTTGATCGAATCCAGGGGACTCAAGGTGGTATCCTTCTCCATCTGATCATTGTAGGCGAATACCTTCATCTGCACTTCTTTATCAAACTCTTCTTCAGCCACCTTTTGCAACTCCGCCCATTTCTCTTTTAATTTGGTAAAATGCTTACTCTTCATGGCCTTGCGATGCTCTGCTGCAAGACTACTACTGATGAGGCTCCGCGAGACCAGGTTGGCCAACAAGCCCTTCTTGTCAGATTCTCTTATTATCCGCTCCACTTCGCGATCATCTTCATGGAAGGTCATATCTACTTCCTTGGCCATTTCCTTGACGATTGGCAGAATGTATTTTGACCTGAGGGCTTGATATCGATCAGAATTTCGGATAAGTTTGGTTAAGGTTCGCTGTCTTACATCCAATGGAATCTCGTGTTCTGAGTCACTTTTGTAGGTCCAGGGGTTCATTCCCTTCCATACCGCGTTGAAGGACTTTTGAACCTTCTTCATATTCCTGATCATTTCCTCTTCCGCAATACGTTGCATGGAAGAATCAATGGTGGTGTATATACGAAGCCCATCGCGATAGACATCGTATTTCGAACCATCAGGCTTGCGAATATCCTTCCTGGACAAAATTGACTTTGCATCCTTGGCGACCTCCATTCGGAAATAAGGGGCCAATCCATCAATGTGCGTTTGGCGACTAAAATTGAGACCCAGTGGTAAGTTCCGTAAGGAATCATAGGTCGTTTGATCTAACAGATTATTTTTTTGCATTTGCTTCAACACCACCATGCGGCGATGCAAGACTGTATCAGGCCGACGGATAGGGTTAAATAGGGACGGGTTTTTTAACATCCCTACCAGCAAAGCAGCCTCTTCTGTTTTTAGGTTATCTGGAGCAGTATTGAAATAAATTTCGGAGGCGGCTTTGATACCGTAGGCGCCATTGATAAACTCAAACTTGTTGAGGTAAAGGGCAATGATCTCTTCTTTGGTATATTTCTTTTCTAACCGAACGGCAATGATCCACTCTTTTAGTTTCTGCATGATCCGCTTGGGAAGAGAATTGGCTTTTACGCCTGTAAATAAGAGCTTCGCTAGCTGCTGGGTGATTGTACTTGCACCTCCAGAGCTTTTTTGACCAAGAAGTCCCGTCTTTACCACGGCTCGCCCTAAGGCTCGGAAGTCAATTCCAGTATGTTTGAAGTACCTTTCATCTTCGGTTGAAACTAATGCCTGGACTAGAACCGGAGAAAGATCGTCATACTGGATCTCAACACGATTTTGCGTATACAAACGACCAAGTACATCAGCTTTAGATCCTAAGATCAGCGTGGCCTCTTCATATTCCGGGTTTTCTAAATCTGCAACAGAAGGAAGATCTGTGAGGGAAAGTCCAAAGAATAGTAATGCTACACCGAGTACTCCGGCAAAAACTCCCAGCCACATCCATCGAACGATCTTTTTATGCCAAGTCTGATCGGTTCCATTTAAGAAGAAGTCTATAATTTGGCGCATAAGACTAAGTTTAAGTAAAAATACAGTAGAAATCTGTCATACACACATTTCACTGTAAGTATTTTAGGTAATGTGGATAACTTCCGACTGGGGATTAGCAGCCAGATATAGGACGGAGATACACCTTAATTGTCACCAACGATTGTCCGCTGTCTACCTACCAATCACACCAATTGTAGTTGACTTTGGTAGTAATCAAGACTCTCCATGATGAGCGATGGGGCACAAGTTTGGTTGATCTCTACGGAACCAGCTTTAGGTAATAGACTGAAATTGATGGCTTTACCGATGTTCTTTTTGTCATTGGACATCAGTTGGATTAACTTCTCATAAGGTAGGTGGCTCAAGTCGTAGCTATCATAAATCTGTAAAAAGAACTGAGTAATTTCTTCTAACTCCGCTGTGGGTAAACCTACGATCTTATGCGAAAGCCAGCTCTCACAAATCATTCCGATGGCAATCGCTTCCCCGTGCAACAAAGGCTGGCTAGATTCTAAGGCCAAGCCTTCGATGGCGTGGCCAACGGTATGGCCGAAATTCAGAGCCTTTCGAATGCCTCTTTCAAAGGGATCTTGCTCCACCACTTTTTGTTTGATTAACAAGGAGGGGTGTACATAGTCCTCCCAATCAATGGTTTCAAGATCGCGGATTAGTTTTATTCGATTCCACTGCTCTCGATCTGCAATCAGGCTGTGCTTAACAATTTCAGCAAACCCACTACGTATCTCATTAGCAGGTAAGGTATGCAAAAAGCGGATATCGACTAGTACCGCTTGGGGATCTTTAAAGAGCCCAATGCTGTTTTTTACCTGTAGGAAGTCAATCCCGAGCTTTCCTCCGATTGAGGCATCCACCTGAGACAACAAAGTACTAGGCATTTGGATGAAATCCATCCCCCGTTTGAAGGTGCTGGCACAAAAGCCGCCCATATCACCAATCACGCCTCCTCCTAAATTGAGAACTAGTGAATTCCGATCCGCTTTTTGCTCCATCAATTGTGTCCAAATGACTTGGCAAGTATCGATGCCCTTATTTTCTTCGCCAGCTACTATTTCGATGAGTTTAATATCAGCAATGACAGGACGAAGCAACGGCAGACAATACCGTCTGGTGTTTTCGTCTACAATCACAAAAACATTGGAGTATTCCTTGGTTTCGAGTAGTTGTCTGAGCGGCACTTCAAAATTGCCTATTGATATCTGATAAGTGCCCAATTCAATCGTACGCATATCCAGTAGTTTCGATTTGCCCCAAAGGTAAACTTTGCCCTCTTGAGAATCAACTCTTTCTAGTATTTGTTGGTAATCGTTGAGAATTCGTTGAAAGAAGGGCGGTGGCGTGCTTGGGGAGAGAGGTGTTGTTTCTGGTTCATTTCTTTTTGGAGTCCATAGTATTTTGGTCCATGGTCCATGGTCGATGGTTTGCTGAGGTCCCGCCCTTTTTTGGCATCGGTTTTAGGTTATGTTTGGATCATTGGTAGATGTAAGGGGTACTATGCTGTAGTAAAGGCACTGAGCAGATGGAGGAAGGAATGCTGCGAGTAGCGAAATTCTCGGTGAGAATACTATCGACTATGGACTAAATGACTATCGACCCAAACATCCTACCGGTCTTTCCGCGGTACTCTAGCTGTGGCAAATAGACGTTTGATGCTATACCGACCGCTGCCATTCACCCATACCATAAAGACACC
>JAHQWA010000013.1 GCA_019634045.1 Saprospiraceae bacterium
ACCAGAGAACAATTGGAGAGCCAGAAAAACTACAGGACAAACGCATCAAAACGCAATGCCCTTAAAGAGAGCAAAAATTCTATATGATCGGTGCACTTTGCTTGGTTTTCGCCTCAAGCCGGCGAGGCTCTTCATTTTGGCATTGCCCCAAAACGAAGCAAAAACGCTAGAAAATGCAAACTCATCCTTCGAACAGTGCATTTTCAGGCCATCGCCACCTATTTTAACCTGTGCTTGGATAGCACAAATATTTGATCGTATGCCCTAGATATAATACGCTTCGGAATGTACTGTATATAATAGGGTTTCCGACGACTAATAAATGCCTTTGATCATGTTGCTACAGGTGAGTGTTCAAATTTAGGGTTGTCAATTTAGGTTTTCGGGGCCAATTAAAGAACCTCACATTTTCCCTTTCTGAGCGATCCGAAAGGTCAATAATAAGCCTCAAAAGTTGGCTTGATTGATCATTCTTTGACCATCAATGACTTGCTTGACAATAATTGATCCTGAAGGCTTTTTTGACCTGACTATCCACAATTCTCAAGCCCCAAATGCAGGAACAATTCTACCGGAATGAGAAACTTCATAAAATCTAGAAAAAACCTCCATTCCAATTCCATATTATAGTAGAAAAGGATATATTGGCTTTTCGTAAATATTTATTTAGCGCGCTCCAAATGCTCCACAACAAACGTCAACTTTTTTTGAAAAAGATAGGACTAGCTTATTGAGGTCAAGATCAACTTGGTGCGCTCATTCTATGCTAATTTGTAATTAATCACCAAATATTCAGCACATGAAATCACCTGTACTGATCTGTCTTGGATTGCTATGCTTTGGCATGCTAAATAGCCAAAGTATCAGCCTCCTAAAAGACATCAATGATGGATCAAACGACGGCTTTACCTTTGTAGACAAAGCAGGTATAGCTTACAATGATCAATTTGTTTTCGCCGCAGAAGATGCGGATCATGGTAGTGAAATATGGATTTCGGATGGCACGACGGATGGGACCCAACTATTAGCAGATATCAACTCAGGACCGGGAGGATCGAATTGCCAAAACTTTATCCTGCTGGGAGACAAGGTCGTATTCACCGCAGAACATCCTGACTATGGAAAAGAACTTTGGATCACCGATGGTACAGAAGAAGGCACCTTTATGGTGAAAGACATTTACACGGGCTCCGAAGGAAGTATCGAAAGCTTTGCCAACGGTGAGGATTACTTTTATGTCTTTGAGGGTATCCTCTATTTTTCGGCAGAGAACAATAGTGCTGGGCAGGAATTGTGGCGAAGTGATGGTACAGCAGACGGAACATTTATGGTAAAGAATATCAGCACTTTCACCAACTCTTTCAAGCACAGCCGACCCAGTGAATTCGAAGCACATCAGGGAAAGCTTTATTTTTCGGCTGACAATACAAATGATGGGCGGGAGTTGTATGTGACTGATGGTACGGCGGCGGGTACCAGTATGGTCCGAAATTTAGATGGGAGCTCCTCTTCCAGTGATCCTACGGATCTCTTAAGTTTGGGGAATCATCTGCTGTTTATTGCAGAAGCTAGTTTCTTTAATACCGAGCTATGGATAAGCGATGGTACCTTTGCAGGAACGATGCTATTGAAAGAAATTAATCTATCGGGCAGCGGACTATCTACCAATCCTAATAGTAGTGAAAAGCGTTTGCATAGGGTAGGGGATTTAGCATTTTTCTCCGCCGATGATGGTATGAATGGCCCCGAGTTATGGCGAACCGATGGGACCGAAGCAGGCACTCAGATGGTCATTGATTTCCCAGCGGGAATCTTCGGGGAAGCTCCCCCGCAAAACTTCGTAGTTCTTGATAGTATTCTCTACTATAAGTATGACAATGGTTCTAATGGGAACGAATTATGGAGAAGTAATGGAACAGAAGCCGGAACCTATATGGTCAAGGATATTCGTTCTGGTTTTTCTAGTTCGTTGGTGTTGCCTACTTCTATTACTGCCCACAATGGTTTAGTTTACTTTGGAGCAGACAATTCCTCAGAGGGTATTGAGCTATGGGAAAGCGATGGTACGGAAGTTGGAACTGTACGGATATCAGATATTTATCCAGGTGGGGGAGATGCTCGGCCACGGCATTTCCAAAGCGTGGGGGAGAGGTTGTTTTTTGCTGCTTTTCATCCTGACTATGGTTTTGAGTGGTGGGTGCTAGGGCCTACCCAACCCCTTGTTGCCAGCTATGCTACCAATAGCCCTCTAGGCTGTTTTGGTGATAGCGATGGAGTAATCAATCTCGATATCAGCGGGGGACAGACGCCCTATACGGTACTACTTGACGGAGTGATGCAACCCAATACTGATTTGGAGAATCTATCAGCCGGAACTTATGAAGTCAAAGTGAGTGATGCGACGGACTTGATACAAGAATTCACCATCACGATAGAACAGCCGGAAGAAATAGTAATCACTAGTACCATCACCCCGGCCACAGGAGGCAATAGTGACGGAATGATCGAACTCAACGTCAGTGGAGGTACTCCGCCTTACACTTTTCAATGGGATGCGGATCAACAAACGGATACCTTAGTTTCTTTGGTAGGCGTTCCCGCCGGGGATTATGGGTTTACCGTGACCGATGCAAATGCTTGTACTAAATCCGAAAACTATACGGTGGATATGACTACCAGCCTTCAAGAAGTAGCTGAGAATCAATGGGGGCAGTTGTATCCGAATCCGGTCAGAGACAAATTGACCATTGTGTTAAGTGATGCATTAGCGCTCGTATCCAACAAAAGGCTTAGAATCTTTAATGCTTTGGGGCAAGAGGTCTTCCAAAGGTATATGCCAGATGTGATTCTACAGCTAGAAGTATCAATACCCAAAGGTTTAGACTCAGGTATCTACTTCTACCGAATTGAGGGGCAGCAGACAACCCTTGCCAGTGGTAAAGTCATACTGAAGCGATAACAGATTAAGGATCTTCTCTCGTAGATTTTTTGAACCTCCCCACTTTGTGACCTTGAAACAACATACTGAATCGGGATAGGAGCTTGGTCTGGTTTCAAGTGGGGAGGTACTTAGCGCCGCTAAGCCCTAAGGCGTCCAGTTCTTTTTCGGAAAATACTTGGACAGAACCGGGTCTACATTTGAAAGGACAAGCCTAAAGCCTATTTTGGTGGAGGCATCCCCTTTTTTGATGCCTTGCCGATTGCCAACTTGAGTGTATATTATTCCATCGGCCCAAGAACCACCTTTGCATATTTTAGTATCGTTGGTTCGCAATATGTTTTTGTCATGTTCCAACCATTTAATATACAGGCTAGCTAGCGGATCCGTTGGATCAATACTCCTCCTCAAGTGTTGGATTTGGCCTTCCACCTCTTGTAAACTTGTCAACTTTCTAATCGATGGATTTGTAGCATCATAAGCATAAGTATACCCGGGATCACTTGTCCACTCAGATACGTTTCCTGCCAAATCATAAATACCTTGATAGTTGGGAGGGTAAGAGGCCACCTGGCAAGTATAGAGGCAGCCATCGTCGGCATAGTCCTTAAGCAGGACGTTATTTATATTGCGAATTTGCCCGATATTACAAAGCCGGTTTATTTGCAAAACACTCTTGTCGACTGGCCAGACATAGACATGCCGCTTGGCTCTTTTTGATTCACTTTCTCTGTTTTTTGCAGCGCTTTCCCATTCCAGTTCCGATGGTAACCTAAAATTGGCAGTACTCTTGATTCCCTTCTTTTCCAAGAGCCTTTGCAGTTGCTCAGATTTCCACCTACAAAACGCTCGGGCTTGATCCCAAGTAATGCCAACAACAGGAAAACCATTAAATCTCGGATGCGAAAAGTAATGCTCAGCCATGGGCGCATTGTAGCTGTAGGGGAATTCTTTTACCCAAAGAGAAGTGTCTGGGAAGAATTGTTTTTTGGCGCTGGCTTGTCCTAGTTCTAGTACCTTTTCTTGGTAGAATTCCTTCCAATCTCCATTGGTCACTTCGGTTGCACTGATATAAAATGTATCTACGGCTGTTTTTTTCATTATCCCTGGAGAAAATAAGGTGGAATCCGATGCTGTCATTTTGAACTCAGGAGACGAAACTTGACCCATTGTAAAACTATCTCTTTCAATATAGATCATCTTTGAGAACAGAGATCGTATTTCTTTATCAACGGAGTAGTCTTTCGTAATTGCTTGCGTGGTATTTATTTTGGGATACTCCAACAAGAGGGGATACGCAAAAATTATCCCAACGCTTAGCAAATGATTTATTCTCAATTTCATCGGATTTGATTTTGTTGGTGATAAGGGGCTCTGTAGCTGCAATCCGAGGTCAATGGGACAAGGGATCATGGAAGTACAAATTAGAAAATATTCACGGGCTATTCTTTATCCGCCCAGATTGTAATTTGCATGTGCTTAAACCTTTTCAGATTAAGGATATGGAGAAGGTTGCTAGCAAGATCCGTCCCTCCTACCTGTCTAACTCAGAAAGAAATAATCTAGTAATACACCATATAAATGCTGAAACATTACCAAGAGTGAAATACCGTTTAACCGAAAAAGCTAAGAAACTTGTACCTGTAGGATGCCATACAAAGGATTGGAAATTGAAGGAGGGGAGGAGAAATGTTGTGGGCGATGGCGGATTCGAACCGCCGACCTCATGCCTGTCAAGCATGCGCTCTAAACCAACTGAGCTAATCGCCCTCAAGAAAGGTCGCTTTCTAGCGGATTGCAAATATATAAAAATAGCGATAAATGTGAATTCCTGCAATCGTTTTTTGCGGACAAGCTACCACGCCTTAAAAATTTCCAGGTCCTTAAATGCAATTGAGTCAGGAAAGAAGAATAGGAACTACTTGGAAGGCCTTTTCAGTCTTTTGACGATTGAACAAAAGGACTCCATGCACTTGTACGGCCATCAAACTTCCAAAAATCCATTAAAGGCCGGTTTCCTTTGTCCCAACCGCCAAATAGTACTACACCCTGAGCTGTATCATTATAAAACAGGCTTGGTTTTCCTGCTCTTGCAGAAGGGCCATAACTCGTATGCTTATGCTTCACCCATCTTTCTCCTCTCCAATGCCAGGTGCCTCCTAAATATCCTTGATTATAACCACCAAATAGGATGGCAGATTTTGATATGAAATCATAAGCCATTCCATGATGATCCCTAGCAAGTGACTCATTATTATCTATTAACTTCCACCCAAGCGCCTCATCCCACTCCCAAGTATCTCCATAAACGATCTTACCCTTTTCCGTTCGATCAAATCCGCCAAATAAAATCATCTTCTTTCTTTCAGAATCATAAGTCAAAGTATGCTGCAATCTTGCGGGGGGAATGGAAGAGGAGCTGATCCTTTTCCAATTCTCATCTTTATAGATCCAGGTATCGTTCAAGGATTGTTTTTCAGCATTAGAGCCACCAAATAGAAATACTCCCCCAGTATTTGAGTTAAAGACTAAAGCATGCGATTGTCTTTGCACCGGGCCAGTTGCTTTTAGTTGCGACCAAGCAGATCTGTTCCAACTCCATAGATCATTTAGCAATTGTCCCGTTTCGTTTTTTCCTCCAAATACCAGCAGTCGATCATTAAAAGCATCATAAACCATCGCATGGCCGCTACGAGCTTCTGGGGCTTCTTTCTGGTTTATTTTTTTCCACTGATTGTTCCTAAATACCCAGAGGTCATTTAGCCTCTTTTTGGCAGTACTGCAATACCCCCCGAAGAGAAAAATAGCATCATCTTTAGCATCATATGCTATCACGGGTTGGTTCCTTGGACAAGGACTATCTTCAATGGAGGAAGAACGATTAGATATTGAAAAACAGACTATTAACGCTAGTAGGTTTATCATGTAGCTTCTTTATTGAGGCTGCTTTGCATAGGGATTCTATACACCTTCTCTTTCCTATGCATGTTTATAGCTAGCCGATTAGCTTCTGACGATCCAGGTAGTCTAAGAAGGTCTTCTTGTACAAGCCCCCAATCGGAATCGTACGTTCGGCTACCACAATATCATTTTTGCCAATGCTATCTACCCGATCCACAGAAATGATAAAAGATTTGTGCACACGCAGAAAAGGAGGGCAGGGGAGGACCTCTTCCAGTTTCTTGAGGTTTTGTAAAGTCATGATTTTATTGGTGGGGGTGAAGATGCGAGAATAGTCCTTCATCCCTTCGATATACTGTATGTCTTGAAGTTTGATTTTTTGTAGTCGGTATTCCGAGCGGACCAGGATGAAGTCTTTGTCCGAACTAGCTGGAGTCGTCGTCGTGGGCTGTTGTACCTGGCGGACGTTTTCAAATACTTTTTCGGCAGCCTTTAAGAAGCGTTGGAAGCTGAACGGTTTTAGCAGGTAATCCACTACGTCCAATTCATATCCTCTTAGGGCATATTGGTCATAGGCGGTGGTGAGGATCACTTTTGGTTGGTTCTTCAACACCTCTAATAATTGTATTCCGGTCAGCTCATCCATTTGGATGTCCAAGAACATGAGATCTACACGCTCCTGACGCAGAAAATTCAAAGCATCAAAAGCATTGTCGAAGGTGCCGCGTAGATCGAGGTAATCCACCTTAGCAATGTAGGTTTCCATCTTCTCGAGCGCTAGCGGCTCATCATCCACTGCAATACAACTAAGCTTCATGATTAAGTGGTTTTGGGAGGGAGTGCAACGGTTTTGGCTTCGCTCATCCTTTGCCCAATCGGTAACCGCAAACTCACCTCAAAAGATTGGAGTTCATCATTAATGACCAACTCATATTGATCAGGGTATAGTAGGTCGAGTCTTCGTTTCACATTATTCAAACCAATGCCACCCGTTAAGTCCTTTGCCTCCACGTGGCCAGTGTCTTTTCTATTGAAGACGTATAGTTGGTAGTACTGTTTTCCTATATCTAATTTAATGCTAATGCCGGGTGCTTTACCGGTTTTTTTGCCGTGCTTATAGGCATTCTCGACGAATGGAACCAGTAGCATGGGCGGAATCATCTTTCCCTGCGGATTGCCATTAACCTCGAATTGAATGAAGTTGGGATCTTTTACCCGCAAACGAATCAAATCGACCATGCTTTCCAGGTATTGTACCTCCTTGTACAGCGGTACAGATTCGGTGTTCGCCTCATATAGCATGTAGCGCATGATCTCGGATAACTTAACGATAGAATCCGAGGCTTTCTGCTGATCTTTGAAAACTAGCAGATCGATATTGTTTAGGGTATTGAACAAGAAATGGGGGTTGATTTGAGACCGCAATAAGGCTAGCTCACTGCTAAGACTTTGTTGGATCAACTCTGACTGCTTTTTCTGGTCTCTTACCCAATATCGATACAATTGTATACCGCAGAAAAGGAAGACGTATACATCCATTCCCAAAATAATGCTCCAGATTCTCGGCAAGTAGAAGAAGGGGAGATCGTAGCCTTTTTCCATGTAAGGATTAACCACAAAATGGTAGATCCCATTTTCCAAAAGCACAAAAAAGGCATTAGAAATCAGGAAAAGGATGAGGAAGGTGGTGTACCGTTTTCGTAGTAAAAAGAAAGGAATGAGTAAATAGGCGGCAAAATAAACCGCAGCAATATCCACGGGGAGTACCCAGCCCATGTATTCCCAGAAATGCTCCGTCCATTCTCGGATCTGTGCATTGCGATAATACACCGATACTACACCCGCCCAAAATAGTAGGTGTGGCCCCACGCGTTTGATGATATCAATAAGCTTATTTTGCATCGACTGGAATTCTCTCCTAAAATTATTGAAAAAGTAGTTGCCCACCCTTGTCATGAGCCTTACAATAGCTCAAATGGGAAACTATGCCGCTCAAGTCAACATAATTGCAGATGAAAAATTATCAGGCTTCCCATCTGTTTTTGTTTGCCGTTTAACGAGGAAAAAAGGGCGTTGGTCGGATATTTCAGATATCCGCACACCATGATGCAACATTTCAACATCTTTGGAGTTATTACTATAGAGTTTTTTCATACTAGTTCAATTTGGCAGGTCGTGTCTTTGTGGCACGACTTTTTTTATTTTCCCCACTCCTAAATCTCGTCTTACACTCATTTTCGGACCACCCATTTACCTCCTTTAATCACACCTTTTAGTTTACGTAAATCACTGATTTCTTGGTCTGGACGACCCATAACGATTACCAGATCTGCCCATAATCCGGATGTAAGACTGCCGAGGCGATCCTCCCAGCCCATTACTTTGGCATTGATGCTAGTTGTGGAGACTAATGTGGCCAGCGGACTCATCCCATATTCTACCATCAGTTCCAGTTCTCGCACATTGTCACCATGGGGGAATACGCCTACATCTCCACCGGTATTAATGATCACACCAGCCGCTAAAGCCAGCTTAATAGATTGCCGCTTTCGCTTAATCCTAGCCGGTTCCTCGCCTTGTCCTTTCTGCCATCCTCGGTATTGACTGATCGCATCACCAGCCGCAATCGTAGGGCATAGTGCAACGCCCTTTTCCGCCATCAATTGGAATACTTCTGCCGTTCCTCCGTCTCCATGCTCAATACTGACCACTCCAGCCAATATTGCTCTGCGCATGCCTTCGGCGGTAGCGGCATGTGCGGCGACTGTCCGTCCGCTACTGGCTGCGGTTTGTACAATGAGTTCCAACTCCTCCTGCGAAAAACTTGGCCGTGCTTCCCCATCCGGACCCCAACGGTAATCGGCATATACTTTGATGAAATCGGCTCCGTGCCCAATCTGCGTTCTGACTTCTTTGATCAATTCATCCACCCCATCGGCAGCATGCGCACCCAAGGGAGGCTGTGCATGCGGCGCAAAGCCTTTTGGCCCGTAGCTGCCCGTCGCCACAATAGCCGGCCCGGCTACCTGAAGCCTAGGCCCCGGAATCACACCTTTTTCAATGGCTGTCCGGATGCCTACATCGGCATATTCGGCTCCTTCCGAACCCAGATCGCGAGCAGTCGTAAATCCAGCCATCAGGGTCTTCTCTGCATGGACAACAGCGCGGGCAACGCGCTCAGCATGGCTTTCCTTAAGTACTTGGTCGTTCCAGCTGGTTTCATCATATGGGTGTAGTAAAAGATGAGAATGCCCCTCAATCAAGCCGGGGAGTAAAGTCGTACCGGGAAGGTCGATTACCTCAGCTACTTTCCGCTTGCGCAGTTCCGTTCTAGGCCCCACGGCTACAATGGTATCGCCTTGAAAAATTAGCCCCCAACCCTCGTGCATTTCTTCCCCGTCAAATAGGTAGTCAGGGAGAAGAAGGGTGGCGTTTTGAGCAGACAGGCAGAGAGAAAGACTGAAGAAGGTCAGGACCAAGAGGTGACGCATGCTAGGAGATTTGGTTAGGAAATCTGTCGGAAATTAGAAATAATCTACAAACTTACGGACTTATTATTCGAAGTTTATCCACGCCGGAACTACCGAAAACTCGAATGTATCGTCCCGAATGCTTAACTTTGCACCCGTTTTTAAGCCAGGGTGTCCGGTACTTTTACAAGTGATCCCTCGGTTTAAGTACGTGAACCCACATAATCGGAACATTTTATGACGGCCTGTTTTTGACTTATGCAGCGTTATTTTTTTAGACCGTAGCGATGCTATGTCTTAAAAAAATGCCTTGCCTAAGCTTAAAACAGTCTCGGTCAAGAATGACGATTATTTAACTTCAAGTACTTAACTGGATAGTACAACTATATCCGATCCAGAAAACTAAATTAGTTGATATTGGAACAAAGGACATTCACCCAAGCATTCCTTACCCTCCTCTTAGCAGTCTGTCTTGTAGCAGCCTACCCATTATTGCATGCCAATATCCCATACTTTCAGAAGAACTTTCGTAGCTATAAGGTATTTGGAATCGGCGGAGCGGAAGCGATGAGCGATACCACTGCGGTGGTAGATACCTTAGCATTGGCGGCCCCAGATACAATTGATTTAGTTCCGGTGATCGAAGAGGATACGATTCCCATCCCTCCTCCTACCGTATTTGATAATGCGACTAATCTGCGATCTTTCTTCCAGCGTTTGGCGGAACAGCGGGGACAGGTACGTATTGCCTACTTTGGTGATTCCTCTATTGAAGGGGACTTGATCTCTCAAACAGTCCGAGATAGTCTGCAAAGACGTTTTGGCGGTGCTGGGGTGGGGTATATGCCTATTTATTCCCAAGTGGCAGGGTTTCGCCAATCCGTACGACATAAGATCGGTGGAGAGTGGGAAAGTTTACGCTTTGGTAAAAAGAATCCCTATGCCATTGCTCGCAATATCACGGGGGAATTCTTTTTAGCTCGTCAACCCAAAATTGAACAAGACTCCGTGACCATTGACTCCACGGCCGTAGTAGAAGTTGACACGACCGCAGAAGAGGAGGAAAAGCATTGGGTTCAATACGGTGCAGTACGGCTTTTTGCGGGTTTAAGAACTATTCCTAAGGCGCGCCTTTTTTACGGTCGGCCAGCCAGGGACTCCCTCTTGCCCGCCAGCGATCAGCAACCTTTTGTACAGGTTACCGTAGGAGAAAATACCACGCGATATGAATTGGATAAACGAAAGCATCTCAATCAGTTGTGGTTAACCACTGAAGCTTGTAAGAAGGTTCGATTGGAATTTGAACTACCCGAAAACCTTCCTTTGTACGGTGTCAGCTTAGAGAGCGACCAGGGAATTATCCTGGATAATTTCTCGGCTAGAGGGAATTCGGGAGCCATGTTAACGCATGTTAGTGGAGGTATGATGGTGCAATTTGATAGTTTGCTGAATTACGATTTGGTGATCATGCAGTATGGCTTGAATGTGATCAATGCAGATATGGAAGATTACAGTTGGTATAGATCGGAAATGAGAAGAGTAATTCGCCATATCAAACGGCATATGCCCAAAGCTGCGATTCTTTTGGTCGGCCCAACAGATAAAGCCATTAAGGTAGAAGGAGAGATGATGACAGATCCCGGAACACCCAGAGTGAACGAAGCCATGCGGCGAGTGGCAGCCAAAGAAAATGTTAGCTTCTTTAGCTTTTATGAGGCGATGGGAGGAGAAGGAAGCATGGTAGAATGGGTGGAGGGGAAAGAACCGCGCTGGGCTAATTTGGACTATACCCACTTTAATTTTAGAGGTGCACATCAGGCAGGAAAGCTGCTGCTGAGCTATCTGATGAACGCCTACGAAGAATATACAAACGCCCCCCAATAATGAAATTGTTTAAACGTATTTCCTTGTTGCTATTACTAGCGGTAGCTGCTGGCTGGACCATCGCGGCTTCCCGCTCTAAAGTGATCGACAAGGAAGTGGCTGAAGACTTGAGCTTGGCTGACGCAGAGCGCAACCAGGCAGACACGGTGGACGGCAGAATATTTTATGAATTGCCTGCTCCCGTCCCCTTGCTGGATAGTTTTCCGTCCTTTATAGATTTATCGGTCAATACCATCCTAAACGAAGCAGCACTGCATCCTTTTTTTGAACGATTAAAGCGCTTGGAAGCCCGAGAGGTAGGTAAGGTGACGGTGGTGCATATCGGTGATTCACATATCCAGGCCGACCTTTTGACCGGACGAGTCCGGCTGTTATTGCAACAACGATTTGGAGCTGCCGGTAGAGGCTTTATTTTCCCCTATCGTTTGGCAGATACCAATAGTCCCTTAGACCTTAAGTCGGGCACTGATGCCATGTGGGATTATCGTCGAAATATTTATGATCGCAGTGGTCTTCCTATTGGCCTTTCTGGCATGGGTATCCAAACCCGAAAGCAGAACTTCACCATGGTGATGCAGATCAAACCCGATAGCTTGTTTGATTATTCCTTCGACAAGGTTAGTCTGTATTACCAAGAAGGACCAGATTACTTTGATTATCGACTAGGATATTTTAAACCCGGGCAGAAAGTTGCTCAAGCTGTTAATTATACGCGCAAGTACCATAAAGTACGCTCAGGGGAGACGCTGTCCGGTATTGCACGGAAATATCGCTGTAGCGTCCGCCAGCTTCAACGCTGGAATGGTATCCGCGGCAGTTTGATCCGAGTAGGACAGCGATTGGTTGTGGGGAGCGGTGGAAGCCAGGCCTCCTTCGCTGGCCGACCTTTTCAGGAGTTGGCCAAGATTGAGCAGCCCAATTCCGGGGCCAAGCCTGCCTTGATGTCCTTTCTATCTGAAAAATCCTTTGATGAGTTAGTGATCAAAGGGGCGAAACATAGTGCACAACAGCGGAAAGGACTGATCTACGGGATTTCAGTGGAAGACTCCAAACGAGCCGGCTTGCTCTATCACAGCATTGGTGTCAATGGAGCCTCCTTCTATCATTATAATCGTGCCGAATACTTTATGGATCAATTGCCGACCCTTGAGCCGGATTTGGTCGTGGTTTCTTTAGGCACAAATGAGGCTTTGTCTTCTGGTTTTAAAGAGGCGGGCTTCCGGGAAGAAGTGGACGATTTCTTGGCTTCGGTGCGCGAGCGACTGCCCACTAACACGGCCATATTGGTTACGACCAATCCAGATGCCTTGAAAAGAGGACGAATTGGGAAAACCACCAATCCCATTGCCAGGGAAGTATTGATAGAAACAGCTGAAAAATATCATGCGGCGATCTGGGATCTCCAGGCGATCATGAAAGTGTCCGGTGGTGTCCAGAAATGGCGCGCCGAGGGGCTTTCAGGAAAAGATTTGATTCACTTTACTAGAACAGGATACGAGCTTCAAGGGCATTTGCTGTATGAAGCCTTGATGGATACCTACGAATTACACTAAAACCCATGGGGGGACTTTTAAACTGGACGGATTTAGCGCCCTATTTCATCTATGACCCAACTAAGCCCATGCTCTTCAATAGCATGGTGTTTTTGGTATGGTTTATGGCCTTCTATGCCGGGTATTTGCTGCTGAAAAAGCAGACGAATTGGCGCTTGATCTATACCCTGGGATTCTCGCTATTCTTCTACTATAAATCCAGCGGAATTTATTTCGTCCTGTTAATCATTTCCACGCTAATAGACTTCACCTTAGGACATTTTATCCACAATGCACCGAATCAACGGGCGCGCCGTGGGTATTTGATTCTGAGTTTGATAGCCAATTTAGGCTTGCTCGCTTACTTTAAATACACCAACTTCCTCCTTGGCTCACTGAATAGTATTGTTGGGAGTAATTTCTCCATGCAATCGATCTTTCTACCAGTAGGTATTTCCTTCTTCACTTTCCAGACCCTCAGTTATAGCATCGATGTCTATCGTGGTAAATTAGAGCCCTTAACGGAAGGGGTAAAGGACTGGCGATCCTTTTTCGCCCGCTTACTGGATTTCTCCTTTTTTGTCTCTTTTTTCCCGCAGCTAGTGGCTGGCCCCATCGTACGGGCGGCAGACTTTATTCCGCAGATTCGCAAGCCTTTGCAATTGAGCGAAGCGGACCTCGGACGCGCCCTGCTGTTGATTTGTGGGGGATTGTTCAAAAAGGCGGTTATCTCGGATTATATCAGCATTAACTATGTGGATCGAGTATTTGAAAACCCGGCTCTGTATAGCGGCTTTGAGAACTTGATGGCGTCCTACGGTTATGCCATACAGATTTATTGTGATTTCTCCGGTTATTCCGATATGGCGATCGGCTTGGCGCTAATTATGGGATTGCGACTCCCTGAAAATTTCCGCTTCCCCTATCAATCGGATACCATCCGCGACTTTTGGCGCCGCTGGCATATCTCCTTGTCCTCTTGGCTGAGAGATTACCTCTATATTTCTTTAGGTGGAAATCGAAAAGGCGGCTTCCGTACCTACCTAAATTTGATGCTCACCATGTTATTGGGTGGGCTTTGGCATGGCGCGAGCTGGGTATTCGTCATTTGGGGCGGTTTGCATGGGATGGCGCTGGCGGTAGATCGTGCCATGGATCAGGCAGGCAGCTGGTGGAAGAATACGGCATTGCGGGCAGGAGTGGTGTTCCTAATTGTCCAACTGCTAGCGCAGATCGGCTTTTGGATCGCGAGCCAAGGGGAAACCTTAGAGCCAGAAATGCTCCAGGCTTTAACCCAAACCAATCTTCAGATTCTAGGAACTTGGGTGCTTCTGCTGTTGGTAGCTCTCGGTCTAGATCAATTGATGAATTATATCGGATTTAAATTAACTCGAATCGGTCAGCATACCTTCTCCGTTATCCTAGTCTTTCACTTCGTTACGCTTTGCTGGATATTCTTTAGATCCGGCGCGCTGAATAATCCCTTAGGTCCTTGGGAAACCACTACTGCTGTGCTCGGACAGATCTTGACGTCTTTTCATGGAGAATTGGCCGCTGAAGTCTTCCAGAACTATTCCACCGTTTTCTACTTGATCGGTCTGGGCTTTGTTCTTCATTTCATTCCCACCGCTTGGCGGGAATGGTGGGAAAAGACCTTTATCGCTTCTCCTTGGCCCGTCAAAGGCTTGATCCTGGCCTTCGTTATCTGGTTAGTTACTCAAACGGCAAGTGCAGATGTTGTACCCTTCATCTATTTCCAGTTCTAGTTTGCATCGCTGAAACACCCTCAAACATTCGAAGTTTCTCAATAAACTTCCAACGTTCTACTAGCCTCAGCAGCGAAGACTCAAGCCCTGCAGTTGATGAGCTCCAGCTCGTCCAACAACCCAACTCGCGGCCTAAACCCCACCCCACACCTAACCCGACAACTCCTCCAACCTTTTCCGCTCCGCGCTACTCAAACTATCAATGCCCTGCGTGCGAATTTTATCCAAAAGCTTATTCAGCTCCTCTTCTTTGCTCGGGCCCCTCGACTGCCGTCCCCTAGGCCGGAAATTGCGAGCCGAGCGAATAGTTTCTCCCCAGTAATTATCGATCATCAGCACGGCGGGATTTCTGACGATCAGGTAGAGGAAGAGGGTAGTAGGGATAAGAATGCCCGCAATGAGCCAAGGTGAATCATTGATGAGAGAAGGCTGGATAGCTAGCGTGAGCAAGACACCGATAATGGCGCCGCCAAGGTGAGCCTCATGGCCAATGTTGTCCGCTTGTCTTTTGATGCCCAAAATGGAGATCAGGATGAACGCCAGGCCAAAAATCCAATTTTTGATTTCAAAGGGTAGAATCACGAAGCCGATGGAGCCCCCCGGATAGAGGACAATGGCAGCAAATATCACACCGCTAATGGCTCCGGATGCACCCACCGCGCGGTAGTCACCATGATTGCGATGGATGTAGAGGGCTAGGAGGTTGCCCCCAATTAGGCTGATGAAGAAAATGAGCGTAAAAAGGCCGGGGCCCAGCTGGGTTTCAACCGCTGCACTAAAGGAAATGAGTGCAATCAGATTGAGGCCCAGATGAAACCAGCCACCGTGCAAGAAACCCGAGCTGATGAGCCTTCGGTACTCCTTGTCGATCAATATTTTATCTACGTCAAAAACATAGCGCTCAAAGTAACTCATATCTCGAAAACCCTTGTAGGAGGTAGCTCCAATCAAGAGCGTAAGCACTATGCCAATGACGCTTTCACCCATTATTCAATAACAATTTTAGTGTTTACAGATTCAGATCCTTGTGTAATCTTGACCTGATATTCTCCTTTGTAAATATATAGCTTGTCGTTTTCTGAAGGCTTCAAAGTGAGCGGCCTTTCAGTTTTCTTCTGCTTTTCACGTAATGGTTTGCTGTATGCTTCCAAGACCTCTTCCTTAATAGTTAAATCATAAGTCGGGTAGTTCAAGCCCTTCTTAAGGTCCGTTTCGAAGGATTGTAAGGCTAGTCCATCCTTCGTTTCCACGGTCACGGTGGCCTTACCGGTTGCTTTGGCATATATCGGCATAGCCAGGCTCGGTTCATTGACGTTGCCTCGGAAAGTTCTTCCCCAGAAACTACTGTGACGAGTCTTAGCTGGGCCAAAGCTGTGTAAGGCTTTCGCCAAAATTTCAGTATTCAATTGTTGCAATTCCTTCGCACTTCCAATATACAAAGAACGGCCATGTGTGCCTACTAGGATATCTTTCTCACGAGGGTGTACTACTACATCATGAACGGGTACGGCGGGCAAGCCATTGTTCATCAACATAAAAGAATCACCACTATCCAAGGAGACGTATAAGCCGTGGTCACTACCGATATATAGGATGTCGGCATTAGTGGGATCCTCCTTGATCACGTTCAAAGGTTCCAAGGGGAGATCCTTGCCAATGGGAGACCAATTTTTACCATAGTCTTCCGATACATAGGCCATAGCCTTAAAGTTATCCCAACGATAGCCATTAAGAACTACATACACCTTGCCCTTTTCATGAGCGGAGGCTTGGATCCTACTGACCCACATATCTTTGGGTAGGCCCTCATTTATCTGTTCCCAACTCACACCACCGTCTTTGGAGACATGCACTAAACCATCATCCGAGCCGGTATACAGTAAGCCAAAAGCCAATGGAGATTCGTGTATAGTGGATAGGGTAGAAAAAGCTACATCCCCTTTCCGCCCACCAGTAGTCAAGTCATCAGAGATGGCTTCAAAGTTATTGCCTTGATCAAAAGAACGATGTACTCTTTCCGAACCCATGTATAAGATGTCTTGATTATGTACCGATAAATGGATCGGTGTTTGCCAATTCCAACGGTAGGGCCGGGCTCCAAGTGCTGGTTTAGGAGTAATGGATTTGCGTTGGCCAGTGCGCGTATTTATTCGGTAATAATTTCCAAATTGGAAACCGGTATAAACGGTCGTATTATCTCGAGTGTCAACGGCTACTTGCATCCCATCCCCGCCCATAATGGACTTGAAAGGGTACTGTCCCGAACCTTGCCAGCGACTACTGGCTTGATAGGTACTTGGTCCCATCCACACGCCATTATCTTGTAAACCACCGTAGATGTTATAAGGTTTTGCCATATCCACTGCTACATAGTAGAATTGCCCCAGTGGAGCAGAGTTACACTTGATCCAGCTTTCTCCATCATCGTAGGATATATTGATCCCCCCCATCATTCCCATTGATGATATGTCCGGGACGATCGGGGTTAATCCAAAGTTCATGATGATCCGAATGCACGTTCGCGCCTCCAATTGATTTGAAGGTCTTGCCGCCATCATCAGAACGCAAAACGGGTACTCCCATCACATAGACTTTATTGGCGTCATAGGGTGCTACCCGGATCTGACCAAAGTAATAGCCGTAAGAACTGTAGGCTGAGATATAGTCCTCATTGGCTTTTTTCCAGGAGTTACCACCATTATCAGAACGATAAACTTCCAAACCGATAACGGGAGTGTCGAAGAGTAAAGCATTGGCATCTTCTGTATAAGTGACCAAATCCAGTGGTTTAAGCTGGTCCGACTCCATCATTTTGATCACCTTATCTGCCGAGTATTTTCTAGGTATTCTATTGGAACGGAGGTATTCTGCTACTTTATATTTTTCGAGTTTGAGGAAATCTTCCTTACTCATTTCCCGAAGCATATCCTTGGTCAAGATGTCCTCCTCTGGTTCTTCCTTTGGGCGACGATTGTAGTTGTCAATCGCTGCGTAGAGGACTGCCTTTCCATTTTGATAGGCCAGTGCTAGCCCAGGGCGACCCATGCCTTCTCCAACCGGCAATCCGCTATTAGGAGTGGACAACAAAAGCCAATCTTTTCCACCGTTGGTGCTTTTGTAAATACCCGTTCCTTTACCGGCTTCGCGGAAATCCCAAGCCCGTCGGTCTCGTTGCCAAGTTGCGGCATAAAGGACTCGTGGATTCTTCGGATCCATGATTAAATCAACAGCGCCAGAGTTTTCATCGACGTAAAGGGTTTTTGACCAAGTCTTTCCGCCGTCGGTAGTTCGGTATACCCCCCTTTCCTCATTTGGAGAGTAAAGGTGGCCCAAAACAGCCACATAGGCTATGTTCGGATTCTTCGGATGCAAAACGATTCGCCCAATATGATGACTGTCGCTTAAGCCCATGTGCTGCCAGCTTTTTCCGCCATCCGTACTTTTGTACACACCACTACCTGCATAGGAGGAGCGACTTGAATTTACTTCGCCCGTACCCAGCCAGATAATATCATTTTTCCAATCGACGGCTACCGCTCCCGTTGTAATGACCATCTCCTGATCAAAGATCGGAGTGAAAGTGGTACCATTATTGGTTGTTTTCATCAGCCCCCCCGAGGAGTAGGCCACGTAAAAATGGCTAGGGTCGTCAGGGTTAACCGCAATTTCAGATACACGTCCACTGAACACCGTAGGGCCAACAGAACGGAATTCTACTGTATTTACAATGGAGGCTTCTTCCAGTGTTTGTCGTTGCGTAAAGCTTTCTACTCTATCTGTAGCGGCGGTGGCTGGCGGCTGTTTATAATCAAATTGCGCCAGTAAATAGATAGGAGTCAGACAAAAAAATAAGAGGATTGATTTGAGCATCATATTACTTTTTGGTTCTCCGTCCATTCTTGTTGATTAAATTGCAAAAAGCCTCCATTACTTCCGGCTTGGAAGCATAAATGGGGCTTAAAAGGATTCAGTTTGTTGAATTGATGCCAAAAATTTCCAGAGAAGGAGTTTTACTAGTTCGTAGGTAAACTTAAAGAAGAAATCAGAAAGGGCCTAATGCGTGCCCGGAAAAGTAGGGTGGCAATCAAGTACTTGCATTGGGATGGCGAGGGGATATGGTCAGTTAGACTCAGTTATAGCTACAATTCTCCTACAATCCGACGACCATGGTAAGCCTGTGCACCAAGGAGTTGATGGATATGAGTAAGATTGGATTGCGTAATCTTTCCGGCTGGTAGAATCGTAAGATGTGGAGGACTGAGTTCCATCATTTTTCGCAGGATATGACAACCTGCCTCTGCCGTCGCTGCTCCCCCTGAGGTCAAAATGGTATCTATATTTTTGAGGGATAAGAGCGATTGGAGACTTTTGATGAGATCGGGTGTTTCGTCAATAGCTTTGTGAAAGGTGACGGATAGCCCTTTTGCCAAGCCCGCTAAGCGGCTGGTATTTTCTAGATCTATCTCCCCTTGCTGATCCAGCAGCCCAATCACAATGCCCTGGATGCCCCAATCCTTGGCGGCCTCAATCTCCTCCGCCATGGCTTCAACTTCAGGCGGCGTATAGCAGAAATCCCCGCCCCGATGCCTAATCATAACCTTAACGGGAATGTTTACAGCCTCAACGACTCGTTTAGCTAGGCTAGGCCCAGGACTTAGACCGTCAAGATCAAGACGGCTACAGAGTTCTAGGCGGCGAGCACCTCGCTGTTCTGCCAAAATAGCTTCTTCTAATGTTTCAACGCAAGCTTCTAAGAGCATAAGAGTAGAGCATTGGATCAGACACAAAGAAACAATTATTCTTTAAATCGCAGCTGGTTTAGCCAATTCTTCATGCACGGATAGTAGTCTGGGCAAAGCCGGTAGTCAAATGCTTGAAGATCTTCGAACATGGCGCCGGTTTCGCATTCCATCATGAGATGGTTGCAATTTGGCAATCTAATAACCTTCAACTCAGTTGTCGCTTCGGCGCTCATGGTTTCTTTGTATAGGGCTTCCGTGGCCCTCCAATCAATCTGGGAATCTTTTTCCCCTAAAATGGCTAGCACCGGGATTTTGATCTTACTAAGGTGGTTGGGGAAGTCGGGTACCAAAATACGTAAACCCGTATCGGGATCGAATGGGGTAGGAGACTCCTTTAGCTCGGCCTGGATACTGTTGAAGGTGATGCTGTCCAGCATTTGTGGGTTGAGCTTTTGATAGAAGCCGGCTGCGTAAAGATTTTTTGTACCCTTCACGTAGGCTTCGTAGCTTATGCCCTCATCATACAGTGCCTGCAGGTGGAAATCCCATTCTTCTAGGAGCAAAGAAATCGTAGCAGGTGATTCCCCTGTTAGCCGAAAGTTCGTTTCTAGTAGATACCTGAAGTTGTCGAATTGGCTAGTCCCACTGACAGAAACCCAAAAGGCGATAGTGGGACTTTTAGAGATAATTAGTGGGCAGATCCAGCCGCCGCGGCTGATGCCCCACAAGCCGATCCGATTGATACCGGGTACCTGCAGTTTTTGAAGCGCCGCAATAGCAGCTAAGGCCTCTTCTGCGCTATCCTCAATGGATAGATCTTCTTTAAATTCTCCTTCACTCCGCCCACAACCGTGTTTATCCCAAGCGCAGACTCCAAAACCTACACTCAGGAAACTATCTCGCTTCTGCTGAAAGAAATGTGCAAAGCCCCCTTCTCCGAGAAAGTCAGTTTTGCCCGATCCGGGAATTAGTAGGATTATTCCTTTGACATGGCCCTCAGGAATATCCAAAAAACCAGCGTATCGCCTATTCTGGAAATCAAAATAAAAGTCGTTGGAACCTACCTGAACACTAGACTGACCGATCAGGAGCTTTGGTAGGCAAAATAGGAGTACTATGATCCAGTGTTTCATTCTACTAGTGCTAGTTCAAGAAATCCCCTTAGGTAAGCAAGCTATGGGGGGAGAACCACTGAAGCTAAGCCCGTATACTTGACTTAACTTCAGCAGTGAAAGCATATTACGCTCTACGACGCTTGCGACGCTCTGGAAGATTGCGCAAGAAGTCAGCACCCTTAATATCGATATGAATATCGTTCAAGTCGCTAAACTGCAACAGGCCTTCCAAACTCAACAAGACAAAATTATCCTTGCCATTGACGAGTAGAAGCACATGACTGATGGCATTACCTTTTTCTCGAATCAGAATCTCAATATTGTCACTGCCATCGCGCACCTTGATCAATTCCTCAAAGGAGTCGGCTTTCGCGTCACGCAGCAGTTTTGTATAGTCTTCTTTTTTGACCGAGTGCCCTTCTTCTAAAACCAGGGCTCGAAGTGCAGTTATTTTTCTAATCACTCTTTTGTCTTGTTCATCATCCGTTTTGCTAGCGACTAGATTAAGTAAGCCGCCGGATAGCTTAATATCCAAAAAGTGTTCATCCTGGCTATACTTGTTGTAGAAATCATTGATGGCTTTGCTTTGAGCAAGGCATAGGAATGGTAGGGCCGCAAGGGCCAACAGGAATAATGGCTTCTTCATGATAAGTTTGGTGTTAAACTAGGAAAGTAGGAAGGAGAGTATAATGATTGAGATAGACTGATTGTCAAGACTATCCATCATTTTATCAATCTGTTTAATGCTATGATCTTGAATCCTCCGAATCGAATTTAATTTCCATTAAACATTAGCTATTCCTCAATCTCATCTGCAATCTTAGAGATATCCGCTAGATCTAGTAGCCCAACTAGGCTGAGCAAAACAAAACTCTCTTCACCGACGGATATGAGTAATAATTCCTCAATGGCATCCCCTTTGAGTTTACCCAGAAATTCCACATTGTCTCCATCTTTACTACGAACGGTCATCAAGAGTTCATACTCTTTTGTATTAATCTTTGACTTAGCCTCATCATAGTATTGACGTGGATTGATGTCCGTTGTGAGAATGCGTAAACCTTGTGCATCTTCAACTGCTTTGATTACTGCATCCGTTTCGCTATCGCGACTATCATCCTTGTCTTCTTGCCCCAATTTCTTCATCCATTTGAATAGGGTAGGGCCAACATAGACCACGCTGAAGTGCTCATCTTCGACATACTGCTTAAAGTATTTATCAATGGCATTGGCCTGAGCGGAGAGGCCAGATACTGCTCCCATGAGCAGGAGTGCTAGAGTTAATTTTATCCATTTCATTGTATAAGATGTTTTACATATTTAATTCTAATTAGAACAAATGTTAATTCCTCCTTAATCTACGCGGCCGAGTTGCCGCACTTTGACGACTTCCTTGGCGACCCGTGCTGTGCCTCTGTTTAATTCCTTAGAGAGCATCACCATGGCATTGCGGGTGACGGATAAGGCTTCCTCCTTGGTTTTGGGCTGGTATTGTTCCCAATCGATTTCAGCCGTCACGCCCGGTTCTACCGTAGCCGTATCGGTTTGGTAGGCCCACCACATACCCGTCAGCAGGACTAACACAGCAGCGGCTTTGCTCATGGGGTGGCGAAGAAACCGCCTTACGAAACCCACCTTTTGTTGGGCTTCGATTTCTGCCAGCAACTTATTTTCAAATTGACTAGGAAGACTAAGCTCTTGCTCTTCCACTTGCCAAACAAAAAGTGTTCGGTAAGTTTCGAACGCTGGATCAATCTCCTTTTGTTGAAAATAGGCCTTCAATTGTTTTTCCTCTGCCAGGCTACTATTTCCCTCAAAATATTTGTCAAGCAAGGTTTGAATGTTGTCGTAATCCATTACCTTTTTTATTAGGTTCTCTGACTATTTTTGTGTTTTTAGCCAGCGATTTTGCTAAAAGTTTTGCTTCACCTAGTCGCAATTCTTCCAGCTAAAACGCTGTCCACAAAAATGGTCAGAGAAGGTTTTATTTAGTCGTTTCTTGATTTTGTTTCGTGCTCGGAACAAGTTCGTCTTTACCTGCGGCATCGTCATATCCAATTGTTCCATGATCTCTTTGTAGCTCAATTCCTCAATATCGCGCAGTTGCATTACCAAACGCTGCGCCTCTGGTAATTCTTGCATGAGCCTGGTGATATGGTGAATGGTGTCATTACGCTCCGCCGTTTCCAAGGGCGTGGCCGCGGCATCTTTAAGATGAAATAAACCATCGAGATCTTGTGTGCGTCTATGTTTGGATCGAAGTTTGTCTATGGAGAGGTTGCGGGTCATCTTAACGCACCAGGCCTCCATATTGTCAATAAACTCCCAATCCTTACGTTTATTCCAGATCTTAATCATTACCTCTTGCACGACATCTTCTGCTTCTGACCGGTCTCCGACAATGCGCAAGGCAAAGCGGAAAAGCTTGTCACTGATGGGTAATATGTTTTCTTTGTAATATTGAAGACTCATTACTGAGGTTTGTGCTGTACGATTCTTTTTAGGACCAAGTGATTCGCCTGCTTTTGATTTTTTTGCTCGCCCTGCTTATGTTTTTTCCCTACAAAGTCAAGGCGTTTCGTATCGTACAAAAGGCAGACGAAGGCAATTAAGGTTTGTTACAGGGGGTGAAATATTTTTCTAAAATTTTTGTTAAAGAAGGCTTGTAAGTCCCTTGTTTGTTGGGGTTCTCGGTAAAATGTAAACAAAAAGTCAAGGGTAGGCATTTATTAGACTAAGTAACATTTTCATTCTATCTTTGCATTGATGTTGAAAATAAAGAAGCTAGATCGGTTGCTGATTGCCAATTTTGTTGGCCCCTTTGTCGTGACTTTCATGATCGCCATCTTTGTATTATTGATGCAGATCCTGTGGTTGTATATCGACGATATAGCGGGAAAGGGTCTGGGCTTTTTTGTGTTGATTGAGTTACTAGCTTATAAATGTGTCGGCTTAATCCCGATGGCCTTGCCTCTAGCCATTCTGATCTCTTCGGTTATGGTACTAGGGAATCTGGCAGAGCACTACGAATTGTCTAGCTTCAAATCAGCAGGCGTACCCTTGCTCCGCGTCATGCAACCCATCATTATTTTTGGCTTATTTGCGGTAGTATTTTCTTACCTCTGTTCCAATTATCTCATACCGATAGCCAACTTGAACTTCGGTTCTCGTATGTATGATATTCAGCGACAAAAGCCTGCCTTGCGGTTGGATGCCGGGGTTTTCAATGACGACTTCCAAGGCTATTCTATTTTGATAGGTGAAAAAGGAAAAGATGGAAAGGAGATCAAAAAGGTGATGATCTACGACCATCAGGATGCGAGCAAAGGACAGCTAAGCCAGATTGTAGCTAATGGGGGGCAGATGTATATGACGGACAACGGCTCTTATTTCATCATGAATCTGGAAGATGGGAATCAGTATATGGAAACCAGCCCCAGTTCAGCTTCACAACGAAATAAGTCTTTCCCCTTTGTGAGAACTTCCTTCAAGAGCTGGACTAAGGTATTTGATCTAGGCGAATTTGACCTCAGCCAGACCAATAAGGAGCTATTTAAGCAAAATAGGAGTATGATGACGATCGGACAATTGAAGATTGCCATAGATTCGATTGCCATCAAGATCAAGGAAAGAGAAGTCAATAGCTCCAATCAATTGGCGAATTACCTGAGTATTCTTAAGTTAGACAGTACCTTCATCAAAAGGGATCTGGCTAAAGACAAGGCTAGGAATGATAGTTTGACCTTAGCCGAGGAATTGAAATATGATTCTTTGCAACGCCTCGCGAATGCAAAGCAAAAAAGAGCTGAGGACTCTATAGCGGCCTTAAAGGGTCCTAAGCTTACTGCTCCGAAGCCTAAGGCAAAGAAACCCGTCAACGCTACACCTAAGCCTAAGGCGAAAACCGCTCCAGTTCCAAAGAAACTTTCTGCGAGTATGCAGGAAGCCAAGCGACGTGCTGTAGAAAAGACTAAGAACAAGAAGCGATCTACCTCTGCTTCTACCAATCCAAAAAAAGCGGAGTACCAAGCCAAGGCTAAGAGTGAAAATAGCGGTCTTTTACCTTCAGATACTACCTTGACTTTTGGTGACGCTTTCCATAAGATCCCGCTTTATCATCGAAAGACCATCCTCACTAAGGCTAAGTCCTCTGTCCGGGCCATTAAAAGCCAGGCAGAATCGGGTACTCGTATCATCGACAATATGCGAGAATCCAAAGTAAAGCATATCTACGAGCTATACACCAAATACTCCATGGCCGTAGTCTGCTTCGTTTTTGTGCTGATCGGAGCCCCGATGGGAGCCATTGTTCGGAAAGGTGGTTTCGGCTACCCCATCCTCGTTTCGATTATCTTCTTTATGTTATTTGTGATTTTGACAATCTTCTGTCGAAAAATTGCGGAGACCTTTGTGGTGTCGGCGGTGTTGTCAGCTTGGATTCCTTGTTTGGTCCTGTTCCCAATCGGCGCCTTGTTGACCTATAAGGCCATGAATGACTCCACGGTGGTGAATGTGGACAAATACACCGCCTTCTTTGCTAAGCTCTTTAAAAAGAAGGATGATGAAAAGCTTACTCCTGCAGAACCAGCAGCCTAAACTTCGCCCTGTAAGATTCTCCTGCTAGATCCTGAGCTAAACCTACTAAGCTTCTAGTTTCCCGTAAACTTAGTCGAAAGAGTGATAAATATCGGCCGGAAATTCCTATTGTTGCACTACAATTGTCTAAGATCAAGGCCGTGGATATAAGTTGAAATTTTGGATGAATTCCATGACGTATCTCTTCTTGATCTTGTCTCTGCTAATTCAAGAAATTACATTCCTACATGTTACGACACAACAAACCCATTCTGCATTGGTGGCGCCACAACCGACTCTTTTGGATCACCTTTAGCTTGTTTTTGATCTTGGGAGGAATCTTGTTGATGTTCATTGAAAAGGGGGATGCCATCCTCTACTTTAGTGCACAACGGAGTCCTTTTAGCGATACCTTTTTTAGCTATTTTACCAAAGCAGGGGAACATGCCGCTTACATTATATTCCTGGGGGTTCTATTGTTCTTTGTCAACTACCGGGCCGCCTTGATGCTACCGTTAATCGGAGGATCAGTGGCCATTGTGAGTGCCATCACTAAGTCTATATTTGCTCAGCCCCGTCCAGCCTTATATTTTAGGGAAGCGGGAATGCTGGAAATGATCGTACCGGTATCAGGGGTGGCGATGCATGGAGGCAATACGAGTTTTCCATCAGGACATACTATGTCAGCCTTTGCTTTATATACCTTTTTGGCACTTACGATTTCTTATAAACGGTCTTGGAGCCTCGTACTACTCTTGATGGCTGTCTTGGTAGGAGTATCGAGGATCTATTTAGTACAACACTTTCTGGAGGATGTCGTGACAGGAGCAGCTATAGGCGCCTTTATTGGTACCCTGTGGTATCATTGGCAGTATCGCTTGTTTCCTATCCCACATAAATGGGCAGATCAAAAATTGACTTTACCCCTAGGCAAAGGGAAAAAGGAAAAAGCCTAGTTTTACTTGCTGTGTTATAAAACAGAACGGGGCTTCATCTTTCGCAGATGAAGCCCCGTTGTTTATAGAATCAGAAGTTAACTAAGAGGACTTAGCCAACTTTTTTGATTTCTCCTGATTTGATTCGAGCCATGTAATCTATATAGGCCCGACGTACATTTGGCATCAGTAGATAGAGGCCAAAGACGTTAGGGAAACACATCGCAAAGATCATGGCATCACCAAAGTCAAATACGGCTTGTGCTGAGATGGCAGAACCTACGATCACAAAGATACAGAAGATGATCTGGTAGATCTTTTCATTGGTTTTCCCTTCACCGAACAGATAAGTCCAAGCTTTTAGACCATAGTAAGACCATGATACCATGGTAGACAAGGCAAAGAGGATTACCGCTCCACTTAGTACCACAGGGAACCAGCTAATTACGGATTCAAAGGCAGCCGAAGTAATATCAATCTGAGCCAATGGGGCTTCAGACCCGCTACGTAGACCCTCATAGGCCCATTCTGCGCCATTCCCTCCGTAGTTAGTGATCACAATCACCAATGCTGTCATCGTACAAATCACAACCGTATCAATGAATGGTTCCAATAGTGCAACTACACCCTCGCTAATAGGTTCATCCGTTTTGGCAGCGGCGTGAGCGATCGAAGCAGAACCAACACCAGCCTCATTGGAGAAAGCCGCTCGTCGGAATCCTTGGATCAATACCCCTACCACACCACCATACATAGCTTCCGAATTGAAAGCACCACTGATGATTTTTCCAAAGGCCGCTGGGATTTCACTAACATGGGCACCGAGCACGATTAAAGCACCGAGAATATAGATTCCGACCATGAAGGGTACAATCTTATCCGTAACCTTCACAATACTTTTGATCCCACCGATAATGGTCACGCCGATCAAAACGGCCATCATCAAACCGAAGATCCATCCTTGGCCACTGAAAATCGAAGCATCACCACCCGTAACCGTAATCAATTGGTTAGTAGCTTGGTTAATTTGTACCATATTACCTCCACCGAAGCTACCTCCAATACAAGCAATGGCAAAAAGTACAGCCAACACTTTACCTACAGGGCCCCAAAAGCCCCCTTTCTCTTTCAGTCCTTTTTCTAGGTAGTACATCGGACCCCCAGAGACTGTTCCGTCTGCATTGATGTTTCTGTACATCAAGCCCAAGGACACCTCCGTATATTTAGACGCCATCCCAAGCAAGCCTGCGATGATCATCCAGAATGTGGCACCAGCTCCACCTATACTTACGGCCAAGGCTACACCGGCAATGTTTCCTACCCCCACCGTTCCGGATAAGGCCGCTGTCAAGGCTTGGAAGTGGGAGACTTCCCCCTGATCATTGGGATCATCATATTTACCCCGTACGACATCAATCGCGTGACGGAAAGCGGTAAATTGGACAAAGCCCATGTAAATACTAAAAATCAGGGCCCCAACGATTAACCAAACCAGTACAAAAGGTATGGTAAAATCACCGATGGATACCGTGAAAAAGATTATTCTACTTACGGCATCAGTGATAGGTTGGAAAACTTCGTTTATTCTGTCGTCTGTCGTTCTTGCCGCTTCCTGGGCAAAGGACCACAGGGGCGTCATCAACGCGGTCACTAGAAAAAGTAATACTTTCTTCATACAATATTAGGAGTTAGTGTTTATCGAAGATTTTATCCGGTTAATTATATAGATCAGTGGAAGAGAAATGTAGTCTGCATATCTAAACGGATGTGTTAAGGTATTTTTTTCTGGTCATTTATCAAAAGAATGACCCAACTTTCATCAGGAAGGATAAGGGTAAAGATATTAGGAGAAATGGTAGTCTTGAGCGGAATTGCTAATATCGCTGGAACAGAAAAATGGAGAAAATAAGCAATATATTCCTCCAGAATTTTAAATTTGAGATCACTATCACCACATATCCCGACATTTTATTGTCGACAAATCCCATTTTTTGCAACGAGAGTACACAGATCAGGAGTTGAAGGCCCTTTTTCAAAAAGATGCTGAGCAAGCTATTGAGCTGTTATTCCGCTTGTATTACAAAAAGGTTTGTCAGGCAGTGTACAAAATCATACCTAAGGAAGAGACCACGGAAGACCTGGCGCAAGAGGTTTTTTATGAGCTGTGGCGGAAGAAAGACTATCTAAAGATACACACTTCTTATGCTGCCTACCTGCGTCGAGCTGCCGTTAATAAAGCCCTCAACTATCTACGTGACCAAAAAATAAAGCTGGACGATTCCACGATGGTGGGACAGCTGAAACTACAAGCGCCCTTGAGTGATGAAAAACTGGAAGCCGCTGAATTACAGCAAATTATAGATCAAGCTGTAGACCAGTTGCCAGAGCGTTGCCGCTTGGTGTTCGTGTTAAGCCGTTTCGAACAAATGAGCTATAAAGAGATTGCAGCGCAACTCGATATATCTCCCAAAACCGTCGAGAATCAAATTACCAAAGCCCTTAAATTATTGAGGCAGACCCTCGGACCCTATCTTTCGATCTGGGTATTATGGGTCACTCAAATTTTATAAAAGGGGCGTAGGGGCAAAAGAATTATTTTGTGTCATTAAGGATGCAAATAATTATGAAGGAAACCGTTGAAAGGAATCGTATTTATACGATTTTTGTAGGGTACCACCTAAGCCACAATTTTACACTTTCAATTTTGTAAAGAAGGTACCTTACACAAGCGATCTCGGTTGGACTAGAAAGGTGCCCTTTAACATTGCTAATTCACTAGTGGTGAAGTTATACTTCATCTTTTTTGCCGAATAAGTGTCATTCTGAATGAGCGTAGACAAGAACCTGCATCGAATTATCCAAAGGCTTCAAGGGAAGCTGCCTGCGGAAGAAACCAATGATTTGGATCAGTGGCTTTCGGAAACAGACAATGCCAGCGTTGGGGAAGAACTCAGCCAGGTATGGTCTATGACTGGATCATATAAGGCGGGATTTGAGCCCGATATTGAGAAAGGATTTTCTCGATTTAAAGACAGCATTGCAGATACTCCCAAAGAAACGCCAATTCGTCCTATTAAGAAGGAATCTTTTAATTGGCGAATGGCCGCCTCAATTGCCCTGCTAATAGGCGTGGGCCTTACCCTCTATTATAGTTTTCAGCCGGGTCAGCCAGCATTAATGGCGGTCACTACCAATCTTGGAGAAAAGAAAGAAATCGGATTACCGGATGGCAGTCGTGTTGTCTTAAATGAAGACAGCAAATTGGTCTTTCCTGAGCAATTTGGTGAGCAACGAGAGGTACGTTTGGTAGGGGAGGCCTATTTCTCGGTAGCAGAAGATGCTGAGCATCCTTTTGTTATTGATTGCCCTAATGGCCATGTTCAAGTCTTAGGTACAGCCTTTAATTTGCGCGCCTATCCAGAGGAAGCGTTTGCCGAAGTGGAGGTAGAAAGCGGAAAGGTGATGTTCAGCCGTCCCAATGGTGAAGACTCAGTCGTACTAGAATCTAAGCAAATGGCTATCCTCGAACCCTTGCAGGTGGGACAAGAGGAGGTCGCTATTGAGCCCGTAGATATTCCAGCCTTGAATGCCCAGTCTTGGCGAACCAATCGCTTGGATTTTAGGAAATTGCAGATGAACAAAGTAGTGAAGCTTGTCGAGCGCTATTATGGCGCCAAGATTGAATTAATTGATACTGAAATCGGATCCTGCACCTTTAATGCTCGTTACGAGCGAGAAAAGCTAGAGACGGTACTTTCTGATATTGAACTCGTTTTTAAAGCCAAATTGAAGAAAATCAATAAAGAACACTATCAAATTATTGGTGGTATCGGTGGGAATTGCCCCCAGTAATAGACATACTCTAAAGTTGTTTGGGCCCGCAGACGCGGCTAAGATGCGCTGAACAACTTCGCTATTTGATCCCTAAATAACGCCTCTACTCAAAAATTAAGGGCCGATACTTTCGAGTATCGGCCCATTTTTGTATGTGGTTTTAGGTATTTATCGAATGCTTAATTCATTTATCCAAGGGTTGAATAAATGGCCACTAAGATCAGGGTAATGGCAATTGCGGAAATATTGAAAAGACTATCCGTCTTAAATAAATCGTTGTCAATTTCTAAGGCTTTCTCATGATCGCCCTTCTTCTCTCCCAAGACCAGCGCTATGGCGGCTATACTCAAGGCGATTACTAGGAAACCAGTACCATTGCCGACATTCGGAATATCTTCAAATAAGATGCGAATACCCGTAGCCATGCCGATCCCAATTATGGCTGCAATCACACCCCAACGGAAGCGAGAATCGTTTACAGCCTGCTTTTTGGTCTTGATTTCATACAGAGAAATACCGATCAGAAGGAACACGCAGATCAAGAAGGTAATGGCTATGCGATCTACGAATGGCAAATCCGGATAAAGTGCTTTGAAGGCGATGGATAAGGGAATGGAGGCTAATACTACGGCCAAACCTGCATTGGGAGTGGCTCTCTTCCAGAACATACCAAATATGAATACAACCACTACACCTGGACTGATGAAACCGGTATATTCCTGAATAAATTGAATCACCTGACCTAAGTTACCTAGTAACGGTCCTAGCAAGGCTCCAATCAAT
Organism: Saprospiraceae bacterium; assembly: GCA_019634045.1. Lineage (GTDB taxonomy): Bacteria > Bacteroidota > Bacteroidia > Chitinophagales > Saprospiraceae > DT-111. The sequence goes on from JAHQWA010000013.1 coordinate 30,476, forward strand.
AAGGCAACTCCTGCGGCGATTTTACCGATCCTAACCAGTTGCGTCTCACTTGCTTCGGTATTCAAATGTTCTTTGTAAATATCTAAGGTGAAAATGGTGGAAGCACTATTTACCATGGAACTAATAGAAGAACCAATTGCCGCTACCAAGGCCGCAAAGGTCAATCCTTTAAAACCTGTACTTACATAATTATTAAGTACCCAAGGGAAAGCTTCATCCGCTTTTTCAATATCCGCATTCAAAATAAAAGCCGCTATACCTGGCAAAACGACGATAATTGGCATGAACAGCTTGATAAAAGCGGCAAAGGCCACTCCTCGTTGGGCTTCTCCTAAACTTTTGGCAGCCAGCGCTCTTTGAATGATGTACTGATTATTGCCCCAGTAGTAGATGTTGGCAATCCACATCCCCCCGAAAAGGACAGCAAAACCTGGAAGCAAGGCGTAAGATGACTTGGTCTCACCGGAAAGCTGTTCGGTATAAGTGTCCGTAGGGGAGAAGATCATATTGAATCGTTCGGGAGTCTTTTCAAATAGCGTACTCACTCCACTGAAGAAGCTACCATCTCCCACCGCTGAAACGACAAAGTAGGACGCCAGTGATCCTCCCAAGACCAATACAACGACCTGGATCACGTCCGTCCAAACGACTGCCTTTAGCCCCCCAAAGATGGAGAAAGAAGCAGAATATAGGACTAAGCCAAGTATACCCCAAATCAAGTTGATACCCAAAAGGGATTCAATAGCGAGTCCTCCTAGATATAGCACGGAGGTAATATTCACAAATACAAAGAGCGCCACCCAAAAAATGGACATGATGGATCGAACCGACTTATTGTATCGGCGCTCTAGAAATTGAGGCATCGTAGATATGCCTTCCTTTAAGAATACCGGCAAGAAGAATTTTGCTACAATGATCAGGGTAATAGCTGCCATCAACTCATACGAGGCAATGGCCATCCCAATCTCAAAACCAGAGCCATTCATCCCCATGATCTGCTCTGTGGAAATATTCGAAGCAATCAGGGAGCCACCTACTGCCCACCAGGGAAGTGCTTTGCTTGCTAAAAAGTAATCTTGTGAGGTGGTCGCTTTTTCCCGATTAGCTATCCAAATCCCAAACCCCATCATGGCTATGATATAGCCAGCAAAAACAACCAGATCTGTCGTCGCAAACTGCATGTTAACTTGGTTAATAGTTGAATAAATGTTTTCTGTTTCAATGGTTTATCCCGGGCGGCTTTAGCGGACCTCAATGGAAGTCCATGCGCAAAAGTCTATCGGGATTTTTGGTCGAAAAAGATAGGGCTATGTTTCGTTTTCGGTCTTGTGGGGACCCTAATTAGGATTGGAAGGAATGGGAGTCGATTGTTATGCAGAATCCCGTCCGCCCAAGAGCCCCGAGGCATCGCTTGATCATCACTGTGCGGCGGTGGCTTGATCGCCCGCTACGGCGTGAAATGACAAAGCTGCCGTAATTTTCAAAAAAAACTTGAATTTTAATAAGAGTAAGTCTAAATTTTCATGATTAGGAGAAAGTGAGGAAATTTTGTCGTGCACAAGGCGAAAAACCGGCCTGACCGGTAGGCAGGCACAGGCATACCTGGCAAGTACAGCGAGGCTTTTTAGCGCCATGCAGTAGTAAATTTGCCACTTGGAGTCAATTAATGAAAGTTTAGACATACGCTAAGTGAAGATGTTGAAAGTTTCCGTTCGAAGGTAGCAAAATTGTCTCGTTATCTAACACTTAGGGTTTTTCCGCAAACTTATCTTGGCCTCTAGCGCCTTACAAAGGAGCAAGAGACCATCAGGGGGATGGGAAGGGAGTCAAATATGACAGAGAATGCTTCGTATTTCTGTGATAGGAAAGGGCCGTTATCGGACCTTTGGACGTTTGATACTATGAGCATTAACTTGTATATTTGATCAATATCCATGGATTAGATGAGAAAAGTCCTGCTTTTACTGTTTCTTGGAGGTTTCAGTATCAGTGCTTGGGCTCAAAAGCCACTTGATGTTCAGATCTCTATTATCTTCGATAATCAAACATTAGAGGAGGCTCTATTTTTATTGACTGATGAGGCGGATGTCCAAATTTCTTTCAGCGGTGACATCCTTCCGGATAAGCGGATTACTTACCATGCGCATCAATTGCGCGTTTCCGATGTACTTCAACATCTCTTCGAGAATACTTCCTTGCAATATGTTCAGCGCGAACGTCGAATTATCGTTTATGTGGGGGACCCGCCGCCGATAAAACGCTGGTTTAGTATTAGCGGTTTTTTAACGGATAGCGCTTCGCTCGAGCCATTGATTGGGGCTACCATCGTTGATGTGAACACGCAGAAGATAGCGATTACCCAGAGTGATGGCTTCTTTAGTCTCACCTTGCCAGCTGGCCCCGTAGATTTGTCGCTTTCCTATGTGGGCTATGAGGCACGGCGGCTCAGTTTTGAATTGAAGGCCAGTCAGCGGTTTCAGTTAAGTCTGAAACAATCCATACATATGATCCCTGAGGTTATTGTGGTGGCTAATGACTCTTTGAGTGATAGTCCCAGGACGGGGGTGAGCGAGGAATACATCAACATTGCTGATATCAATCAGGTTCCTCGGCTTGGGGGTGAATCAGACCTAATTCGTACCGCCTACTTATTGCCAGGGGTTCAGTCTGGGACAGATGGAGTAGAAGGAATGCATGTAAGAGGAGGAGAACCCGGGCAAAATCTCATTTTGATTGATGGCGTTCCGGTTTATTATACCGCACATGCAGGTGGCTTATTCAGCATATTTAATAGCAATGCCATTAGTAGTGCTCGCTTGCTAAAAGGTGGATTCCCGGCTCGTTTTGGTGGCCGCACCAGTAGCGTTCTGGATATCCGTACACGAGATGGGAACAAACGGGAATTTAAAGGTGGATTGGATATTGGGATGTTGACCACTCGAATGACGGTGGAAGGCCCACTTGTAAAAGATAAGAGTTCCTTTATTTTTAGCGCAAGAAAGGCTTTGATCAATTGGTACCTAAAGCCCTTTTCTTCGAATATCAAAGCCACTAATGGGGACGAAGGATTTACCAGCTATGATTTTCATGACATCAACGCTAAGGTCAATTACCGTTTTAGCGATAAGGATAAGGTATATCTGACGTATTACCAGGGCGCAGACAACTTTGTCAATAAAGGCTTTGCAGGAGATACCTTGAATCTCAAAGGACATAATGACCTCATTCTGTCCTACTATTTTCCCCAACGTTATGAGGAAAGATTCGATTGGAGCAACCGACTAGCCGCTTTCAAATGGAATCACGTATTCAACAACCGCTTATTGGCAAATATGACGGCTTCTTACACCAATTTGGATGTTGAAGTCAATTTTGATGAAAGAGATTCGGTTATCCTGCTCAATACCGGTGCCTATCAGCACCGAAAGTATGAAGGGATTTTCCAGTCAAATATAGAGGAGACGGCGCTGCGAGCCGATTTTGATTACATCCCATTTGATCATTCTTATGTGCGTTTTGGTTTCAGCGGTTCCGTAAGAGGAATGGCGAATGGGGTAGTGGTGTCGCAGGATACGGTTCGAGACAATGACTTGGGCATCGAAATACTGAATATTCGAACCCATGAATATGATTTCTATATAGAGAATGAATACCACCTCACGGATAACCTCTTGATCAATGCCGGGCTCCGTCTGTCCAATATGCACGTAAGGGGTAAATCCTATCATTCCTTGCAGCCAAGAATCTCCGCAAACTGGCAAGTCAATCCGAGGCTCAGCTTTTTAGCCTCTGCCAGTAAGATGACGCAGTTTCTTCATTTGCTGTCCCCATCCGGGCTTGGCCTTCCTTCTGATATCTGGGTTCCTTCCACCAACTTGATCAAACCTCAAGATACTTGGCAGGGGGTGACCGGGTTTAGAATGAATTTACAGAAGGATATATCCTTACGAGTAGAAGGGTATTATAAACGAATGGACAATCTATTGACCTATTCTGAGGGAGCCAATTTCTTTAACAATTGGGAAACCAACGTGACGCAAGGTAAGGGGCAGGCTTATGGGATGGAGGTCATGTTGCGTAAGACCAAAGGAAGGACTAGCGGTTGGTTGGCTTATACTTTAGCCTGGTCAGATCGGCAGTTCGAATTTGTAAATAATGGGGAACCATTTCCCTTTAAGTATGATCGTAGACACGATCTTAAGACCCTAGTAGCGCATCGGGTGAACCCCTGGCTTGAATTGACCGCTAACTGGACATTGAGCTCTGGTTCACGATTTACTTTCCCTAAAGGAAGCATTCCTTTGCGGGTGCCAGGGACTGCAGATGCAGAAGTGATAGAGGTGCGTATCCCTCAGTATGAAGGGAAGAATGCCACCTCGATGCCTATATACCACCGACTGGATGTAGGTGCCAATATGACTTTTAATTCCGGGAGATTCACACATATTGTAAATGTAGGGGTGTACAATGCCTACTTCCGTCAAAACCCACTCTATATTCGAGTTCGATCCAATTACTCGGACGATAATAATACCTTGGCCGAAGTGACTGAACTCGTGCAGGTTTCGCTCATTCCGATCACGCCCTCACTTAATTATTCCATTCGATTCTAAATCAGTTCTCTGTTAAAGATTTCATAAAAACAACCGCTCTCCAAGTAACTTTTTTCTTTTTTTGCATTATAAGGAGATAAGACCTTTGATGGTCGACTCAAGACCATTAGGCTTTAAAAATAACTGAAAAATCAACTGTTGTATGAGTTCCGAACTGAGTACTCGGTCGCTACTGTTATTGGTAATCATCCTACTATTAAGCCCCCTACAAGAAATTTCTGCCCAAAAGTATGGTAGATTCAAGAGCAAATTAGAAAAGATTAGGGGTGAAGAATGGCCCCCCCAACGATCTTACTCGCGTATTTCCCTGGGCTATGCCCTGCAAAACATTTTCAAAAAACATACCTCCTATTGCGGTTTCTCCATTGGTGATGGTAAGCGGGATTTTGTCCCTTATGACATCAGTAAATTCTTAGGCAGAAGAGACTTAAGAACCAAGGTAGAGATGGCAGATATCAGAGGCGGCGGTCTTTTGTATTATATCTTCAATCGAGAGGAGGTGGACAAACCTTTTGGAGCGATTAAGTACAGTCCCTCTCGAATTCTTCGAATCCCCAGCGTCAATAATCAGTTTGTCATTAATCCGGATGAAAATTTTGATTCCTTCATCCTGACTAAGAATTGTAGCGGATATCTGAAGGCAGCTCTGGATGCGGGGATTGAACCTCCATACGTGGCTTTTAAGACCGCTTTGAACTCAGATGATCGACGAGAATCTAGCGTGGTGGCCCTCTCTGGTTCATTCCAGTCTCCTTTGGGAGTAGTGCTACAGGCGAACGATGATCGAACGACTGAGGCCATGATGAACCTCTGGAGCTTTTACACGAGCAATCCGCAATTCGTCAATCAAGCCTATTATTTGCGGGAGTTTGAAGGTGTGATGATCAAGCATAGTTCTTCGGCGGAAGACAACTTTAGGATGGAGTCAGAGGTCGGGGTGAATATCAATGGGCCCTTATCTTCTCGCCTGAAAACGAGCTTTGGCTTGGGACGATCTTCTTCTACCACTTTTTCTGGGACGGATTGGCAGACGATCATCTTTGCTGACTTTGGTGGAGATTACTATCGTAAAAACCTTTATGCTCCGCTCCCTCGTCCTACTGATATTGCGGGGTACTTCGCCGGAATCAAGCCAATCTTCCAAGAAACTCGAGATTTTCCGCTGATGACAGAAGGCGCAGAACATAAACACTATGTCATCGTTGAGGGAATTCCGGAAGATATGACCGCCAATTTCTGGGAGCTAGACTATGTCACACCTGGGGTATACGATGGCGGACCTTCCCTTCGCGCTGAACCATTCCAGGATAGTAAAACAGGAGCCTTTGGTTGTCGCTTTACGGTAATTGGTAAACCCTTAGCTAGCAACTTTAGAGGCCCTTTAGCCTCCCGCCCAGGAAACTTGAAGCTTTCCTATCGGATCAAGAGTAGACGTCCAGTCGGGGGAACATTCCTATATCTGAATGTAAATGAGGAAATCCAAACGAGTGCCCACCCGATTGCCAATATATCTGGCGGAGAATTTGACTTAAGCAAGAAGGAAGATCGACGATTTGCTTTCCAGTGGCGTTTCGTCGTGGATTTGGAGGATCGAGACAATCCGGTTGATTTCAGCATTATTCCTTATATCGGGAATCTCATGGTGCGCCGGAGTGATAAGAAAATTGATGTCAATCTCGCCGATATTCAGGCGGATCCACAAAGACGGCGATACTATATCACCATCGAAAGCTTAGATACCTATCCGCTGGATAAGATTGATGATCGGAATATGATCAATTATAATCTGTCGCTGGATGTGCATTTGCAAGGCAATAGATCCGCCGGAAGATCCACCCGCCCACTCAAATCGGTCTTGAGCTTTCCGTCGATCAAACCAGACCCAAAACCTGAGCCCATTTTACCACCGATAATACCGACTTCCAACGGCAGCGGGACGCAGCCAAAGGATGGTACGCTAATACCCGTTCCCCCCGCGCCGAATCCGGGATTACCTGTAAAGAAGGAGGGGAAAAATAATAATTAACGGAATTAAAGAGGGTGACAATAGAAGTTCATACCTACCTGCTTACTCTTTGGTAGTTGCTTCTGAGTCTGTAGCATTTACTTGTGGAGGCGTCTTGGCTCTCAGGATTAAGCGTAGAGACTGATCATAGGTGAGGTAGTTCCAGACCCAATTGATAAAGACGAAGAGCTTATTCTTCACCCCTAGGATAGCAAAAAGATGAACGACCATCCATACAAACCAGGCGAAGCCACCCTGGAATTTAAATCGAGGTAAGTCAACAACTGCCCGGTGGCGCCCGACGGTGGCCATGGACCCTTTATTATCGTATTCAAACCCTCTTAATTCCTTCTTTTTGAGTTTGCGTTTAAAGTTTCGGGCTAGATTTTTGGCTTGTTGGATAGCTACCTGTGCTACCTGTGGATGGCCATGTGGATAGGCTTCAGATTCCATTTGGGCTAGATCCCCGATGGCGTATACATGTTCGACGCCCTTTACCTGATGCAGCTCATCTACCAGCAGCCGATTCCCTCGACAGATGGACGCTTCCGGGAGGCCCTTAATTGTATTTCCTTTGATACCGGCCGCCCAAATCACCTTCGAAGTGCAAATGGAGGTGCCATCATTCATGTAGGCGTATTTCCCATCAAAGTCTTTGACCCTGGTATTCAGGCGCACCTTAACACCCAGTTGCTTTAGAAACTGTAGCGCCTTTTTGCTAGCTTCTTTGGACATGCCTTTCAGGAGCCGCGGTCCACTTTGGATCAGGTAGATATCAATTTCACTAATATCCATTTCGGGATAGTCTTTGGGCAAGATGAATTGCTTCATTTCAGCCAGAGCCCCTGCTACTTCCACGCCGGTTGGCCCGCCTCCCACAATGACAATGTCAATGTAGCGCTGCCTCTCCTCAAAATCAGTGATGACCAGCGCTTTTTCATAGTCCTCCAAAATCTTGTTCCGAAGAAGTAAAGCTTCTGAAACGTCTTTGAGTGGCATGGCCAGATTAGCGATCTGTTGATTGCCAAAAAATTAGTGTCAACGCCCATCGACAATATTAGGTGATCATAATTGACGATACCATAGGGTGTTTGGAGCTGTTTCTTCTCCAAGTCTACGGCATTGACCTCAGTCATTCGGATAAACACATTCTTATGGCGCTGAAATAATTTTCGATAGGGAAAGATAATCGAACTGGGCTCCAGGCCCGCCATAGCTACTTGGTAGAACAGCGGTTGGAACTGATGGTAGTTGTTTTTATCAATGAGGACGACCTGGAATTGACTTTTCGCCAGTTTGCGTGCCAGGGTTAGTCCGGCAAAACCTCCTCCTACGATTACAATGCGTTCCTGTCCAGTTTCTGGGAGATTGATCTTCATTCGATTATGCGATTTTTATACGATGGACTCCAGTGGAGTAGGCTTGACTCAAGTGATCTAAGAGGCTCTGATAATGATCTGGGTTTGCCAGGAAGTCAGCTTCCTCCACATCCAAGATCAAGATAGGCAGATTCGCCGCTGTTTTAAAGAAATCAAAGTAGGCATGTTGGATTTTTTCCAAGTAAGCGGGAGAGATTTCTTCCTCAAAGCTTCTCCCTCTCCCTTTTATGTTTTCCAGCAGATTAGGAACAGGACGGTGCAAGTAGACGAGCAATTCCGGCTTAGGGAAATTGGCATTCAGAATGTGAAATAGCCGTTGAAATAAGCGAAATTCTTCGGCATTGAGATTATTGCGAGCAAATAAGAGCGTTTTGAGAAAAAAGTAATCTGCCAAAATGTTTTTCTGGAAAAGATCCTGCTGGGCCAATTCCTGTTGCAATTGCTTGTGCCGCTCCGTCATAAAAAATAACTCTACCGGAAAGGCATAGCGCTCGGCGTTTTCATAGAAGAAAGGTAAAAACGGGTTATCTGTGAATTGTTCCAAGATCAGCTTGAAGCCATAATCTGTCGCAATTCTCTTCGAGATAGTGGTTTTTCCAGCCCCGATATTCCCTTCTATGGCGATGAATTGATATGGTATGTTGGGTAACT
>JAHQWA010000211.1 GCA_019634045.1 Saprospiraceae bacterium
GGAGGAGTTAACCACGCTTACCGATAACAGTATGATGTGGGTTTACTTTAATGTCCCTGAGACGGTTTACTTAGACTATGCACAACAACCCTCGGAAGTAGCTGCATTAAAGTTGCAATTGGCAAACAATCAGATTTTTGATCATAAAGGAAAAATCACAGCCATTGAGGCCGAATTTGACAATGCCACTGGTACAATCCCCTTTAGAGCTACTTTTCAAAATCCCAAGAGATTACTTCGACATGGTCAGACTGGCAATATCCTTTGGCCAATCCAACTACAAGAGGCCGTGCTTATTCCACAAAAAGCGACCTATGAAGTTTTGGAAAAGCGATACGTCTATGTAGTCGATGATGAAGGCAATGTCACCTCTCGTGAAATCAAAATTGCCACTGAGTTAGATAATGTCTATGTGATATCAGAAGGGCTGAATATGAATGACAAATTCTTGATCGAAGGATTACGAAAAGTGAAAAATGGCGATAAGATCGAGTTTGAATACAAGGAGCCAAAAGAGATCTACGACCACTTAGAACTCCACGCAGAATAGTCAATCACCTAAAAACTTTTATTATGTTTCAAAATATATTAAAGAGACCGGTATTGGCTATTGTGATATCCATAATCACTGTCTTTGTGGGTTTATTGGCCATTTTTCAGTTGCCTATCTCTCAGTTTCCTTCCATTGCTCCCACCACGGTCAACATCTTTGTAGCTTATCCTGGATCCAGTGCAGATGTATTAATAAAATCTACGATCATCCCTCTGGAGACTGCCATTAATGGCGTGCAGGGCATGCGTTATATCGCCTCAGATGCTACCAGCGCAGGTGAAGGAACCATTCGGGTGATTTTTGAACCCGGTATAGATCCCAACCAAGCTGTTGTGCAAGTCAAAACCCGGATAGATCAAGTGATGCCAAATTTACCACCGCTGGTGCAGCGTGAAGGGGTGCAGATTACTCCGATCCAACCCAGTATGTTACTTTATGTCAACCTTGCTGGTGCAGAAGGAGGCAGCATTGATGAAAAGTTTCTCTACAATTATGCCTACACCAAGGTCGTCCCGGAGCTTCAACGAATAAATGGTATTGCCCGTGCTCAAATACTTGGTGCGCGTAAGTACGCTATGCGTATCTGGCTCAAACCAGACCGTATGCGTGCCTATAAAATCTCCGCGGAAGAGGTGATGAAAACATTGGAAGAGCAGAGCTTGATCGGTCGCCCAGGTCGTTTGGGAAGAAGTTCCGGCATCACGGCTCAATCCAAAGAATTTGTACTCACTTATACCGGGAGGTACAATACCCCAGAGCAATATAAGAGCATTATCATGAAAAGTACCGAGGAAGGACAACAAGTCAAACTCGGGCACATTGCTGATATAGAATTGGGAAGTGAATTTTTCGATATCTATTCCAATTTGGATGGTAAGCCCTCTTCCTCCATCGTCCTTAAACAAACCTTAGGGAGTAATGGTAGTAAGGTAATCGAAGCTGTAAAAGACAAGATGAAGGAGTTGGAAAGTGATTTTCCGGCAGGAATTACCTATCGGTACAGTTACGATGTATCAAAATTCTTGGATGCCTCTATCGAACAAGTAACTCATACGATTCGAGATGCATTCATTCTAGTGGCTTTGGTTGTATTTCTCTTTCTTGGAGACTGGCGGGCTACCCTCATCCCCATACTTGCCGTGCCCGTATCTCTGGTCGGGGCTTTTTTCTTTATCCAGATGTTTGGGATGTCGGTCAACCTGATCACCCTTTTTGCCTTGGTACTGGCTATCGGTATCGTAGTGGACAATGCGATCGTAGTCGTGGAGGCTGTCTATGCCAAAATGGAAGAAGATCCTTCTATCACTCCTTATAAAGCCACCCAAGTTGCCATGGAGGAATTAAGTGGAGCCATCATTGCCATTACCCTGGTGATGACTTCCGTTTTTGTTCCGGTAGCATTTATGAGTGGACCAGTTGGGGTATTTTATCGACAGTTTTCGATTACCATGGCAAGTTCGATAGTGATCTCAGGGGTAGTAGCACTTACCTCGACTCCTGTACTATGTGCAATGTTGCTCAAGAATGATCACGGCAAACGAAGAAAGTCTTGGTTTGACCGATTGATCGATGGATTCAACCGACTATTTGAAAAACTCACCGGAGGATATGTGGCTGTACTCAATAAAATAGTGGCCCGCAGGGTCGTTACTTTTGGGGTACTTGCCCTATTTATTTTTGGCGTAGTATATACCAATAAAATTCTGCCGACTGGTTTTGTACCTAATGAAGATCAGGGAACCATTTATGCCATCGTTCAGACGCCTCCTGGCTCCACACTCGAACAGACCAACGAAGTTGCCGGGCAGCTGCAAAAAATTGCAGAAGAGGTAGATGGGGTAGAATCTGTCACCTCGCTGGCTGGGTATGAGATTATGACTGAAGGACGTGGCTCTAATGCTGGTACTTGTCTTATCAACCTAAAACCTTGGTCGGAACGGGATAAGAATGTCCGTGAAATTATGGAAGAGCTGGAAGAAGAGACCCGCGATTTGGGTGCGATCATCGAATATTTTGAACCCCCTGCGGTACCAGGATTTGGTTCCTCAGGCGGATTTTCATTCCGAATGTTGGATAAAACCGCTGCTACAGATTATCAGGAATTTGATCAAATCAACCAGGATTTTCTGAATGCTCTACAGGAGCGAGAAGAGCTAACCGGACTATTCACCTTCTATGCGGCCAATTATCCACAATTTGAATTAGAATTTGACAACCAGGCAGCGATGCAAAAAGGGGTATCAATCGGGGCTGCTATGGAGAATTTGAATATTCTTATTGGAAGTACCTACGAACAAGGCTTTATCCGATTCGGTCGCTTTTTTAAAGTCTATACACAAGCAGCACCTGAATACCGTAGATACATTTCTGATTTGGACGAATATTTTGTAAAAAATGAAGAAGGCGAGATGGTGCCTTATTCCGCTTTTATGACATTCAAAAAGACCCAAGGTCCCAATGAAATCACACGATACAATCTTTATAATTCGGCAGCGATCAGGGGATTACCTGCCCCTGGATTTACGACCGGTGATGCCATCGCAGCCATCAAAGAAGTAGCTGAAGCTAATTTGCCAAGGGGCTTTGATATTGCCTGGGAAGGACTGTCTTACGATGAAGCCCGAAGAGGTAATGAGTCTATTTATATCTTTCTAGTAGTTATCTTTTTTGTGTACCTGGTGTTGGCGGCACAGTACGAAAGCTTTGTACTACCATTAGCTGTTTTACTTTCCTTGCCTATCGGAATATTCGGAACCTTTTTGCTGCTGAAAATAATGGGCTTAGCAAATGATGTCTATGCACAAATTGGTATGATCATGCTGGTAGGCTTACTGGGCAAAAATGCCGTTTTGATCGTAGAGTTTGCTGTACAAAAACACAATGAAGGATCAAGTATAATAGAAGCTGCTGTAGAAGGTGCTAAGGTGCGTTTCAGACCAATATTGATGACTTCCTTTGCTTTCATTGCGGGGCTAATTCCGCTGGTCATGGCCAATGGAGCCGGTGCCATCGGTAATCGAACGATTGGATCGGCATCTCTCGGTGGTATGCTGATCGGGACCGTTTTCGGTGTACTCATTATACCCGGGCTTTATTTTACACTGGCCAAGCTAGTAGAGGGCAAGGACTTTCTAAAAGGAGAATCACATATCCCTGTATCAGAGACAATTGGCAATGAGCCTACTAAAGCTTCATTATTGAAGAAGATTACAAAATTGAACGTTTTGCTGAAAACGCGAGACCGTAAAAAAGATTAAAATGAATAAATCCATAAATTACCATACACATTTGTTCATGCTTGTTTTGATGGGGCTATTGATAAGTTGCAATGCTCCCAAAGTAGCATTAAAACAAGCCAGTGAAAGTGTTCCGGAAAGCTTTGTAGATCAAAAGATCTCAGACCATGTAAACGCAGTCGAGATAGATTGGCGCACTTATTTTGACGATGCCAGAATAATCGCGCTTATTGATACCGCCTTGCAAAACAACCAAGAGTTGAATATCGTACTTCAGGAATTGATCGTCAGCCAGAATGAAGTACTAGAAAAATCAGGTGAATACCTCCCTCTTGTTAATGTCGGAGCAGGACTCGGAGCCGAAAAACCAGGACGGTTCACTCGAGACGGAGCGGTTGAACATAGTTTGGAAATTGAAGCGGGAAGAGAATTTCCCGAACCGTTGGGAGATTTCCAATTTGGAGCGGTGGCCAGTTGGGAGATAGACATTTGGCGGAAGCTGCGTAATGCCAAGGATGCCGCACAAGTACGGTATTTGGCAGCTAATGAGGGAAGAAACTTCTTGGTTTCTAAGCTGATTGCAGAAATCGCCAATTCCTATTATGAACTCATGGCACTTGACAATCTTCTGGAAATCATAAACAATAATGCTGCCATTCAGGAAGAAGCTTTACGGAAAGTAATAATACAAAAAGAAAATGCTAAGGCTAACCAATTGGTGGTTAATCGTTTCGAAGCTCAACTACTGAACACGCGGAACTTGAAATACAACATCCGACAACAGATCGTGGAAACAGAGAACCGTATCAATTTTCTGGTGGGTCGCTATCCTTCGACTATTGACCGAAATACGGCGGGGTTCATGGCTTTGGGAATAGACAGTATTCAAGCAGGAATTCCTGTTCATTTATTGCAAAACAGACCCGATATTCGCCAGGCAGAATACCAACTGCAAGCGGCTAATCTGGATCTGCAGGTGGCACGGGCTGATTTCTATCCCAAATTGGATATTTCAACTGGTCTTGGTTTTCAGGCCTTCAACCCAGGCTTTTTATTGAAGCCAGAGTCTATTCTATTTAATTTGATAGGCGACCTAACCGCTCCGTTAATCAATAAAAAAGCTATACGTGCCAGGTATAACAGGTCTTCGGCCATGCAGATTCAAGCGGTCTATCAATATGAACAAACCGTGCTAAATGCTTACACCGATGTCTTAAATCAACTGACTAAACTGGAAAACTATGCCAACAGCTTTGCAACCAAACAGAGAGAGGTTAACATTTTAAGCGAATCGGTCAATATTGCCAATAGCTTATTCCGATATGCTAAGGCCGATTATGTAGAGGTGCTTTTGACACAGGAGGAAGTACTAGACGCAAAAATGGAATTGGTAGAAACCAAACTCCAGCAACTTCAGGCTAAAGTTGAGATCTATCGAGCTTTGGGTGGGGGATGGCGGTAATAGTCCACGAGCATTTGTACCACCTTTTGGGAGGACAAACTAAGGTGAAATCATAAGACTCATAGTGCTAAATCAACAATATGCCTACACTTCTATTCAGATGTATGAAGCTATCGTGATACAGCATATAACAAATTGCTAGCGGCGAGATTTATCTTTCCCTATAATTCGAGTCAACTGCTTCCTCATTTCTATCAGTAGCAGATGCAGGTTCATAGGATAGGGATGATATTTTTTGCCATAGTTCTTCCGTCATGTCAATGTTAACCGCCTCAAGGCTGGGCTTGAGCTGATCAAGGTTACGTGCTCCTATGATTGGCGCTGTGATACCAGGATGTGCTCTAACCCATGCTATGGCGAGAGATACGGGATTGATATTTATTTCATTAGCAAAAGTGGTGAATTTTTCTGCTACATCGTACAACCATGCTTCATGGTATCTGATTTGGTACATTGGGTTGTCAGTCAGCCTGCCTGTACCGGATGCTTTAGTCTGGTTGTATTTACCGGTCAAGAGCCCGCCCCCAAGAGGGCTATAACTCATTACGCCAATATTTTCTGCTATAGCCATCGGCAGGATTTCTACTTCGGCTTGTCTTTTTACTAGATTGTACATGGGTTGAATACAGACAAATTTTGACCATCCCTTGTGTTCAGATATTCCCAGTGCTTTAACCACCTGCCATGCAGCAAAGTTGCTTGCTCCGATGTACAATATCTTTCCTTGGCACACAAGATCATCCAGTACTCTAAGGGTATCTTGCAGATCTGTTTTTTCATCAAAGCGATGTAAAAAGTAAATATCTATGTAATCAGTCTTTAATCTCTGTAGACTTGCGTCAATTGCACGAGTTATA
>JAHQWA010000212.1 GCA_019634045.1 Saprospiraceae bacterium
ACCAAGAGAGGAGGAATGACTTCTTCGTAGCCAGCACGAGCAGCCTCATCCAGAAAAAAGGCAATCAAAGCGCGGACGAGTCGAGCTCCCTTCCCTCTGAAAACGGGGAAGCCTGAACCGGCTATTTTGACCCCCAATTCAAGGTCGAAAATATTATACTGACTAGCCAGCTCCCAGTGCGGTTTGGCATTTTCACCTAGTTCTGGCAAGGCTCCGGTCCAATCTTTGGCCACTTCATTGTCCTCATCGGTATTTCCGGCGGGCACGGAAGGGTGCGGGATATTGGGAAGCTGAACCAAGGTCTCGGCCAAGCTAGACTTTGTGGTTTTGAGCTCTTCCTCAATCTGGCCAGCTTTTTCTTTCAAATCATTCACCTGTTGACGCATGGCATTTGCCTCATCCTTCTTACCTTGCTTGAAAAGGTCGCCAATGGATTTGGAAATCGAATTTCTTTCAGCCAGTTTATTATCTAATTCCGTTTGGAGGTTTTTTCTTTTGTCATCCAGAGAAAGTACTTTCTCTACAATTTCTAGTTCCTCTTCCGAAAAATTTCGCACTTTCAAGCCCTGCAATACACGTTCATGATTTTCTCGGATGTAACTAATCTCAAGCATAGCGGTTGTTAAAATTTTTTAAAAAATGGGAAAATATGGTGTGGAAATGAACTATATCTATTTTCTTTGGTTAGAATTTTTGCAAAGATACTATTTGAATTTAAAAATTAAATGTATTTTTGCTGTGACAAGAACGCAGAAGCGCCCCACACTTTTTACATCTTTTATATAAGTTTGGCAAAGGTGTTCACTTAATCAACTCCTGCTTTTTCCCACTATTTTGGCACACGAGTTGAAAGGTTTTATGAGATTTGAGTGCTACAAATTTTCAAGTTCTATTGATCTCCAAAACTTAAGCTCAATCACGGGGTACTGATCTGCCTTAAAGGAAATAAAGATTCTCGCATAGTTTTATATTCCAGTTGATAAAAGTCTGCCACTCGAAAGAAAACATTTATCCGTTGGATATAATTCCTGAAGAAAGCAATTTTCGAAGAAATAATTTTTTCATTGAAGGAACCAATCTTTGGATTCTCATTAACATCATATTATCAGCATTATGTTTGATATCTTGCAATTGAATGACATGCTTGTGCCTGAGCTCAAGGAACTAGCGGAGCAGTTGGAGTTGAAGGGCTATAAGCGTATGAATAAGCAGGAGCTGATTCACAAGATTTTGGATCAGCAAGCGGTCATTGGAGCTAGTGAAAAAAAGCAAGAAGAAGAAAAACAAGCCCCAAAACCTAAACCAAGACGTAGCAGAGCGCGCAAACCTAGAGATAAAGAAGGTGCGACTTCTAACGGGAAAACGAGTAATTCTAACGAAGACTCTCCCGCTCCGACTAGAAAACGCAGAGTTCGCACTAAGGTTGACCCTAATACAAAGCTATCCGAAGCACCGGAAGCTTTTGCTACCAATAACACTAAAGTTGCTAAAGAACCAGAGGAGAAGGTCGAAGAACCACCTCAGGAATATCAACCATCGGAGGTGGAACTGGAACAGCAAGAGAAGGTGGAGCGTACACGTGCCAATCGTGGTGAACGTGGTAGTCGACCAGAGCGTACCGAACGCAACGAAGAATACGAATTACCTCCACCAAAATTTGATATCGAGTTAGATGGTATCATTGAAGGGGAAGGTATTTTGGAAATGATGCCTGACGGATACGGGTTCTTGCGTTCAGCGGATTACAATTACTTGACTTCTCCAGATGATATCTACGTTTCTCCTTCACAAATCAAATTGTTTGGTTTGAGAACAGGGGACACGGTGAGAGGAGCTATTCGCCCTCCGAAAGAAGGAGAGAAGTACTTCGCTTTACTTCGGGTTTCAAAAATCAATGGACTTGAGCCGCAGGATATTCGCGACAGAGTTCCTTTTGATTATTTGACACCACTTTTCCCGAATGAGAAATTCAATTTATTGATGTCTCCAACGGGAAGGGACTTCAGTACAAGGATCATCGATCTTTTTACACCTATCGGAAAGGGACAACGTGGATTGATCGTAGCCCAGCCTAAGACGGGTAAGACTTGGTTGTTGAAGGATGTGGCAAATGCCGTGGCCAAAAACCACCCAGAAACTTACTTGATCGTCTTGCTAATCGACGAACGTCCGGAGGAGGTTACCGATATGAAGCGCAGCGTCAATGCAGAGGTCATTGCTTCTACTTTTGATGAGCCGGCAGAAAATCACGTTCGGGTAGCCGGTGTGGTTTTGGAAAAAGCTAAGCGCTTGGTCGAGAGTGGTCATGATGTGTGTATCCTACTAGATTCTATTACTCGTTTAGCTAGAGCTTACAACACAGTTGCTCCTGCTAGTGGTAAAGTACTATCTGGTGGTGTTGAAGCAAATGCTTTGCACAAGCCAAAGAAATTCTTTGGTGCGGCCCGTAACATTGAAGGTGGTGGATCACTAACGATCTTAGCCACAGCCTTGATTGATACTGGATCTAAGATGGATGGTGTGATTTTCGAAGAATTCAAGGGTACAGGTAATATGGAGTTGCAGTTGGATCGATCCTTGGCTAACAAGCGATTGTATCCTTCGATTGACTTGACTAAGTCCAGTACTCGTCGTGAAGATCTACTGCTGGATAAGGACACTTTACAACGGATGTTCATTCTTCGTAACCACCTATCGGATATGAAGCCAGATGAAGCTATGGAGTTTTTGCGTAAGCACATGATCCATACATCCAGTAACGAGGAGTTCTTAACGAACATGAACAATTAGAGCACCGTTTAATCGGTCTACTATAGAGAAGGCGCTTCCCTCCCGGGGAGCGCCTTCTTGTGTTTCGGAAGTTATTCTTCTAATCGAAGCTAGTTACAACTACTAGTGTTGGTAGTACTGGAAAGCGTGACACTACCATTCGTCAACACGAATTTATACTGGGCATCTGGCAAGAGATCGGTTAAACTTACTTCCTGTAGTTGCCCAGGCTGTAGTTCATCAAAACATACTTGATCTGTGTTTTGATTGTTGGTGTAGCAGAGGGTCATGCCGGTACAGCCGTTAGAAATTCTATAAGTCAAATCAATGCTTGGCGTGAGAACGCCCTCGTTGTTGGCTTGACAGCCAGTACTGCTTGTTCTCAATGTACTAGAGCAGCTTTGGCTACCATTATCACCCGTTCCATTTCCTTCATCTTGGTTATCATCGCTGTTCCCGTCCTCACAAATGGCTAAGGTCACTCCTTGCTCTATATAACTTCCGCCCGCTTCGAGGACGAAGGTATAGGCAGCTCCTCCAAATAGGTGGGTCAAGGAGATATGCTGTTCACTACCCCTTATTAGATCAGGCAAGCATTCTCTTTCACCCGTAGTAGCGTTCGTAAAGCAAATAGTGGGTGCCAAGCACCCATCGGTCAGAAAATAGGTGAGTACTACATTGGGAACTAAATCTCCTCGTTCATTTTCGATGCAGCCATCCACATTTATTGACATGTTGCTTTGGCATTCGAGTGTAACAGATTCTGGGTTGCAGGCACTTAAACATAGTGCGATCAGGGCCAAGGTGGCCAACATTAATTTTTTCATAGACACTTTTTGATATAATGAAGATTAATAAAGGTTTGCAGAAAGCATCGGCATCACACCTCCAGCACTCCGTCGGAGGAGTGTGCAAGTACTAAAGATCCGCGTATTGATGTGGTTCTATCGTTTATCGGCTATTCAGATAGAGTTTGTGCGTAATAGCATGGCCGTCAGCAAGTAAGGTTTGTATGAGGTATAAGCCCTCCGGCAATGTCGCGTCCAAATGCCAGGTATTACTCGATGATTGGTCAATGGGTTTAGTTTGGACCAATCGTCCTCTGGTATCAAAAACCCTGAATTCCTGGATCGGAATGTTTTTTGGATTACTGATTTGGATCATTCCAAAGGAGGGGTTAGGGTATAAACTGATGCTTGCTGGATATCTTTCTGTGTTACTTGTGGAAGTAGTAATTGTACTATTTTGGTTGTAGATAATTATCTCTAGTGAATCTGTGGAGATAGGAATCCAATTAAATGAGCTATCCTTTAAACCTACTCTTTCTATACTGATATAAGTCGTAATGCTGTCCTTTCCTTCTAAGCTAATCACATTGTCTTCTATGATTATGCCGAGATTTAGAATGGGACCAAAACCAGAAGGTGAGCCATTTGGTTTCCCGACGGCCATCGCTCTTTCGGTCCTTGGGCCGACTTGGGTGATTCGTTGTTGGATGGAAACGCCAGTATTATCTTGATTAATCCAGGAGTTTCCATCTACGCTAGTGGAAAACCCATTACTAATAACGGAAGGATCAAATTTCAAGGAAAAGGCGAGGCCTTTAAAGTTTTCTACTGGATTATCCGCATCTCCCAGAATAAGTTGAGTACTAATGTTATCTCCCTCAAAAAGTGGCCTATTATCGGTACGCTCAAGCCGCATAGGAATACTCATCCCAGGGATGCCTATCGGCAGCGTTTCGCTAGAAGCACCTTCACGAGTTTGACCATAATTGGTTGAAACTGCTGCGATATCGCTATTGTTTTCATTCACTAAACCATCTCCATCACAATCAGCATGGGCAAAATCTACATTCGTACTAGGGAAAACTTGGTTCCAAGCTTCGGTTGGATAAGCTTGCCAGAAAATACCTTGTTCTATTCGAGGGATGCCAATTTGGCCTTCTGCATACCAGATGAATAGGTAGTCGATATTATTTACTTCTCCGTTGTTGCTGGCATCTCCTGGCCAAATTTCAACTTGTGCAGTACTATTCAGGGATGGAAAAAGCGCTGCAAGGCTAAGGAGAAAAGCTAGTACGCTCTTCCTATTTGGGTAGTGTTTGAATGATTGCATGGCGGTTAGGTTGACTCAAAACGGTAAAGGGGCTGTTTGAGTACGATTAATGTTCTTTTGCAACTGGCGATACAAAGGTAGGTGCTACTTGAGCTTAAAAAAGGTACATTTTGTGTAAATTATCAGATAGAAATAGCTTTTTTATTGTCAATAATTAATATTAAAGCATTGATATACAATAAGTAATGGTTGTTTGTGATTATTGTAAAATCAGATAGAATTGGCTAAAAATCATGTTGGATTGAAAGCAGCTCTTTCCAAAAGGGCAAGTAATATGACAAACTGATGGAAAAAACAAAGCTAGTTGCGCTGCTCAAAACCTTTGATGCTAAACAATGGAGTGAATTTGATGAATACATCCGTTCTCCATTTTTCAACAAGAATCAAGAACTCATTGAGTTTTTTCAGCTGCTACGATCCTATGCGCCTCGTTTTCACCCAAAGAAGGTTGATCGGAGAAAGCTCTTTCAAGAATTGTATGGAGTCGTAGTGTATGATGAAAAGAAGATGAACCATCTTAGTAGTCTACTGCTAAAACAATTGGAGGACTACATTGGCTACAAATGGATGAAGCGTCAAACGGGGCTAAGTCGCTACCATGTGATGGAAGCTTGCTTTGAGAAGAATCTCCCTAAGCACTATCGTTTCCTAGCGTCTAGATTTGCAAAAAATTGGGGAGGAAAAGAGCAAAAGGGAGCTGCCTTCCATCATCAGCAATTATTGGCTGCAGATTTAGCCAACCGCAGTTTTTTGAAGGAGAGGAGTAGGAAATATGATCCTCATCTTCAAATAGCCTCAGATCAGCTTGATGCCTATTATTTGATCAAAAAGCTTAAGTACAGTTGTGAAATGCTGGATCGTGGTCAAGCTATGGCTGCCAATTATGAATTGCCTCTGATGCCGGAAATCTTCCAGTTTTTACAAGACCAAGACTACACTGATATTCCACTTATCGCGATTTATAGTCAAATCTACGCGATGCTTACACAAGAAGACAAGGATGCCCATTTTCAAAAATTGAAAAGACTCATACATCAGCACATTGATCAATTGGATACTTCCGAAATACAACTCATCTATTTGTTTGCCATTAATTATTCCATCCGAAAACTAAGGGCAGGAGATACGCGCTACCTAGCAGAATGCCTGGATCTTTACCTAGAAAGCATTGAGAAGAAATTGGTGTATGTGGATGGCCATTTGTCCCCTTGGACCTTCAAAAATGTTGTGAAACTAGGATTGAAGTTGGATCGCATTGACTGGACGGAGCAGTTTATCCTAAAGCATTCGCCGGAGTTGTCCGAAGGTTTTCGAGACAATGCCTATCACTATAATTTAGCTGATTTACACTTCTGGAAGCAGTCTTTCAACGAAGCTCAAAAACATTTGCAAGAAGTATCTTTTACAGATATTCACTATGCGCTTGACTCTAAGGTGCTCTTTTTGAAGATTTTCTACGAAAAAAGGGATTGGGAGGTGCTTTTATCACAGGCTGCCGCCTTCCGGATGTTTCTAAAGCGCAATAAAGTGGTTACCAAACAAGTGAGGCAGCCCTATGAAAACTTCATTCGCATCCTGCTAAAGTTGATCAAACAGAAAAATAGCGTAGCAGTCAAAGCTAAAGCCCAACTACAGGATATGCCCTATGTTTTCGACAGAGAATGGTTGCTGAAGAAGTTAAAGGAACAGCTTACTCATGCGCAATATTGAGCTGGCAGTCTGCTGTTTTTGTAATCGAGCCTTCTGGATATCTACTTCCTACGGAAGATCTTTATTGAAATCCTGTTTCAACTGATCAAGAAGGTTTTGGACCCGCTCTTCTGGACTTAAGTCTTTTGCCATAGTCTCTGCTTGCGCTTTTTCAGAAGGCATAGTTTCGACATAAATGGAACTTGAAGGGAAGGCAAAGCCAATCTCTAAACTGTTGGCAATTCTTAGGATAGCCAATAGCAACTCTTCTTTGACCCGTAGCTCGGTGGCATAGTCGGTGACCTGCAGCGGCGCTCTAAAAAGGATATTTAGAGAAGAATCTGCTAGGCTACTAAGGTGAACATAATACCCCTCCTTTTGCGTATGTGGATGTGATATGATAAGTTGTTTGAGACTATCGGTGAATAATTCTATTCTTTCCGGGGATGTATCATAGGTGACCCCTAGTTGTGTCTGGAAAAGCCGATAAACCCGAACGCCCATGTTTGTGATCGATTGATTGGCAATCACACCGTTAGGAACGGCTACCAATGAGCTATCTGGTTTCCGAATTCGCGTGGTTCGAAAACCTACTTCCTCTACCGTTCCTGAAAATCCACCTAGATCGATATAATCTCCAATTTGGAATGGCTTATCTACGAAGATCATCGCCGAGCCGATTAGATTCTTGACCGTGTCTTGTGCTGCTAAGGCTATGGCTAGTCCTCCAATGGAAACCCCCGCGATTAAGGCTGTGACGTTTACTTCGAGAAGATTTAAGGCTTGAAAGATGGCCCATAAAATGATTACTGCTTGCAGTGATCGTTTCAGGATAGGAACTACCTGTTCATCCAGTTTATTTTCTGTGCGTTGGGTCAGCTTGTAGAAGTAAAGCATGAATATATCAAGAATCCTCAGCGCAATGAGCATGACGAGTAAGGTGCTAATGATATTAGCTATCCTAACTGCTGAGATAAGTGCCTCTGGCTCAAATTGTAAGGCTGGGATGAAGATTTTGAGGATGCGCACAATGATCCAAACACTCAGCAGTTGGGCGATTTTCTTGACCAGAGATGGTGCCACCAAGGACGGGTATAATCTAGAAGAACTCAGTCGTTTGACCACAGGGTTGAGCGCGCGACTGAGAAGAAAATGCAAGAGAAAGGCCAGTACGATCATGATAACTATGCCTGACAATTGCCAGATAGCGAACCCCAACACCTTTGTTTGACCAAATTGAGGAAATAGATTTAAGAGGAAGTCTGCCCCAAAAGGATAGATGGATTTGTGTAAGACTGGAATACTATTGACGGTCTCAGCGCTATAGAGCCATAAGCTATCTTTTTTCTCCAAATAAACTCCAGGCAGTGCTTCAGGGAAAGGGATATAAACCGATCGTCGAGCCGTGCTATCATAGAAGTTGGCGTCTTGTGGGATTTGTCCAAACCGAACATATAGTCCCTTACCATCCAGAATTTGCTTTAGCTGAATAGCCCGCCGACGTGCTACTTCTGGTGTTGCACCTTGTAAATCTAAGGCCCGCGCTGCTGAATCTGGCGCAAAAGTCTGCTGCTGCAAAAAATGTAAATGGACATACATACTATTGTATGGATTGTCCAATTTGATTTCTGGTGATTCAGCCCCTTGGCCTAGCAGGAATCCAGGAGAAAGAAGAACGAAAAATAGCAAGTAGAAGAGATACCTCCAGCTGCTGTCGATAGTATCGATGCTCCCTGTCGTGAAATACTTCTTTATCCAGTTATTCTGTAGGTGTCTAATGGCGCTTTTTTCCTTCATTGGTGTTTTAGGTAGTTTTGAAGCACAAAGTAAGCGCTTTAAGTCAAATATTTACTGCTCCTTTTGTGACAAACCCGGAAAAGGGCCACTTTTTAATCGCTTGAATTGTGTAGATTTATGAGCTATCTACAAATCAATAAAGGTTCTCATCAGGTGTTGAGTTTCTATTTAATTGAAACCCAAAATCTTGTGAGAGAAGTTGGCAAATGGAAGTTTGCTTTCTTTGATAATCTTAATCCTATGAAAAAGTGTTTCCTGTTACTCTTCCTCGTTTTCGGCACATCTATCAGCCTTTTACAGGCGCAGCAGCTAGATCGAGTACAAGGAGAATTACTAGTCAAACTATTACCCAACACAGACTTAGAAGCTTGGGTGAAAGAATGGCATTCCTTTAAAGGAGAGCATACGGATCTTGTCATAAAAGAACTAGTGTCTAAACCATTGGATATTTGGCTGCTATCTTTTGATTACGGACAGATTAATGAGAACCATTTTTTAGCTACTATTCGAAAGTCACAAACAGTTGCTCAAGCACAATTCAACCATCTCATCGATTACCGGGAGACAACACCGAATGATCCTTTGTTTTCTTCTCAATGGCAGTACATCAATACCGGACTCAATGGAGGCCTTGCTGGTGCTGATATGGATGCAGAATTTGCTTGGGATATTTCCACGGGTGGTGTTACCGCGAGTGGAGACACGATCGTAGTCTGTGTGATTGATTCCGGGGTGGATGCGACGCATGAGGACCTTCAGGCTAACCTTTGGATTAATCATAATGAAATACCCGATAACGATATTGATGATGACGGTAATGGATTTGTGGATGATTATCGAGGATGGAATACGATAAATGCAGTGAATGATGATGATATCAGCGGCGATCCCCGTCATGGTACTTCTGTATCCGGTATTGTCGGGGCGGTAGGAAATAATAGCATCGGGATTACGGGAGTGAATTGGGGGGTGAAGCTTATGATGGTGGTTAATGGACTCAATACGACTGAGGCCCGGGTCATTACTTCCTATTCGTATCCGCTAGCCTTAAGAAAACAATACAACGAAACCGGTGGGGAATTGGGGGCTTTTGTAGTGGCTACCAATTCATCTTGGGGACTCAATTTTGGTGAAGTAGAGGATGCCCCACTATGGTGCGAAATGTATGATGCTTTAGGAGAAGTAGGCGTGCTAAGTGCTGGCGCGACGGCCAATCGGATCGTCGATGTGGATGTTGATGGAGACCTTCCTACCAGTTGCCCGAGCGACTACCTCATTTCTGTGACCAATATAGATCGGCGGAATCAAAAAGTTGAAGCTGCGGGTTGGGGAGCCATCAGCATTGATCTTGGAGCCTATGGTGAAGATGTTTTTACTTTGGACTCAGGGAATGATTATGGCCCTTTTCGAGGAACCTCTGCCGCTACTCCCCAAGTAGCTGGGGCGATTGCCCTTTTATATGCCTCACCCTGTGAGGATTTCATGGATATTGTAGAGAATGCCCCTGCAATTGCTGCTTTGGAAGTGAAGCGATTCATTTTGGAGGGTGTGAAACCCAATGAATCTCTTGAGGAAATTACTGTTACGGAAGGCGTGCTAAATCTCAATAACAGCATGACAGGCTTCATGGAAGAATGTGGGACTTGCCCTCCTGCAACTAATCCAACGTTTACTGTGCTGACAGATACCGACGCTACTTTAGAGTGGATAAGCTTTGATATCAATACCCGGATTGATCTTCGTTGGCGAGCAGTAGGTACGCCCACTTGGAATGAGATTCCGGAGGCCAGTTCCCCCTACGTATTTCCATTGCTGACGGATTGTACAAGCTATGAGTATCAGTTTAGGGCTTTTTGCGAGAATGATACCTTGGCTTATTCTCCTTCCAGAGTATTTACCAGCGATGGTTGTTGTGAAGCACCCGAAGAGGTGTTGTTTGACGAAATAGCGATCACTACGGCGCAAGCAAGTTGGAATAGTGTTCTAGCTGCTGAGAGTTATGAATTGCGCTATCGGCTGGATGAAGGTGGGGAATGGGATACGGTTGCCGTTTCCGACACAGTGGTGACGCTTGCCCTATTGCAGGCCTGTGCAAAATATGAAGTGCAATTGCGGTCTATTTGTGGTGCAGATACGAAGGACTTTGGCGGTTCATCCTACTTCAGTACTAGAGGTTGTGGGGCTTGTTTAGATTTGAACTACTGCGTAACTGATTTTCTAGAATCTACCAATGAATGGATAGAGCGCGTGATGATAGGGCCATTGGATAATATGAGCGGCCAAGATCCTGACGCTTACGGAGATTATACGGGCTTAGCAACAACTCAATTGGAACAAGGGGCCAGTTATCCGCTGATGCTGGTACCAGGTTACGCTGGGGTTAGTTTCAGCGAGTATTTTGAAGTCTACATCGACCTGAACCAGAATGGAGGGTTTGAAAGCAATGAAAGAATGTTTGATGCTGAGATGGCGAGCAACCTTCCCGTTAGCGGGACATTGAGTATTGCGCCCAATGCAATGATGGGGGTAACGAGGATGCGCGTAATCATGCAATTTCAATCCGTTTCGGGCACATGCCCATTTTCTGGACAGGCTTTTGGTGAGGTAGAGGATTATTGCGTACAAATTGTGCCTGCGGACAATTGTAATATACCGATTGGATTAGATACGGTAGCCGTCGGTAATACCATGGCGAGATTGAGCTGGGATCGGGTAGCCCCAGCGGTAGATTATTTTTTGAGATACCGGATCAAAGGTAATTCAGATTGGCTAGCAGCTATCGTGAATGATACGAGTTATGTATTAAACAATCTAGAAGCCTGTGCCGAATATGAGGTATCGGTGAAAAGCCGCTGTGCTCAGGAGCAGAGTGAATATTCAGCTTCCTTATCCTTTAAGACTTCTTGTATCAGCAATGTAGATGATCCCACCAAGGCGAATATTGACTGGATGCTCACGCCCAACCCCGCTACAGATAAAGCCCAATTGTGGATCAGGATGCCAGAACTACGTGGTAATCTAGATGCGGTAATTGTAGATGCATCTGGGAAATTTATCCAAAAGATCGCTATCGGAAGGGCAATCCCCGGAATACAACGAGTGGAATTACCCGTTGATCAATTGGCCAGTGGACTCTATTATGTGCAATTGGTAAATAGCAATATCCCTTTAAGTATTAAAAAGCTAATTGTAGACTAAGAACCCTCTCCTCATTCGAAGTGTAAGTTTGAAGCCCCTGTTCCGACTGTTAAAGGGCTACACCTCTACTGTATTCACAAATCGATTTTGCATAACCAAAACATAAACTAAGTATGAAAAAACAGTCCTTATTTATAACGATAAAGGGTATGTGCTTGCTGCTGGCTTTAGCCGCTTGCAATGCACCAACAGAATCTAGTCAAGTTGAAGAAGAGGGGACCGAAGCTGCTGAAGAAGTAAATAGTGATATCCCAGAAATAGAATATACGCTGACCAAAGATCAAACGCACAGTAAGTTTAGTAGTGCAATCGAGCCTGTTTTAACGGTGCCTTCTGGAAGTGTTATCGAAGCTTTCACAGAAGACGCAAGTGATGAACAGTTTGAGATTGACTCTGACGTTAGTGCACTGGATCAATTGAGCTTTGATCCTATCCATCCACTTACCGGCCCCGTTTATGTAGAAGGGGCTGAGATCGGAGATGTATTGAAGGTGAAAATCCATAAGATTGATTTGGTAGACTGGGGCTGGACAGCCATTCTACCAGGCTTTGGCTTTTTAGCGGATGATTTTAAGGACCCATACCTACGTACATTTCCCTTGAAGGAGGGGATGACGAGTGTTCCATTCAAAGGGAAAATCAATGTCCCCTTGCGGCCTTTTCCCGGAGTTATGGGCGTAGCACCTGCCACCGCAGAAATGCTTTCAACTATTCCTCCCAGAGCCAATGGTGGAAATATGGATGATCCCAACATTGTGGAAGGCACTACGGTATATTTCCCCGTATTTGTTGACGGAGCACTCTTTAGCATCGGAGATGCGCATGCTGCACAGGGTATGGGCGAAGTATGTGGTACAGCTATTGAGGCTCCAATGCGAATTGTTTATGAAATTGAGGTGTTGAAGGGGGGGCGAACTATTGATGAACCTGAATATGAAACGGACGACTATTATGCCGTTACAGCATTTGGAACTACGATTGATGAAGCGGCAAAAAAAGCGGTTAAGTATATGGTGGAGTACTTGGAAGCTGAACACGACCTGACGACATCCGAGGCTTATGCGCTGTGTTCTTTGACAGGTGATCTTAAGATTGCAGAAGTTGTAGATGTACCACATATGCTAGTGGCTATGCACATGTCTAAAGAAGTCCTAGGCATGAAGTAAGGCCATGCGAAGCCGGAAATGGGAGATCGGAAATAAGGACTCCCATTTCTGACTTCCCTCCCACTTAACTTTCCCTAAAAGCGGGCGCCTTCCTATGCATGGAGGCTTGCTCGTAAGCATATGCGATTTCTATCAACAAAGGCTCCGTCCATGCTCCGCCGAAAAAGGAAATTCCCACCGGTAGCCCTTCAATCCATCCCATGGGAACAGTGATGTTGGGGTAACCGGCTCGGGCCGCAGGAGAGGAACTTCCTCCTAGGAATAGATCTCCGTTGATTGGGTCAATTTTCCAGGCTGCTGATCCAGTTGGGGCGATGATGGCATCAAGCCCATCCTTGGCAAGTGCTTCATCTAGGCCTTTTTCCCTGGTGTTTTTCAACATTTTAGCCAATAACTCCTTGTATTCAGGAGTATCTAGGCTCTCCTTTTTTTGCGCCAATTCCAACAGCCCTTGGTCAAATAAGGATTCTATAGAATCTTGCTTGTTGAACTCGATAAGATCTTCTAAGCTCTTGACCGGGGCATCAGGACCCAAGGAGGCGAAATACTTATTTAAACCATCCTTGAATTCGTATAGCATAATCTGAAAAGAATCTCTTCCGCCGTCACCGGAGCCAATACGATCAATACGAATTACTTCAGCTCCTTGTGCCTCCATGAGGCTGACCGCTTTTTCAATTAACTCATCCACCTGATGATGAAACCCAAGGGCCCTAGTATACAGCCCGATTTTTTTACCCTTCAGTCCCTCTTTTTTCAAGAAGGGTGTATAGTCGTTATAAGAATTCCCCTCACTGGTAGCTGTTTTGTCATCTCGCTGGTCGATACCCGTGAGCGCTCCTAGACAAATGGCAGCATCTTTGACTGTCCTGGCCATGGGGCCGGCGGTGTCTTGTGTTTCAGAAATTGGGATAATTCCTGCTCTACTAACTAAGCCTACAGTAGGTTTTATACCAACGATACCATTGGCATGTGAAGGACAGACGATGGATCCATTCGTTTCTGTACCGATGGCAAGCATGCAAAAATTGGCAGAGACAGCTGCTCCTGAACCGGCACTTGAACCACATGGGTTTCGATCTATTACATAGGGGTTTTTGGTTTGGCCTCCTCTTCCACTCCATCCA
>JAHQWA010000213.1 GCA_019634045.1 Saprospiraceae bacterium
AGCGCTTGCGCTACATCGCATGCTCCACCCCACACCGCAATATTGACTACCTCATCTGCCCCATCTACCTGCCTAATGATCCATCGCGATCCTTCCGTGCTTTTCCCTTTTCCGATATACTCCATCACCGGTGTTTTGAGACCATTTCCAGCACAGCCTTTCTTGACAAGTGTTTTTAGGTAGGTCGCGCTCGGATAGTTGGCGTCTACTTTCTGTAGATTGGGAAAGATACTACCGTATGCCTCAATGATCTGGTACAGCACATCCGTTCTTAGCACCGGGGGCTCATGGTCATAGTTGTCATCCGCATTAGCAATGAGTCCCAACAAGTTAAAGTCATTGGCATAATGGAGCAAGCGAACCATAGATTGTTGATCATCAGGGTCCTGTCCTATATCCGTGCTAATGATTAAATTCGGCTGTTGCGCCCTCAAGGAGAAGGAAAAAAGTGAGACAAGAAGCACAAGCGTAGTCAGAAAGGGGGAATATTTACGATATGGATGCATCATGATAAATTTCCGTTCAAGGTATACTATTCATTAAGGTGATAATGAACCTTGCAAATCCTTCTCAAAGTTCATTTTCGATCTCGATCGCGAGGGTACTAATATATTGTTTTTACTTCTTGATCTATCCTCCCCTGGTCTAGTTGGGCAATGGCTAGCAAAAAACCCCATTCTGCTTTTACAATCAAGCCTGCATAAAGTCTCTAAAACCCTTTGTAAAACGGGACGAAAAACCTATCTTTGCGGCCAATTTCTTAATTAAAATCATTCAGCATGTTCGCAATCGTAACAATAGCTGGTCAGCAATTTAAAGTTGAGGAAGGGCAAGAGCTCTTCGTCCACCAGCTAGAAGCCAATGAAGGCGACAGCCTCAGTTTCGACCAAGTTCTCTTGGTTGACAATGGAGGCAAAGTCTCTATCGGCACGCCGGTGTTGAGCACAGCCAAGGTAAATGCCACGGTTTTAGGCCATCAGAAAGGAGATAAAGTTATCGTCTTCAAAAAGAAAAGACGTAAAGGTTATCGCGTTAAGAATGGTCACCGCCAGTCTTTTACCAAAATCAAAATAGACAGCATCGCCGGCTAAGCGGCCGTCAATATTATTTAATCTGAAAAATTTAGACCATGGCACATAAGAAAGGTGTAGGTAGTACGGATAACGGCCGCGATAGTAATAGTAAACGGCTAGGTGTCAAACTTTTTGGCGGGCAGCTTGCTCGCGCTGGTAACATTATCGTTCGTCAACGCGGCACGAAGTTTCACGCAGGTGAAAACGTGTATGCAGGTAGAGATTTTACGCTACATGCCAAAGTAGACGGACAGGTTGCTTTTAGCAAGAAAAGACTTAATCGAACTTTCGTTAGCATTATTCCTTTTGAGGATGTAGATACAGCTACTAAAGCTGCTCCTGCTCCTAAGGAAGAACCTGTTGCAGCAGCCCCAGTGGTGGAAGAAGCCCCAGCGGTAGTAGAAGAAGCTCCAGTAGTGGAGGAAACTCCAGTTGCTGAAGCAGCTCCAGAGGTAGAAGCTGTAGTGGAAGAAACACCAGCTGTAGAAGAGGCCCCAGCAGAAGAACTTGTAGCTGCAGCACCTCCTGCAGAGGAAGCTCCCGTGGCTGAAGAAACGCCCGCAGAAGAACCTGTCGCAGCGGCACCAGCAGTAGAAGAAGTGAAACCAAAAACTTCCAAATCTGAAAAAATTACCTTACCTTCCGGTAAGAAGATTAAAGTAGATGATTTGAAAGTGGTAGAAGGAATTGGTCCTAAGATTGAAGGTTTGCTTAAAGATGCAGGCATTAATACTTGGGCTGAACTAGCCGGAGCTGCAATTGAAAAAGTTCAAGGAATCCTTGACGAAGCTGGTCCACGCTACCGTATGCATGATCCTGCTACATGGGCAAAACAGGCTGAATTGGCCAATGATGCCAAATGGGCAGAACTAGAAGAATACCAGGATAGATTGAAAGGAGGAAAAGAAGAGAAGTAGAACGAATCCTCTATCCTATCGTGTTTCTTCAATTAACACGCAATAGTTTTAGTTTTCATAGCTTTATATTTTGGGTCCTATCTTTGATAGGACTTTTTTTTTTGCCCATCCCCTTCTTAACAAGCCTTGGGCGAAGACCGTTTTCCCACCCAACTGAAGTTCCGCTCTTTTCAACCACTATTGTCAGGAAGCGCAGCTGAACATCCACATCCTGTACCTAGGAAAAGTACCACGAGTGCTAGTAATCAATCATAACCGAAAGTCGCCAGGCGGTGTTCTTACTCCATCCACCTGGCAGATGATGTGTTCCATAACGATAGTAAGCTCCTACTCCAAATCCGAGCCAGGCCACATTGAGATAGTTTATCCGTATGATATTGTCCACGACCAAACCTGCTTCTAGGTAAGGATGCTCGAGTGTTTTAAACGTATTAAGATCTGGAAGGGCAATGGTTTGCTCTCCCACGGCCAGTTTATGCTCCAGCGCAATAGAGGGCTGAAACCACTTTTCCCTAACCAATAGTTTTCCAAAGTCATGCCGGAAGAATACGTGAAGGAAACGATTGGATAAAAACTCATATTGGTCCATCGTCTGAAAGATTCGATCTAGCGTTAACCATTGAAAATCTCGACCAATTCCACTACTATAGAATAAATAAGGGACAGGAACATCTCCCGTAATCTGCCCTGCTTCCACAGCCCATTGGGTCTCCCCTACCCTCCTAAGCCTATATCGATAGCGTATACTCGCCAACCATTTTTCGAATGCTACTCCAGGCTCAATAAAATTCTTCATCCCTTTTTCGAAACTCAAAGACAGAACTGGATACCTGGGATCCTCATCCGGCACCTTACTCCCCAAAAAGCTAATGTACTTCTGACCATAGGCATACCGAAGATGTAGACTTAAGATGCTAGCTGAAAAGGGATCAAACTGAACGGGGACTACCTCTTCGTCAGCCAAGAGCAGTTTGTTCCAGCTTTCTCGTTTCCAACCTACCTGCACATCTAGAAAAGGTAATAGCTCTCCAGTATAGAAAGTCCCCCATGCTTCCACTTCATTCATCTGCTGGGCAAAGAAGCGCCGTGTAAGTAGATTAGGTTCCAGGGGGAATTCTGTGGTTCCTGGTTCCTGAATGTCCTTGGTGTAGAAGAATCGAAGGTTCTGATCTTTATACTTGTCCAGGTATATATTGAGATCCCCTCCATATTTCCAGGCATTGTCCTTGACACCATAAGCCCCATACCCGCCTATCGAAAATCGCTTTGAAAGGCGATCACTCGTATATAAACCTGCTCCAATTCGCACTCTTTCAAAGTCGTTGAAGGCCAAGGCGCGCCGTAGGCTGAGATCCACAAGGCCCATCGGCCATCTACCGTCACTTAAGGCCTTCCCGCGGCGCCACCAGCGATCTAGATGATGTTTTTCCCCTAAGGTATCCATATGGGTATAGGTAGCTTCCTCCAGCGGACTAAGGGCTTCTGGTCGACTCACTTGCCATAGGGAATCTGTCGTCCGTAAAGCTTCATCAGAGAATATCACTGATTCCTTGGCCCGAAAGGTTTTGGACGGGAAGTCTACCCCTGTTTCTACTGCACTCACAAAACTTCGCCCACTCGCCTGGATTCCCAAATAGGGGCTCGGATATTGCTCCCAACGCATCCCGAAATGGAGCTGCTCTGGAAACCATTGCCCTCCAGCTAACTGGATGTAATGCTGTTCAATCAAAAAGTTTAGCTTGCGGTCTTCAGCCGGTTCGGCCTTGACATTTTCAATGGCGTAGCCAGCGGAATGAATGTGTAGAATGCCTTGTAGGCCATTAAAGTTTTTCCCCTTGCGTGGATGATAAGATATGACAAAGATGGTGTCTTGGGCTCGGTACAGTGTGTCCTCCAGATTAAAGAAGTATTGTTTGGTAGAACCCGGACTGACTGGATTCAAAAAGTCCTTATCGAAAAGGGTGACTTGCTCTTGATAAAAGGCAAAAGGTTGTACTTCAGCTGCTAAAGCAACAAACTCTGCCTCTTTGAAACCGGAGACCTTGTTATGTAATACTTCTTCGATGTATTGAGCCGGGCGTTGGTACTTCCTTTGGGTGATGGACTCCATGAGGAAGAGATGATGGGTATCTGCCTTGGCGCTGAACTTTTGAACATTTTCCAGGTAACGAGACTCCTTTTTCCCCAGTGAATCTCGGGTAGCGACTCTCTTTTGAAGCTTTTCGGTATGTGGTAACCAGGCAAAATGGAGTTTATTATAAGTGCGACAAGCGTAGGAGGAAAGTTTTTCGGGGTTGTTTTGATGCCTATTGGTCACGACTCGCTTCATAATTCGATCCGCGGGGTTCTCCCCAGCAATGACTTCCACCGCCTCAAAGG
Organism: Saprospiraceae bacterium; assembly: GCA_019634045.1. GTDB lineage: Bacteria > Bacteroidota > Bacteroidia > Chitinophagales > Saprospiraceae > DT-111. The sequence continues at coordinate 4,370 of JAHQWA010000213.1, forward strand.
CATAAGCCAAAGACTTTAGTTCAATCTGTAAGGGTTGGTTAAAGTCGTAGTCTTCGGTAGATATCCGCAGTTTTTCGTATCCCAAGTAGCTAAAGGTAAGCACCGAAACCGGAGAACTGGACCTGATTTCGAATCGGCCATCAAGATCTGTAGTAGCACCATCTCTAGGACTGTCATTGATTAAAACATTGACAAACACTAAGGGGTCTCCAGCAGTATTGGTGACCACTCCTCGAATTTGTGCTTGTAGCCAGAAGGTAGGTAGTAAAAAGGTGAGTAGAAAGAGTCTATATCGACAACTATGAGATTGAGGAATCCAGATCTCTACTAAGTACCGTATAAGTTGTTTTGCATCATATTGATCGGAGGCATAGCCTAATCTGTTCGGTAGATTCCCAAACCAATTTGCATCAAGTATAGATTTCATAGCCAGGGTTTTCGCGTTGCACAATAGCTCGTCTCAGAGAGAAATTTCTCTTTATTAGTAACGAAAACCTGGAATTATTACATAATAGATCCTAAATTTTAAGATATCCGACAAATTTACTAGATCATACCCAGCGATTTCTCTGGCAACCAACCTTGCTCACCATCCTCCAATTTCACCTTCAACCAATCACCGATCCGATCAATAATGACCAATTTCACCCCCTCATGCAAGGGAACCAAGATCTTACTCCCCTCTTCTGGAGCACTTCGCAAGCCATATTCCCTTTCCAAAAGGATGGCCGTACCGGAATATTGCTCAAACTGGGCTCGACTAGAGGACAAGTAGAAGGGCAGTAAACTTAAGATCAGCAGGCTTATCCCTGCAATGAAGCCCCATTTACGTTGCCCGCGTTCCTTTCCTAAAATCCAAAGCACCAGGCCACCTACCCCTACCCACAAGAACAGCAAGCCTATCAGACTCCAAGTGTTAGCAGAAAATAGGGACTGCAGCCCATGCTGCCAACGGTCAAGGAAAAAGGGCGGGAGCGGGTCAATTTGATCCGTCTGCTGGCTTTTGGCGAGCGCTAGGTTACCTTTGATCTCCTGGTCTCTAGGGGCCAACTTTAGCGCCTTTTCATAATACAATATGGCCAGCCCCAGTTTATGCTGCCGATAGCAAACATTTCCTAGGTTATAGTAGAGTGCCGGAGAAATATGGCCTTCGTCTAGCAAGCCTTGATACAAATCAAAAGCTACGGTGTACTGTTTATTCTGATAGGCGTCTCCAGCCTGTTCCCAAGTGGCAGGTAGCGCTTCTTTCCCAAATAATCCCACCGCTAGCCATAAGCTCAATAGTAAAGGTGGCAAAGATCTGATCATCTCGTTACTTGTTTATGCCTGATTTTGATTCTCCTTTTTTCTTTCCCTTCACAGGTACACCCTTTTGCCCAACTGGTTTAACAGGTGGAGGATTTTCTGAGTCGTCATCAGGGGTATCAGAAGGTGATAAAGGGATCACTTGTATTTTCCTGGCTTTTTCCGCTGAAAAAAGGTCAGCAAATGTATTTGGACGAATTTGTGTAATCCAATCAAATCCAGTCATTTTAAGGCCTTCATGATCGGCCTGTTTCATCGGAAACATGGTCGCCTGTGGTGCTGTTACAAATAAAATGCGCTCAATTTGATTGGCTCCAAAGTACAATATCATATCACTGCTAACCGTCTTATTCACCCCTACATACCCACCATCCTCATCCACCGCATAGTAAACTGACTCGGCATTACCCTGTACATCCATCTTCCGCAACTCGCCTTCGGTGAAAAAAGCGGTTATGTTTTTTCCCTTGATTTGATTGAAAAATAACTCGTCTGGTGAATTAATGATAAAACTTTTATTGAATAGATAGATCTTATCAATATTGTCGTTTGCCATCTGCATCCGAATAGTGTCGGCAGTAAATTGGGTCGTATCAGACCAGATGATGGGATCGTAGAAAAAAGTAAACAGGGAGTCCTCCGAATTATAGGTCAAGGAATCACTGAGGGCTTGCAGATCACTTTTATAGACTCTTACATCGCGATAGGCTTGCAACAATCTGCTACTGTCGCTAGCCGTGGAATCAACTTTTGTGGAGAGTAAAGTATCCGCTGTCATGAACAAAGAATCACCATCTACCAGGGAAATCAGGAGTGGTCGACCATACTCACCCCCACTCGCCTTTAAATAGCCTGTCTCCCGGTTGTAATCGGCCTGCTGGCAAACAATCGTCAATTCGGCCGAGGTATCTTGCCAAATCACGTTCCCGACCGCTATACCCAGTCCCAGTTCCTCTCGAAAATCTACTTGATCGGCCAATAGAATCTGTGGAGGGTCGCTGATCGTAGATCGTCCTCTAGTGGAATAGACCTCATTCTTCGCATCATAGACGATCTGTTCGGCCACTATATCTTGCTCCGCATCTTTATATTTTGCGTTACCGATCAAGGTGGATTTATCGTTTACTTCATCATACTGTATGACATCTGCCGACGCCAGTCGTTCCCCTTCCTCGAAGACGGCATCCCCTTCTAAGGCATAGATCTTGGTCTCACCATTGTACTTGATCACCTCCGAACGCCCTTTCTGTTCTCCTTTAATAAACTGGGCATTCTCGCGAAACTCTGCTAGGTTATTAGCAATGTCATAAAAACCATCCTCACAGTAGATCCGGCTACTATCTGTACTGACCAGCGTTGGGCCTAGGAAGGTCACTACATTGGTTTGCGTATTGAACAGTAGGGAATCTGATCTCAAGTTAAACCGAGGATCAACCACGTATACACTATCCTCAAAATAAGCTTCGTTGAGGTCGACGTAGAAATCACCCCGTTTACTCGTCAGTTGGGTTTCACCATTGGTGAGTGTCGCGCCCGTGGTGTAGGTCGCCGTTTTGGTATTCAGGTCATAATGCAGCTGATCCGTGAACAATTGCTGTTCTCCATTGAC
>JAHQWA010000214.1 GCA_019634045.1 Saprospiraceae bacterium
ACAGGAGGAAGAGCTCCAAACCATAGAGGAAGCCTACAAAGAGATGGTCCAGTCTATCAAATCCGAAATGGAGGAGGTAGATATTCAAAACATCAGAAAGGCATACGAATTGGCTTTGCATGCGCATCGCAAGCAAAGGAGGAAGTCGGGAGAGCCCTACATTCTGCATCCGATCTCCGTCGCCAAAATCTCAGCTGCTGAAATTGGCCTAGGACCTACTGCGATCATCAGTGCCCTTTTGCACGATGTAGTGGAAGATACAGAAGTGACACTGAGCGAGATACGGGAGATCTTTGGGCCGAGAATTGCCAAGATTGTCGATGGATTGACGAAGTTGGATTCGGCCTATAATGCGGAAAGCCCCCAAGCAGAGAACTTTAAGAAAGTACTTTCTACGCTAGTAGATGATGTGCGTGTGGCGCTGATCAAAATGGCTGACCGGCTACACAATATGAGGACCTTAGGGTCAATGCCCAGGCATAAGCAATTGAAAATCGCTGCAGAAACGAGTTATATCTATGCTCCTTTGGCACACCGCCTTGGTTTGTATTCTTTTAAAACGGAGTTTCTGGACCTCTGCATGAAGGTGACAGATCCTCCCAATTACCATGGCATTGCCAAAAAATTAGCGGAAACCAAACGATCCAGAGAGTCTTACATCGATGAGTTCATTCACCCCTTGCGCAATGAACTTGATGCCTTACGGGTACCTTATCGGATTATTGGACGCCCAAAGTCGATCTATTCCATCTTTAATAAGATTAAGACGAAACAGGTACCTTTTGAGGAAATCTACGATTTGTTTGCCGTACGTATCATACTGGATGTTCCGCCAGAAAAAGAAAAGATGATCTGCTGGCAAACCTATTCGATTGTTACAGATGTTCACGTGCCTATTCCCGAACGCTTAAAAGATTGGATTTCTACCCCCAAAAGTAATGGGTACGAGTCTCTTCATACCACGGTTATTGGCCCGGGAGGAAGATATGTGGAGGTGCAAATTAGAACGGAACGGATGAATGAGATTGCGGAACGTGGATTTGCCGCACATTGGAAATACAAAGGGGTATCCCGACAACCAGATGTTTACGAACGATGGTTAGATAATGTCCGTGAAATTTTGGACGACCCGAACAGTGATGCGGTGGAATTCCTCGGAGATTTTCGCGCCAACAATCTGTTTAATGAGGAAGTGTTTGTCTTCACCCCTAAAGGGGACATGAAGATTCTACCCAAAGGATCCACCGCCCTGGATTTTGCCTTTAATATCCATACCGACATCGGCTATCATTGTACCGCCATTAAGGTGAACAATCGCCTGGTGCCGATGGGCTATAAGCTAAAGAACGGAGATCAAATTTCGATTACCACCAACAAATCACAGAAGCCTAATGAAAGTTGGCTGAAGATGGTGATTACCGGAAAGGCTCGATCTAAGATTCGTTCGGCAATGAAGGAGGAACAGCGCAAAAAAGGAGAGTTAGGAAAAGAAGCGCTGGAGCGCAAGTTCAAGCATTTAAAGGTAGATTTTGAAGATAGTGTAGAACGCCTAGTGAAATTCTTACGGCTCCCTTCTCGCGTAGAGCTATATTATCGCATTGCTAATGGAGACTTATCCATACCGGATATCTTCAAGAAGTTTCAAGTTTCAGGACACAAATTAGTAGAAGCGGAAGTGAATAAGGTGCCTGCAGCGGCACCCAATACTCCTCCTAAAGGGGTACCCCGGAAAGGATCTAGGAAGGTCAATGGCACGCCCCGCCTAATGATCAACGGAGAACCTGGAGATCGATTCCACTATACCTTTGCGAGCTGCTGTAATCCGGTGCAAGGTGATCATATTTTTGCTTTCCTAACCGCCACGGCAGGACTGAAAATCCATCGATCTACTTGTCCGAACTCTGGTAACCTAATGAGTAACTATGGATATCGGGTGATGAAGGCGGAATGGGCCTCCACCACTAATACTACCTTCGTTGCTGACCTCAAGATCACTGGTATTGATGATGGACCTGGTGTGATCGAGCGACTTTCGCATGAGATATCGAATAAGTTAAGTTTGAATATCCGGTCCTTTTCCATTTCTGGATATGAGGGCTTCTTCAAGGGCAAGATCAGCTTGCTAGTGGCTAATACCGATCAATTGAATATTGCAATTCGAGCGCTACAAAACTTAGATAACATTTCAACTGTTTCCAGAGTAGAGTAAGATGGCCTTCCACTGGCGAATGCCTGGAGATAATCAGTAGGATTTATATTTAGCGAATTGGGTGGCGGGATTCCTGCCATAGCCCAGTGAAAGCCTAATGCCAGTCGTATTTATTTTCGTACCTTTGGAGTACTTAACACTTATCAGCAAGATCTATGCGGGACGATATCATTAAGGAAGTAAAAAATATATTTTCTTCACATTTAGAAACCAATAGCTTGCGCAAAACGCCAGAGCGCTATGCTATTCTGGAAGAAATATATAAGCGGGACGACCATTTCGATGCGGAGGCTTTGTACATCCACATGAAAAACCAAAATTACCGCGTTAGTCGCGCTACGGTATATAATACCTTAGAACTTTTGGTGAATTGTGATTTGGTTAAGAAACACCAGTTTGGCAAGAACTTGGCACAATATGAAAAGTCATATGGCTACAAGCAGCATGACCATCTCATCTGTGTCGATTGTGGTAAAGTGCTTGAATTCTGTGATCCCAGGATACAGCAGATTAAAAGCATGATGGGAGACTTGCTCAAATTTAAGATCACTCACCACTCGCTAAATCTGTATGGGCAATGCAATGGTGCCTGCCCTAAAACCGCTTCGAAACAAAATACTTTAGAAAAAGTAGCCGAATAGGCCCAATACGTTCATACGCTCACTACACATGGACAACTACAGCTTTCGTACAGAAGGTAGCATTCAGGTCATTAAAGTAGGTGACTTACTCAGTGAATTTGTGGTAAAAGAAATTCTTGCCGCAGCACAGGTGAAAATTGATGAAGGTTTTTCTAACTTTGCTGTGGACTTGTCAGAAATGCAAGTAATGAATAGTGTCGGATTGAATTTTTTGATCCTGTTGAAAAAGGGGACGAGTGCAGTTGGAGGGCAGGTGGCAATAGCCCAGGCCCCAATCAAGGTCATCCACTTATTGCAAGTGACGAAACTGAGCCCGCTTTTTTACCAAACACAGTCTTTAGATGAAGCTTACGATTGCTTGTTAAACGGAGAGCCACTCGAAGCAGTGAGATAATTATGATTAGAGAAGCGTGTTGGAAAACACAATAGGACTAACCAGATAAAAACCTAATAGATGTCAAATAATCTATTAGGTTTTTATAATTTATAATAAAGGTTATTGCTCCATTCATAGGAAGGAATAATGACCAAATTAAAATGATATAGTGTATGGCAGTAGATGTTATACTTGGTTTGCAATGGGGAGATGAGGGAAAAGGTAAGATCGTTGACTACTTGGCTCCTCAGTACGATATTGTTGCCCGCTTTCAGGGCGGACCCAATGCGGGACACACGCTCAAGTTTGACGGGAAAAAATTTGTACTACACACCATTCCCTCAGGAATCTTTCGGGAGGATTTACTCAATCTGATTGGGAACGGTGTAGTCATTGATCCCATCACTTTGGAAAAAGAATTGCTGGCACTCGAAGGCACGGGAGTTTCATACCAAGATCGTCTACTGGTGGCCCGTAAAGCACACTTGATCTTACCTACACATCGCTATTTGGATGCGGCTTCCGAAAATGCCAAAGGAAAAGCCAAGATCGGATCTACCTTGAAGGGGATCGGGCCAACTTATATGGATAAAACAGGTCGAAATGGCCTGCGTGTGGGAGATATCGAACGAGCAGGATTTCTCAATAAATACAATGCCTTAAAAGAGAAACACCTCAACCTAATACGCCTATATCCCGCGATTGATTTTGATCTTGCTGCGGAAGAAGAACGTTGGATGGCGAGTCTGGAAAAATTGAAGCAGCTTCAGACTGTAGAAGGGGAGTATTACTTGAACGAACAGATAAGAGCGGGCAAGAAGGTACTAGCTGAAGGAGCACAAGGAACGATGCTAGACATCGATTTTGGTACCTATCCCTATGTCACTTCATCCAATACCATTACCGCAGGTGTTTGTACCGGACTCGGTATCGCTCCACATTTGATCAAGGAGGTAATCGGCATCACCAAAGCTTATTGCACCAGAGTAGGCTCCGGACCGTTTCCTACGGAATTAGATAATGAAGACGGAGAATTCCTACGTAAAGAAGGAGCGGAATTTGGCGCTACAACCGGCCGACCAAGAAGATGTGGATGGATCGACCTGCCGCAAGTAAGGTATACTGTACTTCTTAATGGAGTGACCCAGCTAGTGGTGACCAAGGTAGATGTTTTGAATAAATTCAAAGAAATCCAGCTGGCCACCAAATATCAAATCGACGGCCAAGAAACCACGGATCTACCATTTGATATTTGTGACGTAGAGATTACACCGATTCTTGAATCACACCCAGGTTGGGAGCAATCCTTGGATGATGTACAAACCTACGATCAACTGCCAACGGCCGTTCAAACCTACTTACGCCGATTAGAGGACTACTTAGGAGTCCCTGTATCCATGGTGTCCACAGGACCTGAACGCCGCAAACTTATCTTGAAGGAAGCCACCGCGGCCGTGTAATGGCTAGGCTACCGCCTTCTCCTGAAGCCCAAGATCGATTGACAAAAGCGGTCTTGGGCTTTGTTCAGCCTGCCGATGAGGCACTGCATGCCTTTTTGCAGGCCTGGCACGTAAAAACTTACCAGAAAAATGAATACTTGTGTCAGGAAGGGGAAGTGGAAAGGTATTTCTACTTTATCACCAAGGGTATTCAGCGCATTTACTTTTTGAAACCGGATGGGCATGAACATGTAATGGGCTTTAGTTACGACGGTAATTTTTCGGGCGTAGCAGATTCTTACCTCGGCCAAAAGAAATCCGATCTTTACTTGCAGGCCTTAACCTCTACGGAAGCCTTAGTCATAGATTATTCAGCTTTGAATGAGCTATTTAATCAATACAAGGTATGGGAGCGTTGGGGACGCTTATTTTTCACGCAAATTCTCATTGGAAGAGCACAGCGAGAAATTGAAATGTTGACTTTATCGGCTGAGGAACGCTTCCAACTCTTCGTGAACCGCCAACCCGCCATTTTGCAACAGATTCCTCAAAAACAACTCGCCTCTTACTTAGGCATGACTCCAGAAACCTTCAGTCGACTCCGTAGCAAAGTGAGATCAAACAAATAGAAAAGCTATTTTCTTGATCTAGATCAATGTAGGGCAAGAGCCCATACCCTTAATTTTGAAGTAAAAAAAGTATGGCACTCTTAAAGAATGCAATTGTGTACCCCAAGATGATCCAAGCATCCTTGGCCTTTGAGGCAGCAGTAAAGTCCTTTGTGGAAGGAAAACCCGAACATTTGCTTGCCCAGCGTCCTCAGCCTGAGAAATGGAGTTTCCTAGAGTGTATGGATCACTTGAGTTTAACCTATACCGACTACTTGCCTAGGATCCAACAAGCTTTGGAAGAAGGAAAGACGATTACAGGCACACACTTTAAACAGGGATTTTTTGGTCGTATGATGATTAATAGCATGACACCTAAGCAGGGTAAAATCAGGCTTAAAGTTAAAACGCTAGGAAAGTTTATTCCCCATCCGGACAAAGCCATAGATTTTTCGGTGGTCGATACCTTCCTACAGCAGCATCAAACCTTTATAGATCTCCTGAGAGCCGCGGAGCCCTTGCACGGTGGAAAAATTAAACTAGATTCTGCCATTGGTGGTGTATTGCGATTCCGATTGGGAGATTGTTGCCAGTTTTTGGTGGGACATAACGATAGACATTGGCTGCAAGCGCAGCATGCTTACGGAAGTGTGGTATCAGCAGATAAGGGCGAAACGCTCAGTTTTTTGTAGCGAAGGCCACAAAAATATAGCGAAGCTGGCAACACCTGAGGCCATCTGGTGTTAAAGCAGATATGGATACTACGACGAGCAAAAACAAGCATTTATTTTTTGACGATATAATGGCGATGGAGCGCTTTCCGCGCATGCACCTGATGAATACCATTTCCGGCCTGAAAGGAGCGCACCTACTAGGTACCATAAGCCACAAAGGAATACCTAACCTTGGGGTATTCAGTTCAATTGTCCATGTGGGCGCTAACCCTCCTCATCTAGGGTTTATCATGCGGCCTTTGACCGTCCCGCGCCACACTTACCATAACATTAAAGCGAAAGGTTTTTTTACGCTCAATTCACTACATCCGAATTTTCTAGCTAAGGCCCATCAAAGCTCTGCCAACTACCCGCTTGAAGTTTCTGAATTCGAAGCGGTGGGACTTCAGCCCCTTTATACTGAAACCCACCCGGCACCTTACGTGGAAGAAAGCCCAATCAAGATTGGCTTGGAGTGGGTAGAAGAACATCCTATTAAAGCGAATGGTACATGCTTCGTGGTGGGCAAGATCGTAGAAATTATTTTTCCTGCAGATGCCATGGCTTCCAGTGGCCATATCTTACATGACCAATTAGAAACCATGGCTGTAAGTGGTTTGGATACCTATTACGAAGTTGGGAATAAACACCAACTCGCTTACGCACGGCCTCCCAAGACCTAGTACACCAAGAAATTTACTTGATAGCTCCTTTTTCTTTCGGTAGAAAGATCGTTGGGATTAAAATGGCTTGAATAATAGTCAAAACCACCCCGATTTCGTCAGTTAGTCCATGCGGCTCTCCAGTTGCCAATAATAGAATCTGAATGGGCAAGGGGGCCAGGATAACCCACGCTGCTTTCCGATTCATGGCGTTCCAGCTCACCTTTCCTGGCGGAAGCAACTGGTCCTTTCGAATGGCCCAAACGACTAAGCCTAGGCATACGATCGCAATCGGGGTCACGATAGCTGCTAGCGATACGTGAATATCCAAAGTGTCCCCATGAAACATCACATCCCCATTAACCGCAAATTCAAACAGTAAGTTGCCAAAACTGTACAACCACCATCCAATCAATAAGCCATAAAAGATCCGCCGGTTTTCAACCCAATAGAAGGAATAAAAGAGCGCAACAAAATAGCCTAAAGCCAAAAGCAGAAAAATCAAGCCGGGCTGAATGCCTTGGCTATAGACGGACAGGCCATAGAAGCTTTGGCCCCATCGATAGGTGTCCCCATCGAAGAGACATCTTAATAAAGGAAGCCACACTAATACAAAAGTTACACCGGAGAAATACAAAAGAAAGTTGAATAGCCCATTACGTGGGCGCAAAGCAGTCAGGTTTTTCATATGCAGTTTTTTTATACAAACTAAGGGGCCTGCAAGAGGGAAAGCCAGTAAAACGGTGGGTTTGGGGTGAAAATGCTGCTATATGTGGCGAGTATCCAGAGGGCCTGTGATAGCAGCTATATACTGCCTAGAAACCGGAATTGTTTTATCTAATCCTTTCATCCTGATTTGAAGCTGATGGGCATTCCCACTGATCTTTTCGATCTGCATGGGATGTAATAGATAAGAGCGATGGCAGCGGAGCAAAGCACTACCGTTTAATTGTTCTTCCAGTCGTTTTAAGCTAGATCGGAGTAATGAGCGCTTAACCAGGTCTTTCTCACGATAGTATATCGCTACATAATTATCCTGAGCTTCCAATACCAACAATTTATCTTCTGCGATGTACAGTTTATCTTTTCCATTTGCTGCACTTAAGCAGCGTATATCCGTAGGCTTTTCCTGCTGCGCAACGTGCCGTTGTAGATGGGCGACCTCACGCCTAGCTTGTCGCTGCTGTAAGAAGAGTAATAAAAGTACCATAGGAATGCTCGACATTAAACCAATATCTCGAATAAATCCAAGATAACTCTTCCAGGACCAGTCATGAAAGTTGCCGACGTAGTTGTAAGTCAAGTAGGTACTAGTACTCAATACTAGCAGAAGACATAACATGTTGAAGGCAAACACGTAGCGGGTTTTGGAACGAAACACAAAGGGCACAATCGCAAATTCGTAGATGCACATGACAAGCATGTTGGCCAGGAAAAAAACTCCGACGCCCATCAGTAATTCCGATCGGATCTGATGCGTCGGATCATAGTTGTTCACCCCAAAAGGTTGGAAGAACAGTAGAAATATGGCACTGTATACATTGATGAACAAGATGAAAAGCCACTTATCCCGCCGGCTTTGCAGGAACAAGATAGGCTGGTTCCAAAAGTGGATGATCCGATCAAATAGTGTCATGAAATTGAGTTCCAGTACCTTTCCACAAGGTTTTCTCGCTGAAGCAATTATTTTTGAGGAAGTTGTTTAAGGATTTCTGCTGAATCGCGAAGGAGATGGTTTTTGAATCAATAGAGGCTTTTTTTGAGCCGCATAGCAGAGCTACTTGGCGAAAAAAACGAAGACTAAGTCAAAAAGAGCTTCATCGCGGCCAGTGAGATATTTTAAACAACTTCGATACCTAAATTTAAAAAGTCCTGCTCAATGAAGAAATTAATCAAGGTAGCAGTTGTGCAAGCTGCACCGATTCTTTTTGACAAAAGCGCTTGTATATTGAAAGTTGAGCAGTTGACGGCGGAGGCTGCCAAGTCGGGCGCACAGCTTGTCTTGTTTCCGGAGGCTTTCATCCCTGCCTATCCACGTGGCATGAGTTTCGGTACGGTGGTGGGGAGCCGGGAGGATTGGGGGCGAGATCATTGGCAGGTCTACTGGGAAAATGCAATAGAGATGCCGGGGGCAGACGTAGAAAGTCTGGGCGCCATTGCCAGAAAACACTCCGTCTATCTAGTACTTGGCGTAGTGGAGCGCGATGAAGCACATGGGACTTTATATTGCAGCCTATTGTATTTTGGGCCGGATGGTAAGTTGCTGCATCGACACCGCAAGCTAAAGCCCACCGGAACGGAAAGACTGATTTGGGGAGAAGGAGACGGTACAGACCTGCAAGTGCTGGAAACCCCTTTGGGACGGATGGGAGGATTGATCTGTTGGGAAAATTATATGCCATTGGCACGTATGGCGCTCTATCAGCAAAACATACAATTGTATTTGGCACCTACTGCCGATCAGAGAGATACCTGGCAAGCTTCCATGCAACACATTGCCTCTGAGGGCCGATGCTTTGTGCTGTCCTGCAATCAATTTGTGCAGAAAGAAATGTATCCAGCTGATTTCCAATCGGATTTGGAGAAAGCTCCCGACCTAATGAGTCGTGGAGGAAGCGTGATCATTTCCCCTTTGGGACAGGTGTTGGCCGGCCCGCTTTGGGACCAAGAAGGTATCTTGTACGCTGAATTAGATCTGCTGGCCTGTGCCCGTGCCAAACTAGATTTCGATGTAGTGGGCCACTACGCCCGTCCTGATGTATTCGACTACGACTGGAAAGCACGGAGCTAATATCTTACCATTACGAAGTGGTTTGGGTTTTGAAATTTGGTATAGGCCATTTTTGTGCCCATAGAGCCACCAAAACCGGAGAAAGCCGAAGGGGTAAAGCTGCTTAGCAGCGAGCTAGACTCAAATAGCTTCTCAGAGACCAATTGAGTACCTTCATCTATAAAATACGCTTTATACAACA
>JAHQWA010000215.1 GCA_019634045.1 Saprospiraceae bacterium
AATGATTTGGCGGTGACGAACATGAAGGGCAGATCAGGCTCTATAGTTTGGATCTCTTTTGCAATGGTAAATCCGTCTTTCCCAGGCAGCATAATATCAAGTAGACAAACATCAAAAGTATGGCGTTCTACAATCTGTTGAATATTCTTACCGTGGGTCATGAGAGTTACGTCAAAACTGTTCATCTCCAGGTATTCTTTGAGGATATAGCCAAAGCCTGGATCATCTTCTACGACGAGTATCTTATGCATAGGTGGGGGTTTCTGGTACAGGAATGGTGGGGAAAGTGAGTTGAAATTGGGTGCCGACTCCAGCTTGACTATTGACTCGCACTTCTCCTTCATGCGCTTCGACCATCTTCTGGACATAGCTTAATCCAAGACCGAAGCCTTTGACATCGTGCGAGTCTCCTGTTTCGGATCGATAGAAGGCAGAGAAGATTTGTCGCTGTACCTCCTTGCTCATTCCAATCCCATTGTCATCAATATCTATCCTTAGGGCTGGGGTATTGACTGTACGAATTCTGATATAAGGTGCTTCCGGGCTGTACTTGATCGCATTGTCTACAATATTGTAGAGTATATTGAAAAAGTGTAGTTCATCTGCTTTGATCCAGGCATCTGTCGCCTCCAGGTGTAAGTCTACGACGGCTTCCTTCTTTTCGATGATCAATTGCAGGCTTTGCAGCACCTGTTCAATGCTTTGATGAGCATCAATGGTTTTGAGATCAAGGGAGAAATTGCCAGCGTCAATCACAGCCATTTGCAAGATCTTATCTACTTGGTTTTCCAATCTCTTACTTTCTTGATCGATCAGGCTGGCATAGGCCTTAGTCTTTTGGAAGTCAGCGCCGGGGCCCATTCGGTTGAGGGTGCGGGCAGCAAGGGAGATAGTGGCAATCGGGGTTTTAAATTCGTGGGTTAGATTGTTAATGAAAGCGCTTTTCATCTCGGAAAGCTTCTTCTGCCTTCGGATGGTTACCAGCGTATAAGCAAATGCACCAATCAACATCAAAATGAATAGAATGGAACTACCAATAGCAAGGCCTAATTGCTTGAAAATAAAGAAAGACTTTCTCGGTAAAATGGAGTAGAAGTGCAAATGCTCGCCGCTAGAGGAGGACTGCAGTTTCCCACACCCTCCAAGGCGTACAGTATGTCCGGCCATGATATTTTCTTCAAGATTTATATCTGTATACCATTTGAATCGATCACTCCGACAACTAATCAAACCATATTCAAAGTTTGCGTTTAGACCTTCATTGCGGAGTACTTCTTTGAACATTTGATCAAAATGGCTCAGGAAACGTTGGCGCTCGTTTGCGTTCTGAGCTATCATCATGGCATCGATATTATATCGACCCTCCATTTCTTCTTCGTAGTACTGATTAATAACTTCCAGCAGTTCCTCCATCCGATCCGTGAGTTTTTCTTCCCTTTCGTGAAAAACCCCTCGTAGCCAATTCAACTGAATGGCTACCAATCCGATCAAGGCCGTAGCAGCCAGGGCGCTAATAATCCATATATGAGATGCACTAAATTTCATGATGCTGATTCTTAGTCAGGTAATCTTCCTCCTAAATATACGCCTACAAACAGGCTTAGATAGAGCTATTAAGTTTTCATTAAGTCATTTAACTACCCTTTAGCCAGCTTTAAGAGATAGCTATCCCATGGCAATACAGATTTCCTTCAACTTGCCGATATATTTAATCACCCTGGGCTGTACAGCCCGCAAAATCAAGTAACATGAAAAGCCGTTTTTTCTCATTTAGTCTTATGGTAATCCTGTACTCTTTGGCCGCCAACCCTATGGCCGCTCAATCTTGTTCCGCCCCAGCTCGTGTGGATAAAGCCAGTCTGATTGGAGAATGGGAGGGAAGTTTTACCTACAATAATGAAATCTTGCCTTTACAGATCAATTTGGCCGATAAGAATAAGGCTAAACAGATGCGTGCCTTTACCCAGATTGATGCTTTGAATATTCCTAGGACAGAAATGGAGGCCTGGATATGCAAATCTGGTGAATTGCATATGAGAGTCGACCTAGCAGACAATAGAGTACTTAAGATGATCGGAACACCGGATAATGGAAAAATTGTGGGACGAGTGGTCTACTATGGCACTGATGGACAGATCGCGGCTAGAGAAGTATTTACCATGGCTCATAATACAACCAGTCTGTTTAAATAAATCGAAAGAATCGGGGCGGAATACCTAAGAAATCACCTGCAACATTATTCTGCCTCCTTCTTTACACCTGACTAAACTCAATCCAATGAATCGACTCTCTACCATCGTATTGATACTCTTCAATTCTTCTATACTCTTAGCACAAAACCTCTCCACGATTTCAGGCAGTGTACAAGATGATGAAAATGGCGAAGCCTTACCGCTCGTAACCATCGTAGTAAAGGACGGTAATGATCAATTTACTACCGGAACCTCGACCGATGAAACGGGCTCTTTCGAAATCAAGGTCAAGCCAGGAAAATATCAGTTGACTTACAGCTTTGTGGGGTATGCAATGCAGGATCAACAACTAGAACTAAAGGGAGATACCACCCTTCTAGTTCCGCTACAAGCTTTGGCATTGGATATGGAAGAAGTAGTCGTTCAGGGGGAACGGAGTACTACACAATATCTGGTTGATCGCAAAGTGATTAACGTCGGGAAAGATCTTCAGTCTATTGGTGGCGATGCAAGTGAAGTCTTGCAACAATTAGCTGAAGTACAAACTACATCCGAGGGGGAAGTGATGTTGAGGGGTAGCAATAATGTAAATATTCTCATCAATGGAAAGCCCTCGCCCTTGTCCAGCGCAGAAGTGCTTCGCCAGATTTCGGCGCAGGAGATGGTTCAGGTGGAGTTGATTACTTCTCCATCGGCCAAATACCAAGCGGATGGCTTAACAGGTATTATCAATATCATCACCAAGCGCAAAAACGAATCGGGCTGGGTAGGGTCTTTTAACGGGCGAGTGAATACCAATAGCGCCTTCAATAGTGGATTACAATTGAACTATGGCGGCCCAAAGATCAACCTAGGGCTATCCGGAAACTACCGTGAATCTTGGAATAGGACTCGAAGAACGCGTGAGCGGATTGGAGGAGCATTTCCTTATTCACAGGCTGGGCAATCAGAATTTGATGGTTTTGTCAAAAGCTTAAAAGGAAACCTAGATTGGTTTATAGACAGTAAAAATGAATTATCCCTATCCTTGGCTTTTACCGATAACTCTCATGATATTCCTGCTAGTGTGACGGGGCAGGAGTTGCAAGCGGATAACCAATGGATTCCTTTCGAGTTTTCTTCCCTCAATACGCACCAACATCTGACGGATGAATACAATCTCAACTATCGAACCTACTTTTCAGAAAAGAAGAACTTCCTGGAATTTGATTTTCATCTTTCGGACAATCGAAATGCATTACCTGCTACCTTCATATTACCGGGAGATACTTCCCAAAACAATATTCAGTACAACACGCGAATCACCAACTGGGCATTGGATCTCGAACAATCCATCAAGTCAATAGGGGCGCAGTTGGAGGCAGGTGTTTTGTGGACCAATAAAGCGGTAGATAATAGCCAAGATTTTATTGCCGACTTGAGTGCTCCCGAAGTCTTCAACACTACCTTTTCTTATACCGAAAACATTTTGGGTACCTACGGCTTGCTGAAAAAGAAATGGGCAAAATGGCAAATCCAGTTGGGCTTGCGCTGGGAGTGGTACGAAAATGGCGGGGAGTTTACCTCCTCTCAATCCTTCGTCGGGCAACGGTTTCAAAACTTCTTTCCCTCCGCACACCTGAATTATTTTTACAACGATAAACTGACCTTTAACTTAGCCTTCAATCGGCGCATCTCACGCCCCAATCTCTATCATATCAACCCTTTTACCAATTCTAATGACCGATTTTTTCAGCGGGCAGGAAATCCAAACCTCCAACCCGAATTTAGCCAGAATATCGAATGGAGTGCCCGACTGAGCGAGAAAATCTGGTCTTTTACGCCGACTGTATTTTATCGAGCCAAGACCAATCTGCTACTCTCTAGTTACGTCTTTAGTGAGGTAGATCAGCGAACTTTTCAGCAGTTTATCAACGAAGGGAGGAGTGATGCCTATGGCTTGGAAGGCGCCCTGAGTTTCTACCCTAAAAGCTGGACCCGCACCACCGTCAATCTAAACTATTACCTAGAGCGATTGAGTAGTTTAGAAAATAACTTTGGTGCCAGCCGCTTAACTCGATTTAATGTCACGGCCAATCAGCAGTTTACGATTGGCGAACGATGGCGTTTGGATGTACGCTGGTTTTATTGGGGAGATAACCGCACTCGTTTTAGCTTCTATGAAGCCCGTACGGCTTTAGATGTAGCGGCGAATGTCAAGATTTTGCGTAAAAAGGGAAGCTTGGGATTACGAGTAACTGACATCTTCAATATCTATGAGGGTTTTAATGTGTCGGAAGGGCAGGGCTTTAGAGAAGAAAGTTACCGCAAGGGCATCACCCGAGTGGCCTACCTCACTTTTACCTATCGGATTGAGGAGGGGGAAAAGAGTAAGCGGCGGAGCAGGAAGAAGCGCTCCTTTAATGAGCCCGGGGCGAGGGAGTAGGCTTCTACTTACCGATACTTAAGAAGTCTTAAGACTTCTGTAGTATCGGTGCTTAATGGAACGCCTCCATCGCCTCCACCAAGCGCTCCGAAGACGAAACAATCAAGGCCTGCTCTTCCGCTTGAATGATGCCCCGTTCTCGCAGCTGTTTTAAAACGCGATTTAGGCTGCGGGTAGAGATGCCCAAGTAAGCAGCCATATCCTTTTTAGAGATGGACTGTTCATGCTCAGAGAATACGTATAAAATCTTCAAAACCGCGTATTCCAGCGGATAGACCTGCTGGTAGGAAGCGCGCTTGGCGGTTTGGGTAACCCGATTCGCTAGCTCTACCAAAATAAGTTTATTGAAGGGGGGTAAATTCTCCAACATCGCCATAAAATCCGGATTACTGATTTGATAAAAAGTAAGATCGGTAATAGCTTCGATATTGGACATGTATTCCTTCTCGCGTAGCATCTCCAGCTCTCCAATAATCTCCCCCTCACCTAGGAATTCCAAGAGGAAATCTTGCCCATTTTCTTCCGTAATAAAACACTTAGCCAGCCCATCAATCAGGCAATACACATGCTTGGGCGCATCCCCCTGCCAGATCAATCGCTGGCCGGCTTTCACGGTGCGTTTGCGGATCGTCCAGTCGGAGGAAGGAATGGTGGCAAGGCGCCTAATCTCTTCTAAAATATGGGTGTTGGTTCTTATCATTTACTTCTAAAATCAGTCAGCAGGACAAATGTCCTTGACAGCGCTATATATTATAGGAGAAGAGTCGAAAGATGACCGTTCAACCTAATGCAATTTGCAAATTTCCCGTTGGATTTGAACCAAGTTGATTTACAATAAAGACCTAAAAATTCATATTTCTGCCCGATGAGACATTTTTTGATTGATACTGATACCGCCTCCGATGATGCTGTCGCCCTGGTCATGGCTCTTTCCGATCCCGAAATCAAAGTAGAAGCGATAACCCTAGTGGCTGGAAACGTTCCACTAGAACAAGGACTCCAAAATGCCCTTTATACCATAGAACTTTGTGGAAAACAGATACCTACCTATGCAGGAGCTGCTCAGCCCTTATTGAGGGAATTGCACACTGCACAAGTGGTACACGGTACAGATGGTATGGGAGATATAGGGCTACCACTCCATGGACGAACCCCGTCTCCTGGAAATGCGATAGATGTAATGATTGATACGATTAAAGCCTTCCCGAATGAAATTGAATTGGTAACCCTAGGGCCACTGACCAATATCGCCTTAGCCCTGGCTAAGGCCCCCGAAATCGCTTCCTTGGTGAAGCAATGTACTATTATGGGGGGAGTGGGAAAAGGTAGGGGTAATATTACGCCTGTTTCAGAATTCAATATTTGGGTAGACCCAGAAGCGGCCAAGATGGTATTCGATTCTGGTATGAAGATGAAAATGGTTGGCTGGGATATCTCCCGCAATCACGCCTGTATCGACCCGGCCCTTTGTGAAGAAATCAAATCCATCGGTACGCCATTAGCAGCGTTTTGTATGGATATTCAAAATATCGTGAAGAATTTTTCTACGGATGTAACCAAGTTGCCTGGCTTTGACCTCCCTGATCCCATCGCTATGGCGATTGCCATAGATGAGAAGGTGGCTACGGAAGTCGCCCATTTATATGTGGAAGTGATTATAGCTGATGGACTGACTCGTGGACAAACCGTGGTAGATCATGTCGGGGTTACCAAAAATGCCCCCAATATGGAAGTCGTATTTAAAGCCTCTAGAGCACAATTTTTATCAATGCTAAAAGCGGCAGTAAAGTAGTATGTCATGGATTATAGCAACTTTCCCAAAATAGAATTACACTTACACCTAGACTGTTCCCTGAGTTATAAAGTAGTGCAGCAGTTGAAGCCTTCCGTCAGCGAGGAGGAATTTAAAAGAGATTATATAGCTCCAGCCAAGTGCAACGACCTGGCAGACTATATTACCCGGGCAGCCAAAGGTATTGAGCTGATGCAAACGGCCGAGCAGCTATGGGCCGTGACCCTCGATCTATTTGAGCAGCTTAAAGCCGATAATGTCATCTATGCGGAGATCAGATTTGCGCCACTTTTGCATTTAGAAGAGGGACTCAGTCCTCATGAAGTGGTGCAGATCGTTAATGCGGCTTCGATTGAAGGCATGGAGAGAACCGGCGTTAAAGCGGGCTTAATCCTAGCCACCTTACGACATTATACAGAAGCGCAAAGCATGGAAACGGTCAAGTTGGTAGCGTCATTTAAAGGAACCAATGTCGTCGGGTTTGATATTGCTGCTGATGAGGCAGGGTTCCCAATCGATGCTCATATCAAGGCTTTTAAGTATGCCAAAAAGCAGGGGATTTCTTGTACCGCACACGCAGGAGAGGCGAGAGGCGCTGACAGTGTATGGGAAACGCTTCGCCATTTTCACCCCAAAAGGATCGGACATGGAGTACGAAGCATCGAAGATCCTGAATTGATGACTTTCTTGAAAGCCGAAGGAATCCATTTGGAGATCTGTCCGACTAGCAATGTGCAAACGGCTATCTATGATAAGATTGAGGATCATCGCGTAGATGATATTTATCAATCAGGGGTATCTATGAGTATCAATACAGATGCTCGGACGATTTCTGATGTGCGCCTAGCTGACGAATATGCTACTTTAAAAGGTGTTTTTGGCTGGGACAAGGCTCGCTTTCTCAAATGTAATTTGGAGGCTATCAAACACGCTTTCACCGATGAGCAGACCAAAGAAGCCGTGAAGCGTCAGCTGCTGCAGGCTTGGACTTAGCAGGGTATGTGGAGCCTCCATGGGTGGATGTGTTGTCATGCCTGCATGGCGTTAATAGTGTTGCTCTTACTGTTGGTCTAGAATTCTGGACTTCTTGTTTTTTTTATGCTATGTTGTGGACATTACAATTTGCTTACACAACTAATAGAGAACTAATCTTAGCAAGCATGGAAATTGAAAGTCTGAAGAACAGACCAGAAATTACAACAGATGAGAAATTAAGCAAGAAGTACGGCTTCTTTAGAAGTCTGCTGACGGAAATAGGAAAGCGTGAAATCCCTGAAGATATCCTAAATCAGATCAATGAACGAGTCCATACAGTCAATAGCTTCCAGGGCCCGGTCAAGGGATTGAAAAAGGTATTGAGGAAGGAACAATATGGCATCATACAGCTACTGGAAAAAGAGCTTAAGCTCGTTCCTAAAGGGCACTATCGAAATATGTGGATGGCTATCGGTATGAGTGCTTTTGGTGTTTCCATGGGGGCGGCCTTTGGCGTAGCCTTTGATAATATGGCTTTTCTCGGCATGGGCATTCCTATGGGCATGGCTATCGGCATAGCCATTGGAACGGGTATGGATGAGAAAGCAGCCAAAGAGGGGCGTCAGTTGAGTTTCGAGGCATCCTAGCCATTATTCTCTCTCGGAAACCCTGCGTGATCTAGAATCGCCCTAATCTGTTGGACGTGGCGAAGGGTATGAGCTGCGCTAATTAATAGTAACTGATGAAGATCCCGATAGCTTGTCGGTCCTCTTCCACTTTGCGTGTAGTAGGCTCTAAGGTTTGCCTCTGTTTTACCCACGAAATCGATTAAGGCCCGTCTCGTTTCCTGATAGCTTGCCAGCGCAGTCTCTTTGTCACACCACCTCCCTTTCGGTGCCAAATAAACTGGAGCTTTCCCTCTGTTTTGATCTGTTATTTCCGAATAAGTCATTATCGCCTCATCCGTAGCAAACTCGCTGTCAGGCAAGACAGGTAAATTGGGCAAACTACTAATCACCCTTACTTCCCGATAAAACAATTCATCGTGCGTGATCAAATGTTCTAGTACCAAGGCAATAGACCAGGTGTTGGAATCGGCTTGCCAATTCCATTGCGTTGCGTTGAGTGAATGGACAGCCTCAAGTACTGAATCCAGGCTGGTGGTAAGTTGAGTGCGTAGTAGTTGTCGATCTGCTGCTTCCCAGACTCTATTTTGCTGAGCGGCCTTTGGAGTTGGTCCACAGGAAAGGAGGATTCCCTGCAAGAAGAGCAGTAAGATTAGGTGTTTCTTTATCATATCAACCGGGTGTGCTGAACAAGAATACTGAAGTTAAGCAAAAAATAAGAAGCAGATAAGAAGAGGATGGTCTTATACTGCGAAATTCTCTATCTCTCTCAAGAGCGGAAGAAGAACCAATTCTGCATTTCTGCGTCGTACAATGTTACCGTACCACCAAAATGTTACCGTATGCCCCATCTCAATTTCGAGCAAACCATAGGACAGTTGGAAAAGCGAAAAGGAGGTTACTTCTACCTGGAAATCTCTGCTGAAGAAGTTGCAAAATTTGAAAAAGGTAAAGCTACTCGCCTAGTTTGTACCATCGACCAAAAAGTGTCTTATTCTTGTGGACTGAACCATCTAGGAGATGGCAATTTCTTCATCATTGTAGCCACACGCTATATGCAACAACTGAAGAAACAAATGGGAGATCAGGTTTCTTTTGAGATTGTCGAAGATCCCAACCCGCTAGGGGTGAAGATTCCCGAAGCTTTAGCTGTTCTGTTGGAGCAGGATGAAGCTGCTAAAGCCGTATTTGAGAAAATCACAGATGGTAAGAAACGATCGCTTATCTATTCGATCCAGAAAGTTAAAGACATTGATAAGCAAGTCCAGAAAAGCCTGGATTTTTTGGAAGAAGAGGATCGGAAATTGAAAAAGAAGGCGTGCGTTTGACCCTAAATTGAGGCAAGGGACTCATCCCTCGCCTCTTACTGTTTATTTACTATCAATCATTTTGGGTAGATCTGGTAAGGGATAAAGCTCCTGCTCTTCAAACCCACCAAAGCTAAATTCCTGGATCGTGAATTGATGGAAGTACTTATCCAGCGATTCTTTTTTCACTACTCCATCATCTAGTAAGATCGGCATGTTGAAAGGCACTTGGAAGCCATCAATATCTCGATAATCCTGATAGGCAATGGACCCATATTTATGCCGGGTCAATGCACTATTATTATCTCGTAAGGTATAAATGCAGTAATCCACCAGTTGACTATCCGTGTTGATCCATAGGATGTATTGATCAAAGTCAGGGTTGGCAGCTTCACTTTCCCAGGAGACGAAGACGAGATCGTAGGTCTGCCCTCTCCACTCCCGCTGCCCATAGTAGCGTTTAATGGGGGCGTGATAGAGGCGATAGGGGAGTTCGAGGAAGTAGTGGAATACGACCAGACCGAATTCCAATTTGTTGAACTTATCACCTGTATCCATATTTTGGATTGCTATGCTGTCCTTGGTTTTTTCATAGTAGATCCAGGATTGCAGACCGATGAGATCTCCCCGCTTTTTCCCATCTAACAACAAGGCACTCCCGTCGAAGGTGTTGAAGTTGTGTTTGAAGAGGAAGTTGGTGGTTTTGTCCGGCCATATCTTAGCGATTCCACCCATCCATCCCGGCCAATGGTCGGTGGCCTTGAATTGATAGATGTTTTTTTCTTGTAAGACCTCAAATCCTTGGGCTTGAATAACTCCTTGAAGCTTGGCTTCGGCCAGCCGCTGAGATTCCTCTGTCGGTAAATGAGAGCTTTCACTGATGTCTGCAATTTTGCAAGAGGAAATGACACCTAGCACAGCGAATAAAAAACTTAATCGGATGTTTTTCATGATCAACTTTTTGTTACAAAGGAGCAGGCTTAGTCTGGCAAAGAGTTGATATTTTACGCCAAGTTTCTCCGTGTTGGAGGTAAGCTTTGGTGAGTGATGGTCTGGCCCAGAGGCAATCGTGAAAAAGTCTGCCTTTATTGGTAAATTCACGGGACAATAATCTCCAAGTTTAAAGCTAAATATGCTAACTGAAAAACCCATTCATCCCGATTTCCTGTTCTACCTGAAGGATAAGGATCGTGCCTTGATCGACCTTTTTACTGATCTCCGCAATTATGTCTGGGAACAATTTCCCGCTGCCAATGAACTCCTCTATCACACCCACGCCCTGACCTCCGTTTTCACCCTCTCCGAAAAATTATCTGATGGTTTTTGCCATATTCCCATTTATACCGAGCATCTCAATTTGGGCTTCAACAAGGGTAGTATCTTGGATGACCCTGCGCAACTATTAGCAGGTACGGGAAAATGGATTCGTCATATCCCGGTCAGGAATAAGATAGATTATCAGGGGGAGGAAGTCAGAGCCCTGATTCAGGCTGCCATTGCTTTGGCGCAGGAGGACCAGGCAAAGCCCAGTAAAAAGCAAGGGCAAGTTATCTCGAAAATAAAGAGATAAACAGTTCCATTTAGGATGGAAGATCAGATCCGTAACTGATTTAATAATAAATGGAGGATAGTCTCTTTCAACTGGAGCCTTGGGAACTATTGTGGACTCAAGTAGAGTTATCTCGATAATAGATATCTATCTGGATATGGTTTTTGCAAGCTTACAACAGTACAAGGAATGAAAACGAGCAACTTCAAGATTACAGGATACTCTACAGCACTTTTCGCAACCTGGTTTTTTATCGAAGACTTAGGTCTCTTGTTGGATGCCGGTGATGGCGTCTCGGCGGGCCTTTTGCAAAAAAGCAGGAAGGTCAAGCAAGTATTTATTTCTCACGCTGATCGAGATCATCTTACGGGCTTACTCCAGTTTAACCAGCTGAATGCTCGTCCGGGCTTACCCGTCATTCACTACCCTGCCGATAGTGGTTCTTTCCCGGCTTTAGCTGAATTTGGGGGCAAATTTGATCAACATGTACAATTGGCGATTTGGGAGCCCTTGCGGCCGGGCGATGAGGTGTTTTTGAAAAAAGACATCATTGTGCAAGCCATCCGCAATGGACATGTCCAAGCACCAACCGATAAGAGCAAAAGTCTAAGCTTTAAGGTGGTGCGACTTAAACAAAAAATTAAGCCAGAGTTTGCTGATTTAGAGGGGAGTGAAATTGCGCGGCTAGCCAAGGACTTAGGTAGGAACTTTATCTCCGTACAAAGTAAGGAAACCTTGTTGGGGTATTCCGGGGATTCACCCGTAGAAGATTATGATCGATGGGATAATACCCCGATTTTGATACATGAAGCTACCTTTCTGGATGGTTCTACCCCGATGAAGGAAAAAGCGAATAAGCATTCTCGTCTGGACGAGGTGATGCAAATGGTAGCTTCTATAAATGTTGGTACTTTGATACTCAGCCATTTCTCTTCCCGTTATTCTCCAGCAGAGATTGATGCGGCTATTTTACGCGAATGCAAGGCACACAAAATAGACATTCCGGTGTATCGGGTGTTGCCAGGACAAACCCATCGGGACATTTTGGCAAAGGACCCTGTTAATGCCTAAGTAGTGTGACAATAGATGCTCCCATTTTTCTGCTGCGCCTTTTGCGATCAGGCTTCGTTTTAAAAATTACACCTAGCGGTAGGTTTAGTAAAGCTTTTACTACTTAGCGTTCATGTTTGGCCATCACACTTTGGGTGCAAAATCTTCCTTTGTTGCTAATATTTCGTTGCTTTTCTTGACCGTATCTTCCAGATATGGCCTTCGAAAAGTGCCTCGTCCCAGCAAAAAAACGACACTTTTCTCCTCCAAAAGTGATCACCAAACGATGCACTTAAGGTGTAGGAAATCTAGAAAGCAGGTATCTTAGTACTTTGTCTGATCAAAATGAAAACTAAATGGCGAAATTCTTCAGACGCGTTCGACAAAGACTATTGTCCGGTAACCGCTTCTCCAAGTATTTCTTGTATGCTGTTGGTGAGATTTTCTTGGTGGTCGTCGGTATCTTGATTGCACTGCAAGTCAATACTATAAATGAACGGAAAAATCGCTACGAAAAGCAACGAGATTATTTGTTGTTGATCAAAAAGGAAATGGTCAATAACCTCAATGCGATTTTACAACAGAAAGAGTTGCTCTTGTCGATCATGGATGATCAGAAGCGTTTAATTAGCTTATTCGATTCAACTTCTTTAACGATCAATGAGACAGAGTTATCGGGTATCATGGGAGGGGCATTTTTACAAGAAGTTGGTTTCACCTATGAGAATGGTGCATTAAGTGAACTCATTGCTTCTGGTGGATTAAAGAATATTGTCAATAGTGAAATTAGAAATGTATTGGCTTCCTGGGATGGCCGGGTAACAAAAGTATTGCAACAAGAAAAGGCAGTAAATGCCTATCAAAAAAAGAGTAGCCTCTACCTTGAGCAATACGGAGACTTCCGAACTATTTTTGATAACGCTGGCGTTTCAGCTTGGTTGAAAATTGACGAATCTTCCCACCATAATAGCAATCTAAAACTTCTGCAGCAGCAAGCTTTCGAAAATATTGTAATATTATATTTGGCCACTGCTCATACACTCTACTATGTGAAGTATCCTGAGTTGGAGCAAGATATCAAAGAGCTTATTCAATGGATTGAGGTTGATGTATATAACTCTATTTTATCTCAATAGAACCTCGATTTGAATGAAAATCTGGGGTTTTAAAACAGCAATCTACCCTTTATACCGTGTAGCGAGTAAAAAGACTTGGAAGAAATACTTGCATTTTTGACATAAAAGGAAGTTAATTGTTTGGAAATTGGCTTAACTAATCATGCCTATGCGCTTTTTGTCTCAATTCTTCGGAGGAGAAGAAAGAGAAATTCAATCCTATGATGATTTTTGGAATTGGTTCCAAAAAAAGGAGAAGGCCTTCTTTAAAGCCGTGCAGAAACACGCTAAAATAGAGGAAGATTTTTTTGATCACCTGTCCCCTAGGTTGGATCAACTCAAGGAAGGTTTCTTTTTCCTGACCGGTATGTATGATGAAAATACCGTGGAGTTGGTATTAACCCCCGATGGCAATATTAAAAATATCATTTTTGTGGAGGAACTGGTGGCCACAGCCCCTTCGATTCCGGGTTGGAAATTTACGGCGCTCAAGCCTGCCGTAGATATAGAAGGATTGAGCATCAGCATGTCTGGGCACGAATTTGACAAACAAAAATTGTTCTTCTTTTCGAATGAGCATGCAGCATACCCAGATGAAATAGACATCACCCTAGTTCACGAAGACTATACCGAAGAAGATGAGAAAACCATTACCAACGGCAGTTATATTTTCTTGGATAATTTCCTGGGTGAGTTAGATTTTGTCACTAAGATCGATAGCATTGATGTACAAGGCCCTTCCGATGACCACCCGCCCTTGGTACCGATCGTAAAACTTAAGGACTTTTTGCTTTGGCGCCAAAAGGAATTCATTGAAAAGTATGAGGGTACGCGATACGATACAGAAAATGATGAGTACACGCTTTTTGAGGCCGAACTTGAATCAGGGAACGTCTTGGTAGCATCTATGAATACTGATCTGTTGCGTTGGGATAAGAAAGCTTCCCACCCTTGGATCCTTTATCTCGAATTACCCTATGATGGCCAATCCCGCAATGGCATGCCAGATGAAAACATGCAAGACTTATTAACGAAGATAGAGGAGGCAGCGATGGAGGAGTTGAAAGACCGAGATGGTTACCTGAATATCGGCCGGCAAACGGGAGAAAACACCCGTAAACTTTACTTTGCCTGCAAGGACTTCCGAAAACCTTCCTTAGTGGCTCACTCACTCCAACAACAGTTCGGCGATCAAATTGCGGTGGAATTTGATATTTATAAAGATAAGTATTGGCAGTCCTTCAATCGATTCAAAAAGAGCTTCTAAGAGACCCTGCCACAAGCTTGGACAGCCTATCGTTAAAAATAGTTGTTTAGTCAAAAGACTTAGCAAAGATGGCCAAATTTGTGGATCTTTTTCCTCGACAAGAACGCCCTGATTTTGGCCCGTTTTAAACAACGAATCTATGTTTGATCGGAATAGCAAAGAAGGAAAAAACATTGAAGTTAGCCTTGGCCTCCTAGTCGGCTACATTCTGGCGGGATTTATCAATACATGGCTCACCGGAAAACCCTACCAAGAATCATTTCTTGATGAGAAGATAATCACTGCCATCGCTGGAATTGGCCTTGCTCTTTTTCTGTATAATAGAAATAAAGCTAAGATCCCGCAGGAAGAAGAATGAGTTATTCTTCCCATCTATCTTTCTCCTCATCTGAAAAACATCTACCGCTAGCATGACAATTCGATCTGTTGCAATTTCCATCGCCTTTAAGTCGACTGTATTTCTATTGCTTTTTTCCTGGTTGGGGCAATTGAGTCTCCTAGCTCAGGGGACGGCAGATAGCAAGCGTTTAGGGGAATTGGAGTATATGGCCTATGCGGATCGAATTAACTGTGATAGTATGATGGGAACAAGCTTAGAATCTCGGGTTTGCCTAAACCTTGCCTTTCAAAGAGCCGATTCGACGATGGTGGAACTCTTCCATACCTTTATTAAGGGAGTAGAATCTAAAAGTTTACAAGAAGAATTTCTTGCCTATCAAGAACAATGGCTAGTACATCGCAGGCGGCAAAGTAAGTGGGTGTCGGAAGGCTACCGGGGGCACATGCTAGGCATTGTATATCTCAATCAAATGCTTAGCATTACCGAATGGAGAATCGAGGAATTGAAGGCATTGACTCAGAAGGAAAAATAAGTTGCGATTCTGCTGAGTTGATTCCGGTACTTTAGGAGGCAAAGCTTGCTTTGGCAAAGCCACGATTTTTCGATATCTTTCCATGGCCATCAGTATAAATGATTTCCCATTCAATTTCTTTGCTCATCTAAGTCTATAACTGCCATGGAAAAACTCCAAACGTCGGCCACTACGTCTGTGCTAGGCACTTCTATCACTCCCCAGCCCGTCAAGGACAAAGAACGCATTGAATCATTGGACCTACTCCGCGGTTTTGCCATCCTAGGAATTCTCTTGATGAATATTGTAGGTTTTGGTCTGCTCTTCACGGATACGGCCACTTTCGAACAGATTTATGGTGATAGAGTTCATGCTAATTTTTGGACTCATGCTGCCATGACAATTCTTTTTGAAGGTAAAATGAGGGCACTCTTTTGCATGCTTTTTGGGGCAGGGATCATGTTGTTTTCGATCCAGAAAATTATTCCAGGTAAAAAAGGCGTAACCCTGCTATTTTATCTGCGCATGTTGTGGCTAGCCATATTTGGGTTCTTACACGCACATGTACTATTATGGGTCGGAGACATCCTCTATTTCTATGGCCTATTTGGGATGATTGTGTTCTTGATGCGCAAAATGAAGCCCAAATACAAGGCTATGGGCGTCCCTATTGTCGCGATACTTGGCTTCATACTAGGGGTGGTCTTCTATCAGGGTATTCGAGATACCCGCTTGCAGTACTTGGAGGTCCAGCCATTGGTAGAAGCAGGGGAGGCATTGACTGAAGAGCAGGAAGCCACAGTGGCGGCTTGGCGAGATGTTGAAAAGAATTTTTTACCTACACCCGATGATTCAGCAGAAAGTATCCGAAAAATGCGGGGGAACTATAGCGAGGTAGCTTCTGAGGTGCGACCTAAGGCCTGGGATTTTCAAACTAAATACATCCTTATGCTGCTGGGCGATAATATTGCCTTAATGTTACTGGGGATGGCTTTGCTACAATGGGGCTTTTTCTCGGGCAAGTGGACCCTCCCACAATATCGGAAAACCATGTGGATCGGTTATGGTGTTGGGATTCCGTTGGTTATCATTAGCTTTTGGCATCAAGCGCAGACAGCTAGTATAGAACAGTACCTAAAGCAGCTAGAAGAGACCCCCATCAACTGGTATGGATTGATCTATCCAGTACAAAGAATATTTATCGTCATGGCTCATGCTTCGCTAGTGATTCTCCTCATGAAGCAGGGGCTCCTAGACCGGATCAAGGAAAGTGTAAAGGCTGTAGGTCAAATGGCCTTTACCAACTACATATTACAAACGGTGCTCTGTACCTTGTTTTTCCATGGCTATGGATTAGGATACTTCCACCATTTGGAATATTATCAACTGTTTTTCGTAGTGCTTGCGGTATGGGCCGTATCACTCATCATCAGTCCTATCTGGCTCAAACACTATCGATTCGGTCCTTTAGAGTGGCTCTGGCGTAGTCTCTCTTACCGGAAGCTGCAGCCAATGAAAAGATTAGCTGGTTGAGTAGTAAGATCAAACGAATAATCAATCACCCGCGTACCACATAGACAAATCACGAACAAATATCCACTGGGATATTGTGCTGCACCTTTTCTAAACAATTAAGCAACATGTACCGACTGTTTTTACCCTTGCTTTTATTGCTCGGGGCTTGTCAAGCCGTGAATCCACCCCTAACAGACAT
>JAHQWA010000216.1 GCA_019634045.1 Saprospiraceae bacterium
GGGATGCCGTTATTCGTTTGATCAAGCGAGATGTTTGCCGCTACGACGATAAGCAGGTACATGAAGAAATCATCCGTGAGGGTGTGAGTATAGGTCGCCTATCGAGTAAAATGGATCACTATACCTTTAAAAATGCGACTCATTTCTTAGAAAAAATGCGACGATATGGAGAATGGTCTGCGAAAGACCATTTGGCAAAAACCAAATCCATCGGCTTGCTCCAATTATGTGGGAAACCCTTCTTCCGTTTTATTAAGCATTACTTCATTCAACGGGGGTTCTTGGATGGGAAAATAGGTTTCATCATCAGTGCTATCATGGCATGGGGGGTATTTTTGCGTTACCTTTATATGCTTGAGCAAAAAAATAAATAGGTCCTTCTGAACAAAAACTAAGTAAGATCATGCCGATGTTAAAATATTGTTTATCCCTATTGTTGATCTCTACGCTATTATTTTTAGGCTGCAAATCGACTCAACCTACCAGCCAAAATACCACTACCGAAACCTCTAGCCCAAAGCCGAAATTTGCCTTTGACTTTGCCGAGTCAGAACAATTGATGCCTTTGCTTGATCAAGCAAAAGAAGAGCGCAAATTGGTTTTTGTTGATTTTTATACAGACTGGTGTTTACCCTGCCGGCTTATGGAAAGAGATGTCTTTATGGATAAAGATTTGGGGAGCTTCTTCAACAAAAACTTTATCAGTTATAAAGTCGACGCAGAAAAAGGCAATGGCGCCAATCTAGCCCAGATCTTTAATGTGAAGGCTTATCCCACCTTATTGTTTCTTAATGATAAAGGTCAAGTATTAGAGCGTAAAGAAGGCGCTGCCTATCATTCTGAGCTCAGAGCCATGGCCGAAAGCGCTATGTCAAAACGATAGAATTGACCTACTTTTAGCTACCTTTGCCGCAAATCAAGCACCTATGTTTAAGATCGAACACATCGGCATTGCGGTTAAAGATTTAGCAGCTAGCAATGAGCTTTTTGCAAAGCTCTTAGGACGTCCTCATTATAAGATTGAAGAGGTGGCCAGCGAGCATGTCAACACCTCCTTTTTCCAAACCGGGGAGTCGAAAGTGGAGCTGTTGCAAGCCACTGCCCCAGAGAGTGCTATTGCCAAGTTTATTGAGCGGAAAGGAGAAGGGATGCATCATATCGCTTTCGAAGTTTCTGACATCAGAGCAGAAATGAAACGGTTGGCAGCAGAAGGATTCCGCCTACTAAACGAGGAACCCAAAAGAGGAGCCGATAATAAATGGGTCTGTTTTTTACATCCGAAATCTGCTAATGGTGTTTTAGTAGAATTATGTCAAAGTATTCCTGAAGAATAATGGAGATATACATCTACTTAATCGCTATCGTCGGTGCTGCCATAGCTGGAGCGATCAATACCATGGCCGGCAACGGCTCCGCCATCACCTTAACTATTCTCACCGAAATGCTCGGGCTCCCTGCAAACATGGCCAATGGTACCAATAGGGTGGGTGTTTTTACCCAAACTGTGGCCACAACCTATGGGTTTCACCGGAATGGGAAACTAAAAATGGATCGCTCGAGACTGTATATGATTTCGACGGTGATCGGAGCTGTGATTGGTGTCATTGTCAGTACTAAAGTTAGCAATGAGCAATTCAAAAGTGTGTTTCGTTTTTTGATGATCATCATGTTGTTCGTCATCGTGATTAAACCGCAGAAGTGGTTGCGGGAAACGGATACTACCAAAAAGGTAAATCCTTGGATAGTAATCCCGGCCTATCTCGGAATTGGCTTCTATGGAGGATTTATTCAGATGGGGATGGGCGTGATCTTTTTGGCTGTGACGGTATTGTGGGCTCATTTTAGTTTGATGGATTCCAATGTGATGAAGAGTGCTATAGTTGGAGTGTATACTCTATTAGCTCTACTTATTTTTCAATGGAATGGATTGATCGATTGGAAAATTGGAGGAGTAATGGCAATTGGCCAAGCAGCAGGCGGTTACCTAATGGCCAATTATGCGTCTAAGTATCCGCAAGCAAATGTATGGGCGCATCGCATATTAGTTGTCATCGTCATTTTAGCGATCATTAAATTATTCAATTTGCATCAATATTTTTTCTAGAACGGAAACTATTCCCGAACCCATCTTGTTTGTGCCAGGAGGAGATAGAATTGCGGAGTAGAAAGCACAAAATTTCCCCTGTTCTAAAAGTTTGGATTTATCTATCGGATAGCCATTTGTACGAGGCTATCCAATAGATTTTTTTACACATTATTGCTTAATCGCTGTACTGGACAACTAAAATGAATCGTGTCTAGGCAGATAAAAAGTGGTTGAAATGTTGAATGTTAAGGAGTTGATTTCGGTCTCTCTCATTTTGTTTTCTGTGATTGATATCATTGGGAATGTGCCCATTGTGATCGACCTAAAGCGTAAGGGGATCAAAATTGAATCGGGCAAAGCATCCTTAGTGGCTTTGTTGATCATGACACTTTTTTTGTATGGGGGAGAAGCGCTATTGCATCTTTTTGGCGTAGACGTCGCGTCTTTTGCCGTAGCAGGTGCCATCGTTATCTTCATCATCGGATTGGAAATGATCCTGGGGGTGGAAATCTTTAAGCATCAGCAAGGATCCGGGAAAGGGACGATCGTTCCAATTGCCTTCCCGCTAATTGCAGGTGCAGGAACTATGACTACCATTATCGCCCTAAAGGCAAAATATGACGTAGTCAATATTCAACTAGGAGTGATACTCAATATTCTACTGGTATTTCTGGTGCTCCGTTTTTCGGATTGGATTTCTAGAAAACTAGGGGAGGATGGAGCCAATATCCTTAGAAAGATTTTCGGAATTATACTGCTGGCCATTTCCATTAAATTATTCAAAGATAACCTAGCGAGTTTTAAGCTGGGGTAACTTATAGATGACCAAGACTTCTTGATGAGCATGAAGTCTTGGTCTCACCTGTACTTTCCGTATTTATTACACACTTTTCATCCTACATTCCCACCTACCTCTTCACCATTCGCCAACTCTTCAACTCTCCTGCAGCAGTGGCATATTGTACAAAGTACAAGCCCGGTGCCAGGCTTTGCATAGGGAGTAGTACTTGCCGCTCAGTAATCCAATGTTGAGAAAGAACTCGCCCTTGCCTATCGATGATTTTAATCTGCATGCCCTCTTCTCCAATCATACGCACCTGCAGTCCATGATCTACTGGGTTTGGAAAGAAGGTGAGGAGATCCATCGTTGGCAAATCCACGGATTGGATGGAAGAATAGGATACACTACCATCGTAATCCACTTGCTTGATTCGGTAGTAGTGCAAGCCGCCGCCTGGCGCTTCGTGGAGAAAGGAATACCGCTGTTCTACTTGGCTATTGCCGTAGCCTTTTACTGTTCCGAGAGGCTTAAATTGCTTTCCATTAGCACTCCATTCGACCTGGAAATAGTCGTTATTGGATTCTGTTTTTGTTCCCCAGCTTAAGTTGACATCCTTCCCTTTGGGTTTCGCCGTAAAATAACTCCACTCTACCGGTAGCAGACTCGATACGGTTCTAAAATCTAGGCCCCGAATATTGCCGCATAGATCTAGTACAAATAGCGAAACGCCGTAGGCGCCCGGATTGGTAAAGGTGTGCGACACTACCGTACCGGGGTCTCTTTCTGGAGAGGCAATACTCCCATCGCTGAAAGCGTATACATATAAGAACCCGCCCACAGATCCTGCGGCATCCACATTTACCGTTTTATTATCGGCTTCAATGACAAGTTGGTCAATGCTCGCATCGACAGGGTTGGGGTCTTTGGTAGTGAAATAGACTTCATCAATAACTATATCTTCATTGTCTTCAGAGGCGGTTAGGGTAAATTGTAGAGCCACATGCGTCGCTTTCACAGGAGTAGGGGAAGCCCCATCATCTGGTAGCGGCCAAGCACGACTGTCATCGTGGATGGTATAACAGTATTCAAGATATCCGTCCCCCAGTACATCAATTTGCTGCACCCCTTCTCCCGGAATATCTAGAATAGGGTAGGAGGTAATCACGTTTGCACTTTCATCTTGAAAAATCAGACTGGCCCGAAATCGATCACTGGCCTCAAATTCATCATCGAGTGCTGCCGGCGAAAACCACCGGAAACAAACCTGGGATTCCGTGTAGCAATCCAGCCGGACGGGCCGGAAAGTTACCTGTGGAGCAGCTCCCCCAAAAGTCTGATTTAGATATAAGGCTTGTTGTCCGATATAGGGGAAGAATTCACCTTCAATATTACCAGGGAATGTGGTGAAAAAACTACTAGTACTACTAAGAATTCCCAACTCCTGGTTGAGCCCTTCAAAGCTGGTGTATTGCAAAAGATTCCTTCGGTAGGGAGGAACTCGATTGGGGGTGTTCGCTAAAGCATCTAGGTCAGTGGACTTGAGGTCATCCTCTAGAGAAAGAACAAAGCGATCTAGCTCAAAATTAGGTTCCCTAGGCCAAAAGCTAAAGGCTAAAACCTTTCCAAGGTCTTTGTCCTGCACTACATAATTACCAGGAAAGGATCCACGTGCTACCAGTTCAATTTTTTGCCAATGGAACTGTCCCGCTGGAGAGGAGTTTGGTAGGTTCGGGCTGTACGATTGTAATGCGCTGCCAAAACCATCCGGAATGTAGAGACTACTTCCACCATTAGCATTCTTATATCGAACATAAAGGTAGTAGGTTCCCGAGCGGGCAAATTGTAAATAGTAGGTAGCTTTGGCATCCTGTAAAGCATCGACCCCTCTACCATTATTTCCTTGCACTCCTCCCGTGGCACGCAAGGCTTGAGTACCACTGGCTGTGTTATCATTGATAATATTCCAGGACTGGAGATTCGTATTGCCTGGGTTGTGGTCAAAGTACATGCTGAAAGATTCTGCTTCAATGACTACATGTGGTGTACTTGGATCTTGCAGATAGGTAGGGCGATTTTGGGAAAAGAGGGTAGTTAGCCCTAAGCAGTAAAAAGCTACTAGAAGACCTAATAGTGTCTGTTTTCTCATAATGTTTGCGATTGGGGGCCCGCCACGAATCACCACAGGTGACTCATTATGGCAAGACTAGCGTATATAATTCAATATGTAGAACCAGCAAAAGCTGCTCCTTTTTAGATTTCTCTTCAAAATATGATGCGGGAAAATTGGTCGGGGCCTGTCTAAGATGGCGACAGAGCCCCCAACACACGCATAAACAAGCGTGTATAAATAAGTAGATAGAAGAATTGGGTTTTAGGAGAATTTTGGTATTAAACGCAGAAATCTGCACGGCTAAATTAGCAAAAAATGTCATGCATAATATAGTAATCTCCAAAATAATTGCTCTCTAAAGATTCCATACTGCCTAATGCTTTGACCTAGAACGGACAATTGCTCTCCCCTTACTTATCTAATTTCAAACATGTTTACACTACTCCTCTACCTTAAGGCAAAACTCATGGCTCACAGAAAACTAATCGTTGTGATGTGTTTGTGCTTCTTCGGGTTACCGTGCCATGGACAGCGAGCGCATGTTTTTCAGCTAGGATACAATTACTCCGTTCTGCGTGCTTTGGACCGCACACCAATAGGGAATAGTACTGTAGGCACTCTGCATAAAACAAGAAATTTTCGTGGCCGCTCAGGTGGAAGTATAGGCTATGAATGGTATTTGCCGTTCAAGGAAATACTATATTTTAGTTTTGGAGGGAATGTCGTTTGGTATCAGTCCGAGTTAGAATATTCAGTAGATTTTTATGGAACCCCTTGTTCTGGCTGTCAACAGTTTAA
Organism: Saprospiraceae bacterium; assembly: GCA_019634045.1. Taxonomy (GTDB): domain Bacteria; phylum Bacteroidota; class Bacteroidia; order Chitinophagales; family Saprospiraceae; genus DT-111. Next base: position 5,776 of record JAHQWA010000216.1, read on the forward strand.
AGCCGAGGAACGGATTGGTGGACCGTCGGCCTATAGCACCATTTCTTTTCAGCTACCGATTTCGATTTCAATTCCCTTAACGGAGGAAGCAGATTGGTATTTAAAGCTTGGTTGGGATGCTTTAGTGCTATTGGATAACAAGAGCCGTTGGAATTATGTCACAATAGATTGGGAATATGCACAGCAAAATAACCAATGGTCTTCCAATGCGGTAAAGCTCACTGCGGGTAGTAGTTCACTTGATGTGTACTCCTTTCGGCAAGGAATTACGTTGGCTTTATGGAAAAAAACGAACTTCGAAAGGAGCACCTTTACCCTACAACCATCGATTCGATTGGGCATAGGCCGAATGAATGTACAACCCATTTTAGGACAAGTGAACTTCGAGTTTAAGGTAGGGTATTGGTTAGCTAAGCAATACTGAGGCTCAAATCAGGGTGTTCCTAGACCTCAATTTTCTCATCCAATGTTTCTAAGATCTTTTTTGCTGCCTGGAGGTTTCGAACTCCATCCTTCACGAGGATGAGATAGCGATTACTTTGTTTCATTCCAAACCCAATTTCGTGGCCTTTACTGGAAATGAAAGACATGATAGCATTGAATATCGGGCTTTCATAATAGGCGGATTGTGGATTTTCCACAAAATAACAGCGCAGTTTGTTGTTTTTCAGGATGATTCGTTCAAAACCCAGTTCCTTGGCAATCCAACGGAGTCGGAGCCCATCAAAAAGGGATTTAACCTCCTTAGGAACGGGGCCGAAACGATCTCTAAGTTTATCGTTAAAGGCTATAATCTGCTCCTCCGTTTCGATCTTGTCTAATTCCGTATAAAGACTTAGGCGCTCCTGAATATTACTCACATAGTCATCTGGAATCAGCATTTCCACATCTGTATCCACTTGAACATCGCGAACATATTGAGGATTCTTCTCTAAATCCTCCTTAAAGACATCTTTGAACTCGTTCTCTTTCAGTTCTTGGATGGCCTCCTCCAGAATACGCTGATAGGTTTCGTATCCAATTTCAGATATAAATCCACTTTGCTCCCCACCTAATAGGTTGCCAGCTCCTCGAATATCAAGATCTCGCATGGCTATATTGAAACCGCTTCCTAGATCTGAGAACTCTTCCAAAGTGCGAAGCCGTTTTCTCGCATCTGGTGTCAAAGTAGACATAGGAGGGCTAAACAAATAACAGAAAGCTTTTTTGTTGGAACGTCCAACCCGACCACGTAATTGATGTAAATCACTCATGCCAAATTGATTGGCATTATTGATTAGCATGGTATTGGCATTGGGAATATCCAAACCGGTTTCGATGATATTGGTGCAGACCAATACATCAAATTGCCCATCAATGAAATCTAATAAGGTTTTTTCTAGCTGTTTGGGATCCATCTGCCCATGAGCCGTACCAACGTCAATGTCAGGGCACATTCTCCTAATCATAGCCGTGATATCGGGTAGGGTTTTTACTCTATTGTGAACAAAAAACACCTGTCCGCCCCGATGGACCTCGTAGTAGACAGCTTCCTTAATTAATTCCTGGTTGAATATCCTAACTTCCGTATGGATCGGCTGTCGATTAGGTGGGGCGGTTCGTATAACGGACAAATCCCGGGCTGCCATTAAACTGAATTGCAGCGTGCGCGGAATTGGGGTGGCTGTCAAAGTTAAGGTATCAACATTCACCTTGAGATTTCGTAATTTCTCCTTGGCAGAAACCCCAAATTTCTGTTCCTCGTCAATCACCAAAAGCCCCAGGTCTTTGAAACCGACAGCTTTGTTTAAAAGCGCATGTGTGCCGATTATGATCTCAGTCGTACCGGCTTTCAGTTCTTGAAATATGACCTTTTTTTGGGCCGCTGTTCTAAATCGATTGACGTAGTCCACTTTAATGCCAAAATCCTTCAAGCGTTCGCTAAAGGTACGGTAGTGTTGTAAGGCTAAAATTGTGGTTGGCACCAAAATGGCCACTTGCTTTCCATCGGATACTGCTTTGAATGCTGCGCGAATAGCAATCTCCGTTTTGCCGAATCCTACATCTCCACAAATCAAGCGATCCATCGGATAAGGCTTTGACATATCCTCCTTTACCTCATTTGTTGTCTTGAGTTGATCAGGAGTGTCCTCATATATAAAGGATGCTTCAAGCTCATTTTGTAGGTAGCCATCCTCTGGGAAGGCATGCCCTTTACTCGCTCGGCGCTTTGCGTATAACTTGATCAATTCGCCTGCAATATCCTTGACCTTCTTCTTGGTCCGAATTTTGAGACTTTTCCACGCCTCTGACCCTAGTTTATTCAACTTCGGAACATGCCCCTCTTTACCACTATACTTAGAGATTTTATGCAAGGAGTTGATCGATACATAAAGTATATCGTTGTTCTTGTAGATCAGGCGAACGGATTCTTGCACATGCCCATTGATGTCAATCTTTTCTAGCCCAGAAAATCGTCCTACACCATGGTCTATATGGGTCACAAAATCCCCCGGTCGAAGTTCTCTTAGCAGCTTCAGATTAATGGCTCGATCCTTAGTGAAGCCCCTACGCAATTTATAGCGATGGAATCGATCGAAGATTTGATGATCAGTAAAACAGGCGATTTTCAGATCCTTATCAATAAAGCCCTGATGAATAGAAACTGGAACAGGATGGAAATTCACTTCCGCATCTAAATCTTCGAAAATGGCGTAGAAGCGCTCAATCTGTTTAGCGTTTTCTGTTAGGATATAGTTTTCAATATTGTCCTTGCTTTGGTTGTTTAATGCATCAATCAGCAAAGCAAAGTTCTTATTGAAGCTAGGTTGGGGGTTAGCCTGATATACGATCGATTTTTCGTACACAATCGGTTGTACCTTGTCCGTAAGCCCGACGATGTGATGCTGTTCTATATCTTGAATAATTTCATTGGGACGGATAAAGGCGCGATCCCGAAATATTTCTGCTAATTCCCCCTCGTCTAGGACGGTAATCGTTTTAGCAAACTGTTCTGCTTTTTCAAAGCAAATCGCCAAACTATCAAGCAGTACTTGAAAGTCTTTGACCCAAATCACCGTATTTTCTGGCAAGACCTGGAAGATGGATACCTTCTGGTCTTGTTGAAACTTCGTATTGATATTGGGTATAATCGATACTTTGGAGATGTTCCGTACGGATAATTGGGTAAAGGGATCAAACGTCCGAATACTTTCTACATCCTCGTCGAACAATTCTATTCGGTAGGGATATTCATTTCCATAGGAAAAGATATCAATGATTCCACCTCGTATTGAAAATTGGCCAGGCTCGTACACAAATTCTTCCCTGCTGAAACCACAATCGGCCAATATATCCCGAATCGTAGCTACATCCATTTGCTCATTAACCCCGAATTCAATCCGAGTTTGCTCTAGAATTTCCGGAGCTACCACTTTTTCAAAAAGAGCTTCGGGATAGGTAATTACCACTTCCCCTTTAGATGCACTGGAGGTGATCTTATTGATCGTCTCAGTCCGCTGAAGCACGTTGGCGTTCTCCAAGGTTTCGAAATTCCTCGGCCGCTTAAAAGAATCGGGAAAGAACCGGACAGGTTTTTTCCCAAACAATCCCGCTAAGGTGTTTTGAACATAAGCGGCTTCCTCCTTATCTATAGCAATGAAAAGATGATGGCGTGGAGCATTTTGGTAACTTCCCGTCAAGACAAAGCATTCCTGCGCTCCCATCATTCCGAGTAATCTTACTCGAGCGGGAGTTGCTTGATCAAGGGCCATCTGCAGTTGCCGGGTCCGTTCATCCTCGCGATACAAGCCCAGCAGTTGGTCAAGATTACTCACGGCTGCAAAGATACAGCTAGCCCTCTACTTTCCAAGTTTAAAGATTCGAAAGCGTGACATAGATCTCACACACCCCCCCCTTTTGCAGGTGTTTTCCACCTGCAAACACCCCCACCTGCAACAACCCCACCGATCCCCCCTAAGGCTTATGCCCAGCAGGCACGTGGCGCATCAAGTAATTACTCAGCAAGGTATAGAGATGCCTACTGGTATTTTCTCCCTCCCGAATACCATGGGAGCGATTAGGGTAAGGCATGACCTGAAATTGTTTGTTGTGGAGGATGAGTTCATTAATTAAGGCTTCTGCATTTTGGTAGTGTACATTATCATCTCCCGTTCCATGTACCAGCAAGAGGTTTCCTCGGAGGTTTTTTGCATAGGTGATGGGAGAACCTTCAATAAAATCTTCCTCATTTTCGCTAGGTAAGCCCATGTAGCGTTCTTGATAAATATTATCGTAGTAAAGCTGATTCGCTACCGGCGCCACGGACATTCCCGTTTTATAGATTTCTGGATATCGAAAGAGTAGGTTTAAGGTCATTGAGCCGCCGCCACTCCAGCCCCATACGGCCACCCGTTCGGGATCGACAAATGACCACTTAAGCACTTCTTTAGTAGCCATGGCTTGATCACGGGAGTTGACGACACCAATCTTCCGGTAAATACTTTTCCGCCATTCCTTGCCTTTTAAGCTCGGCGTTCCTCTATTATCCATGGTAATAACCACATATCCTTGCTGGGTCAAGTAAACATCAAATAACGATAGCCACCTGTCCACCGCAGTTTGCCCCCATGGCTCGCCATAGACGTGGAATAGCACAGGGTATTTCTTAGCGGGGTCAAAGTCATGTGGCTTGAGCATACGTCCATCCATCCCGACCCCATCTGCTGTCGTGACCTGAAAAAACTCCACGCTTGGCCAATCCAAAGTTTCGATTTTAGCTTGATAAGCCTTATTGCGAATCAGTGGCTTGACCAGCTCATGTTCGGATACCTCGATCAAGGCGGTTTGATTAGGCGTTGACACATTAGAATACTGATGGATGGCATAGCGACCATTGGGCGAAATATTGTAATTGTGGATACCACCTAAGTTCGTAGGAGTGAGTCGCGTTAATTTACCCTTTTGCTCAAAGTCTACTCGATGTAAAAACCGTTGCGTTGGGTTTTCTGGAGAAGCATTGATGTAGGCGTGGGAACCATCTGGCGCCACCCAGTAGAGTCTAGCAATGTCATATTCGCCGGGAGTGACCAGTTGTATTTTTCCCCCATCCAAAGGAATACGGTAGAGTTGGCGCCAGTCACCGCGCTCCGACAAACGGAGCACCGCTTGACCGTCTTCAATCACATTCAGGTCAAAAACCTCAAAAGCGGAGGTAGGATCCGGATGGTCAATATCAATCCAGGTATCGGATTTTTCTTCGTAGACCATTTCTGCTTCTCCGGTCATAGGGTTCGCAATCCAAAGGCGATAGTGATTCTGTTTTCGATTGAGCTGTTGTACCAAGATGCGCTGATCATCGATCCATTGCATTCTCGGCAGATAGTTTTGTTTGGGATCACCAGGTATTTTGAGGTCTATGATTTTTCCTGTACGGACATTTACCGTCTTAAGCCGACAAGCCGAAGGTGAGACCCCTACTTTGGGGTATTGTACGGGAATGAGTTCAGCATAATTCGAATCTGTATTATTGATCATATAGAAGTTGCCAATTTCGCTAGCATCCACTTGCCAATAAGCAATCATCGCTCCATTGGGACTCCACCTAAAACCATCCCGGCAGCTAAACTCCTCCTCATACGCCCAATCGAAAGTCCCGTTGATAAGAGTCGTGCTTCCATCCTGGGTGAGTGCCTTAGATTTTCCAGAACTAATTTCTTCTACATATATATTGTTGCGACTGACGTAAGCTACCTGATCTCCAGTAGGAGAGAATTTGGTGAACATTAGCGAAGACTCCGGTTTTTTGGCGCCCAATTGACGTAGGCTGTTATCCTTGCGGTTAAATAACCAATAATCTCCGCGTGTGTTGGCCCTCCATACCCGAGCTGTGTTAGTGAAAATAAGTAATTGCTGCTCATCTTCGGACCAGCTATAGGAAGAAATGGATAAGGGCTTTTGACCTTTAGGCGTTAGCTGTTCGGCGGTGACAAAAGGCGTTCTCTTTTTTGTGGCTATTTCGTACTTGATGATGTCTCTTGCTTTCTTTTGGGTAAGAGAGGGTTCTAGGGTAGTGTAGGCATTGCCCTTGTCTAGCCATTGAGAAGGACCAAACCGCTCCATTTTGAACTCATTGTTGGCATAGATTCGATCGAGATCTAGCTTGCTGTTTTGACCCAAAAGGGAATGAGAAAAGAAGATAAAACCAAGAAGCATCAACCTTTTCATGTGAATAAAGATTTATTGAATCTGAAAAGTAAAGAATTTTAGGCAGCAACTCAGATAGTCTTCTCTAGAATTTGAGACTCAATGGTCAGTCCCCCTGTTGTAGCTGTTTTGTTTAACTAATTCGTGTTTTCAGACCTTAAAATTTAAACAAAACGATAGAATCACTGTTGAATCCCCTGTGCATTTGAAAATCCTACTTGAATGATTTTTGTGTTTAGCTGAACAAATTGATGGATTAGAACTAAGATAGCTAGGGAACTCCATTCGATATATTGAGTAAGAAAAGCAGAAATCATCTAAGACTCTAAGAACTATTAAAATCTGATAGCTTGTCAAAGAAAGTAATTGTTATTGGTTCTGGTTTTGCTGGCTTGTCAGCAGCCTGTAGCTTGGCGAATAAGGGCTTTGAGGTTAAGATCCTGGAAAAAAACCAGATCGCCGGGGGACGAGCCCGTAAGTTCGAGGTGGACGGCTTTACCTTTGATATGGGGCCAAGTTGGTATTGGATGCCAGATGTTTTTGAACAATTCTTTGCTCGTTTTGGCAAGAAAGTTTCTGACTACTATGATTTGGTTCGTTTAGATCCATCCTACAGCGTCTTTTTTGGAAAGGATGATGTAATGGATGTCCCTGCCAAAATGGAGGAACTTAAAGGACTGTTTGAATCCTATGAACCGGGTAGCGGGGCAAAGCTTGAGCACTTCCTAAAAGAGGCGGCATACAAGTATGAGGTAGGCATGAACGAATTTGTTCAGAAGCCAGGGCATTCCATTTTTGAGTTCGCCGACTTGAGAGTGGTATCAAGCCTGTTTCGTCTTCAGATGTTCCAGTCGATGTCCAATCATGTTCGGAAGTTGTTTAAGAATGAACAGTTGATCAAGCTTTTAGAATTTCCTGTTCTTTTCTTGGGAGCTACGCCGGAAAAAACGCCGGCTCTCTATAGCCTTATGAATTATGCGGACTTGGTGTTGGGTACCTGGTACCCAATGGGAGGCATGCATAAGATCGTAGAAGGGATGGTCAGTCTAGCCAAGGAGCTTGGTGTGCAAATCGAGCTCGACCAAGAGGTGAAGCAGATATATGTCCCTAATGGACATGCCACTAAAGTTATTACTAACCAAAAAGAATTTCACGCTGATATCATCGTAGGAGGCGCAGATTATCACCACGTAGAACAACAACTACTTCAGCCCGACCACCGAATGTACTCGGCCAAATATTGGGATAATCGCACCATGGCGCCTTCTTCTCTTTTGTTTTATCTAGGTGTCAGTAAGAAACTAAACAATCTACATCATCACAACTTGTTCTTCGACGAGGACTTTAGTACCCATGCTTACGAGATTTATGAAAAACCTAGTTGGCCAAGTAAACCGCTCTTCTACGTTTGCGCGCCTTCCATCACCGATCCGTCAGTAGCCCCTGAGGGACATGAAAACCTCTTTGTGCTGATCCCATTAGCCCCTAACTTAGAAGATACCCCTGAATTAAGAGAGCAATACTATCACATCGTCATGGATCGCCTTGAATACCTCACCGGGCAATCGGTAAAAGATCACGTAGTATACAAGCGTTCCTACGCACATCAAGATTTCGAAAAGGACTACCACGCTTACAAAGGGAACGCCTATGGTCTGGCCAATACCCTAATGCAAACAGCATTTTTAAAACCCAAATTAAAAAGCAAGAAAGTGGCCAATCTGTTTTTTACTGGCCAGTTAACCACACCTGGACCCGGGGTGCCTCCTTCCCTAATTTCAGGCCAAGTGGTAGCAGAAGAAATAGCAAAAACCTACTCTTCCTAGACAAAGCTCTTGGACAAGCATAAAATGTAATGAAGAAGCGACTACAGGAAGGCATGGAGCAGCATTTTTGATTGTCCTCAGACACGAAGTTCGTCTATGAATCAAAACGACTAAGCGATAATACTTACTCCGAGCAATCTGATAACCTAAAACGATCTGCTATTATGATGTCACTGTATAACAAGACCTGTCAAGAGTGCAGCCAACTGATCACCAATCGGTATAGCACCTCTTTTTCATTGGGAATTAGGGTATTCGACAAGCGATTCAGAGCTCCGATTTATGCGGTTTATGGCTTTGTCCGCTTCGCTGATGAAATTGTGGATACCTTCCATGATTACCCTAAGGCCTCCTTGTTAGAACGCTTCCGTGAAGACACCTACAGAGCTATTGAAGAAAGAATCAGCCTAAATCCAGTTTTACATTCCTTTCAAGAGGTAGTCCATAAGTACAATATCGAAAGGGAATTAATCGATGCTTTTCTCGATAGTATGGAAATGGATTTATTCTTTCATCGATACGAGGACAGTTTGTACAAAAAGTATATCTATGGTTCTGCTGAGGTAGTAGGTTTGATGTGTCTAAGGGTCTTTTGTGAAGGAAATGATGCCCAGTATCAGTCCTTAAGGGATCCAGCCAGGAGTTTAGGTTCTGCCTTTCAAAAGATCAATTTCCTGCGAGATATGAAAAGTGATTTTGACGAACGAGGAAGAGTATATTTCCCAGGCGTGGATTTTACTAAGTTCACCAACAGCGAAAAAGTGATGATCGAGGCCGATATAAAGAAGGATTTTGATGATGCTTATAAAGGGATTGTCCGCTTGCCCAAAGGTGCTAGATTTGGGGTGTATTTGGCATATGTCTATTACATCAACCTATTCCAGAAGATCAAAAACGCACCAGTAACCCAAGTTCAACAAGAGCGAATTCGAGTGAACGATCGGAAAAAAGTCTATCTATTGTTTCAATCAGCCCTTAGGAATGGGCTCAATCTGTTGTAAGTTATTTTGAAAGTACTAAAGATCGCAGGGACAGAAAGAGAAATGGGAAAGGCAGAGCGTTGGTTCGTCTACATTTTGGTTTACCTTTTTCTATCGGGCTTGGTGGCTCATTTGGTGCCAAGCATATATCCCTTTACGAGATATACTACAGATCTTTTCCTATTGTTGATCAATGGTACGCTACTCTATTTTCTCTTTGAAAAAAATAAAGATCAAAAGCTGTGGTGGTGGGCAGCCATCACCTACCTCGGGACATTTTCGCTAGAGGCCTTGGGGGTAGCTACCGGTAAAGTCTTTGGTGAGTATCACTATGGCCAAACCATGTTTCTTCAGGTCTTGAATGTTCCCTTAGTTATTGCACTGAATTGGACCGTATTAATTCTTGCCGTCAATAATCTAATCTATAGATGGACCCAGCATCCTTTCTTGCTGGCCTTACTTAGTGGCCTTTTTATAGCTGTATACGACTATTTTATTGAGCCAGTGGCCATGCGGTTAGATTATTGGCAATGGGAAGCTGACGTGATTCCCTTGCAAAACTACTTGGCCTGGGCCATCATAGCCCTCCTGTTTTCGCTTCCCTTGCATTTATGGAAGATTCGATTTCATAGCCCCTTACTCAATATCTACTTGTTCGTACAATTGATTTACTTTATACTCCTCAATCTTTTGCTGTAAAATTCAGGCTAATGAAGCATTTCGATTATATAATAACAGGGGCCGGAGGAGCCGGATTAAGTCTGATACATCATCTGTCCCAAAGTCCGCTAAGGGATAAGAAGATTCTTGTCATAGATAAGGATACAAAGGACAGTAACGACCGTACCTGGTGTTTTTGGGAGGAGGAGGAAGGACCGTTTGAGGAAATTGTCTATCGTTCCTGGAATCAGCTGAGTTTTCATTCACAAAGTTATAGTACGGATTTTGAGATTGCTCCTTATCGTTACAAGATGATTAGAGGAATCGACTTCTATAGATATGTACAGGAGAAAACCGTTGAGTTGTCAAATATCCAATGGCTACAAGCGGAGGTCCAGGATATAGCTACGGTAGGAGAAAAAATAGAAGTAAAAGCTGCTGGCGAAACCTTCGCAGCAGACTGGTGCTTTAATAGTATCCTTTTCCAGCCAATCAATAAGGTGGAAACCAATTATCTAGACCAACACTTTAAGGGGTGGGTGATTAAAACGAAAGAAGCTTCCTTTACTCCAGAACGAGCTACTTTAATGGATTTTAGGATAGCTCAAGAGGGAGAAACGCGATTCTTATATGTGCTACCCATCGATGCACACCATGCCTTAATTGAGGTGGCGATATTTTCCAATAATATTTTGGCTTCTGAAGCTTATGATCAAATCCTAGATCTATATATCCAGCAATTCATTACTACAGAAGCTTATGAAGTTACACATGAGGAGTTTGGTGTGATCCCAATGACTGATTATCCATTTACGAAATCAGAGAACCGAGTCATTCATATTGGCACTGCTGGGGGAGATACGAAAGCTTCAACCGGATATACCTTCTGGAGAATGCAAAAACATCTCCTGCAATTGGTGGATCAACTGGCCAATACGGGGCTTCCATTGGTACAACCCTCTACTTGGCAGAAGCGATTCCAATTGTATGATTCTACCTTATTACGTGTATTAGAAGAAGAAAGGATGGCTGGGGATGAGTTATTTACCTATCTCTTTCGGAAGAATCCTCCCCAACGCTTATTGCGATTCCTCAATGATGAATCCCACTTCGCTGAAGAGTTGGCATTGATGTCCAGTGTGCCAACGGCTCCTTTTCTCCGCTCATTCATTTCAGAATTGTTGAAAAAACGACTCCCCGTTCAGACTAATCTTCCTACTTGGGGATATGATCCTAGCACAGCCGCTTGAGGCTTGCTTGAAATGGGATTCATAGGTGAAAAAAATTTTATGCGTCGAGGGAACTTATTAGACGCCATTTTAGTTCTATTTCTCGCGCAGAAAAGTTTTTGTTTCGTCTAGGGAGGGCTGTTCCAAATTAAAGATAGTTGCTGGTATTTTCTATGTGAAAATGAAGGGAAAAAAGAGCAATCCGGTTTGGAAGATCAGGATAGTGTGCTTACATTTGCAGCCGCTTCGGAAGAGAAGCAAACATCTTGAAAGAGAAAAGAAAAAAAGTTGCAAAAAAGTAAGTCAAATAGTTGCGCTGCAAAATAACTTGACTTATCTTTGCAGCCGCTTCGGAAGAGAGGCGACCAATAATTAAATATTTTTCGAGTTTTCGATAAAGATATCTGATTGAAATAAACGACTTAACATCGGTTAGGTTTCGTTGTTTGAATCAAAAAGTTCATTGACACTGAAGCGAGGTAAGGAAAGAGAGAATTAAAAGTTTATGCAGATCCCTTGAGAAATTAAGGATAACTACCTATGGTAAAAGAGATTTTGGGTCTTAGGGCCTAATAAAGAACTATTACTATGGAGAGTTTGATCCTGGCTCAGGATGAACGCTAGCGGGA
>JAHQWA010000217.1 GCA_019634045.1 Saprospiraceae bacterium
GATCATCTTCGCCCTGATAGCCAATCAAATAGAGTTGATCAATTTGAATTTTGTAGAAAATTAAATTTCACTATGAAGAGGATATATTTCACTTTGGCTCTGTTATTATCTGTGGGATTGACGAGTAGTTTTGCACAGCAAAAGTATGGCCATGTCAATTTTAATGGTCTGGTGGCACAGATGTCAGAGACCAAAGCTGCTGACTCAGATCTGGAAGCTTATCAAAAGCAACTAGTAGCGGCAGGCGAAAAAATGGCGACTGAATTTCAAGCCAAGGTCGCAAAGTATCAGCAGGATGTACAAGCAGGTGGGGTTACGCCAAAGTCCCAAGCTGAAAGAGAAAAAGCTTTGGGGGAGGATCGCAATAAAATTTTGCAGTACGAGCAAGAAGTACAACAGAAATTGGCCGCAAAAAGAGAAGAGTTGATTAAACCCATCGTCGACAAAGCCCAAAAGGCTATTGAGGACTATGCTAAGGCGAACGGCTATGGTATGATATTCGACACCAGCATCTTCAACTCTGTGTTGTTTGCACAGGATGCGGATGATTTGATGCCGGCTTTAAAAGCCAAATTAGGAATCAAGTAAGCGGCTGCAAGGCCTATAGTCGGTTCATAACTACAACGCCCCTCAAGTTAGCAAGCTTGAGGGGCGTTGTGATTTAACAATTAGCAGTATTACCTTATTTGCTCTTTCTGTAATCGGATAAAGTGTTCCACATCATTCCAATCTACCACCCCTATTAATTCTTTTCCTTCGTAAACCGGCAAAATCTCATAGTCTTCATCTTGCATTAAGCGAATAACCTTCATGAGGTTATCCTCTTTGCCAATCTCCACATACTCCTGAGTAAGTAAAACTTCAACCAATTCCTTCTCTTCTGACTGTTGATGTTCCATTAGGATAGGGGAAGTCAAAACGCCTTGTAGCTGTTCAAAACGATTGAAAACTAGAAAATTCTTTTCTGACCCCTCTCTCCATTGCTGGATCACTTGCTGTAAATCCTCATCCAGATAGATGCGGGTAAAACGGGGTCTTAATATATCTTTTACACTAAATGAGTGCAACCTGCTATCCAATTTCACATATCTATACTCCATGCTAGCACTTACAAAAATAAAAAGCCCAATCACCCCCATTAACCAATTGTACTGCGATACGCTGAAGAGTACTATGAGTGCTGCAAAACCCTGACCTAAAAAAGTAGCGATTCTAGTAGCTCCTAATTTATTCATCCGCATGCTCAATAAGGCACGTAGAATCCGACCGCCATCTAATGGGAAAGCAGGAATGAGATTGAAAAGCGCTACGAGAAAATTGAGTAGCACAAAACCGATGATAAATCGCTCATCCAAATCCAATCGAAGGAATGTATTCCCATTAGGGTTGCCAAAAAATTGGGGTAAATGAGCCAGTTTTTCAGCAGGAATCCAGAACAGAAAGGGTAAAGCAGTGATTGCCAAGATCATATTCACAATCGGTCCCGCCAAGGCTACAAGCAACTCTTTTCTGGGTTGTTTCGGCATTCGCTCCAGAATTGCTTGTCCTCCAATCGGAGATAACATAATCTGAAGTGTCTGGACACCATACCGACGAGCCATAAAAGCATGCCCTAGTTCATGCAGTAGAATACAGACAAAAACGGCGAAAACTGAAACAAACATCCAAAGGGCTCGCTGTCCCCTAAAATATTGCCAATCTGGAATTCCCAAGTATACTAACCACCCAAGCACCAAAACAAAGGTCCAATGGAGTCGAACGGGGATTCCCCAGATCTTAGCAATTTGAATGGATGTATGCATATGACTATAAAGATGCAAAAAACATAAAAAAAGGCGCTATGGGAACGGGAAAAGGATCAGAGGAAATATACCCTCTCTCCCGTTTCACCTCCCTCACGCCTTGTTTTAACGAAAAATCGTAAACTTTGGATGAGTACTTTGGAAAGTTTTTATTTTTCTTAACGAACGGTCATACCGTGCTGACCTCCCTTATTTTTGCTTTTAAACATGCACCCCAGATCCGGTCACGGGAATATACAACTGTCCTTTCAGTAGATTTCTTGACATGACAATGCGCTGTACCTCTGATGTCCCTTCATAAATTTGCGTAATCTTTGCATCTCTCATCAAACGCTCCACATGGTATTCCTTCACGAAGCCATAACCACCATGAACCTGCACTGCTTCAACGGTGTGCTTCATAGCCGCTTCGGATGCAAAGAGCTTGGCCATGGAACTAGCCGAACTGTAATCCATTCCTTGATCCTTTAACCAGGCTGAGCGGTAAACCAGCATTTTGGCTGCTTCGATATCCTTGAACATGTCTGCCAGCTTGAAGGCAATGGCCTGGTGTCTTGCGATTGGCTTCCCAAAGGCTTCTCTTTCTTTGGCGTAAGCCACGGACAACTCATAGGCTCCTCCAGCGATTCCCAAAGCTTGGGCCGCAATTCCGATTCGCCCCCCGGTGAGCGTTTTCATCGCAAACTTAAAGCCAAAGCCATTTTCTCCAATGCGGTTCTCTTTCGGAACCTTTACGTCAGAGTACATAATGGTGTGCGTATCCGAAGATCGAATCCCCAATTTATCTTCTTTAGCTCCCACAGAAACACCTTCCCAATCGGACTCCACTATGAAGACATTGATCCCTTTATGTCCCAGGTCCGCATCTGTCTGTGCAACCACAAGATGCACCTTCGAACTTCCTCCATTGGTAATCCAATTTTTTGTCCCATTCAATAGGTAGTGATCACCCATGTCCACTGCTGTAGTACGTTGACTAGTGGCATCACTGCCAGCTTCAGGTTCCGACAAACAGAAAGCGCCAATCCATTCTCCGGTTGCCAGCTTGGTCAAATACTTGGTCTTCTGAGCCTCTGTACCATAAGTTTCCAATCCCCAACAAACCAGGGAATTATTAACCGACATGATTACAGAACAAGAGTTATCTATTTTAGATATCTCTTCCATCGCCAGCACATAGGAGAGCGTATCCATTCCTCCTCCACCGTATTCCGGTGATACCATCATACCCATAAACCCTAATTCCCCCATCATACGTACTTGCTCAGTGGGATATGCCATGGTACTATCTCTTTCAATCACACCAGGCTTTAGTTCTTTCTGCGCAAATTCTCTTGCCGCCTCCTGTACGGCCAATTGCTCTTCATTCAGTGCAAAAAACATATTGAGGGATTTTATTGGTTAAAAGGCATCAACGGGAGCATAGATCGAATTTCTCGCTGGCCCATGAATTTTGATCTGTCAATTAAAAATCCAAAACAATTTATAAAAATAAATATTTGAATTTAGCGAATTTACGCTAAGGTACGATTTTTTTGGTTCCCTTGCCATTCACAATTGTCAATCTGGAGGAGGACCGACACTATTAGGGAGACATATCATCGGGTTAAGGACATGTTTACAGAAACATGACATTGATAGCTAAGTGACCGCTTATATTTGTAACCATCAGGGACCGCCTATTTTTGGAATCAAAGGAATCATGTTATCACATCTTAAAATTCTGACTGTCACACACAAGCGTACCAATCTAAATGAGATTGGAAATTTTGTGATAAAGTCAAACAACTCTGACGAGTTAAAAGCCAGGTTAGAAAAACTAAAGGAACAATTCGAACTAGATGAATTGTTGTACGTGTCTACCTGTAATCGTGTGATGTACATGTTCATAATTGATCGCGAACTTGATTCCACTTTCACTAGTCATTTTTTCCAATCTGTCAACCCAGACCTTCCACTATCCACCATCGAAAATATTGATGATATTGTTTTTGCCCTCCAGGGGGAAGAAGCTATGGAACATCTTTTAGATGTGGCTGCTTCCATTGATTCCTTGGTAATCGGTGAGCGTCAGATACTGGGTCAAATGCGGGAGGCCTATGAGCAATCCCGACAGTGGAACTTATCGGGTGACTTAATTAGGATTATCTTTCAACAGGCGGTTCAAGCTGCAAAGTCTGTATACGCGAACACTAGAATCGGTGATAAGCCGGTATCTATTGTGAGCTTAGCGATACAAAAGCTGTTAAATAGTAACCTTCCAAAGGAAGCTAAAATTCTATTGGTTGGGGCAGGTCAGACAAATGCATTGGCGGCGAAGTTTTTAGCTAAGCACAATTATCATAATGTAGTCGTTTTCAATCGAAGCCTAGATAAAGCGCAAAAAATTGCCAAAAGCTTGGGTGGAGAGGCTTTTACGCTAGAGGAATTGGCTAGCTATCGAGATGGTTTTGATGCTATGCTCGTTTGTACTGGAGCTACGGAAGCCATTATTCAGCGTGATCTATATCAAAAGATTCTCGCGGGAAGTAAAGAAGAGAAAGTTGTCATTGATCTTGCCATTCCAAACAATGTAGCGGATGACGTGGTACAAGAATTTCCGATTAACTACATTGAGATTGAAGGCTTACGACAATTAGCCAAAGAAAACCTGGCTTTCCGAGAACAAGAGATTGTTAAAGCCAAGAGGCTCTTGGTACAATTCCAAGAAGAAATGCCTAGTTTGATTCAACAAAGAAGGCTTGAATTAGCTATGCGGCAAGTACCAGAAGCCATCAAAGCCGTGAAAAATAAAGCCTTAAATGAAGTGTTTCAAAAGGAAGTAGAAACGCTGGATGATTCTACACGCGAACTTTTAGAGAAAATGCTTACCTACATGGAAAAGAAGTGTATTGGCATTCCAATGAAGGCAGCTAGAGAGCTTAGTCTTCCATAATAGTTCTTTTCCCACCAACCTTTACCTTTACCTTTACCACATAGATAGATAGAAAAGTAATAGGCCACTGATTCAACGCATCAATGGCCTAAACAAGGTTTTAGTGTTTTTTCATACTAGTACTTAAAAAAGATAAACTCAAACAGCTTTTTAGCTAATCGCCTCTTTCACGCCGAGAGGAATACTTTCCTCGTTCAACTGCACATGCCCTTGCTTACTTTTTACTTTCCCCATCACAAATGAAGCGATACTGAATCCGATTAAAGCTGCTCCAACTATGAATAAATAGACTGGATTGGCAAAGAAGTTACCAAAAGAACAGATCAAGAGAATCATCGTGGTGGAATAAGGCAAAGAAAACGCCAGAATGTTTAAAGCTAGATCTAGATTAAAGGTGCGTTGCGGCATATTTTCCTCTAAAGTTTCCACAGCAGTCATATGAGCAAATGGCCAAAAACTGCAAGCACTTTGCGGGAAAGCTACCGCTACAATAACCAACCCGATCGGCACCGCCGCTGGGATGAATAGAAGCATTATCCCACTCAAAATAAAGGCGAAACCTGATCTTGCTACTAACAACTGTAAAATCTTAACCATTTCCCTCCGCTTGACTTTTACGGCAAGACCGATAAAAATCAAAACCAGAGGGGTCATCAAGACACTCATTCTAGTGATTGCATCCTGCATAAAGGCGGGTAATGCGGACAGGTTTTGACCAAAGCACAGTAAAATAATCGCGATTAACATCACCATGTTTACTGGCTCACGCCCCAGGGATATCAACAAACTCTTCAATCTGCTCTCCCCTTTTGCTTCGAGCGTACCTTGACGCTTCTTCAATAGTTGGTAATACCAATGCATCGCCAGTAAGTAGAGGAGAATCAAGACGAAAACTTTATTTCCTACATCTGCTAAGGCAGCATGCGCTAGGCTTTCTTCCCCCCAATACTCTGCCAAAAACGGAAAACAGGATAAGCCCGGTGCGAAGGAAGCCAATAATAAGGCCAAGGTCCGGAACTCTGCAGAATCCTTGTCAAAATGAAAGAAAGGCAGCACCAAACGGGCTGCCCCTAACATCACGACATTCACAAAAAGAGCTATAATAGGTAAAAAAATCAAAGCCGGTTTAATATCAATTTTCAGGAGCGCTATAAATATCGTGGCAGGCAGTGCTACGCTAAGGATGACTGCTTTTATGCCACCTAATTGTTCTTTACTAGTGATTTTTCGTTTTAACAGAAATCCAAGTAAAATCAGTAAAAGGAATGCCAGTGTTTTATGAATAGCTAGGCCCATTTCTTACGTCTATTTCGAGGGCAAGGACAACCAGTTGACAATCCATCACTACTCGAAGAGTCCTCTACCCATTAGTAAATTTGACTACGGTCACGGTCATCATTTAAGGGAAGGAGGTAGGCCAAAATCCGAATACGCTTCTGCGCTAGAAAATGACCTAGCGCTCCTTCATCCGTAACTATTTCTGTCTAAATAATAACTTAACCTCATTTATGCTCTTTGCTTGCTATACGAGGACCTGTTTTAGGGTCTCGACGAATAGTTTCATTTCTTTCATTTTCCCCATACTAACTCTACAGTAGGGTTTATCGAATACCTCAAATGCTCTCACACCTACCCCCTTGTCAAACATTTTTTCAAGGAAAGGCTTGCCTTGCATTTCAATCTGGAACAAAACAAAACTGGTGTAAGAAGGAACAGGTTCAAACCCTAATTTCTTAAGTTCTGCACATACATATTCCCGGGTTTCCTTATTCCACTTCTGAGAGTTTTCTTGGAATTTCATATCCTCCAAGCTCGCCATAGCGCCTTTCAGAGAGGTAATACTCATTCCCATATTTCCTCTCACCATAGAACTGATTTTCTCCAGTGTTTCTGGTAGTGCCACGATATAGCCAACCCGTAAGCCCGCCATGGCGTGGATCTTGGAAAAGGTGCGAGCAATGATCACATTTTTTCCTTTCTTCACTAGACCAACCATACTTGCACTTTCGGGTTTATCCAAAAACTCTAGGTATGCCTCATCCACAAAAATGGGTGCTTTGTCCGCTACTTTTTCGCAGAAGCTCCATAGGGCTTTGCTTTCTGTAATACTTCCGGTTGGATTGTTTGGATTACAGACGTATACCAGTTTAGTGTCTTTATCTACTGCTGCTTCCATTGCAGGCAGGTCATGAGCCCACTCTTTTGTTAGCGGGACACTCTTCCATTCTGCTTTGAATGCCATAGCTGTTTTAATCAAAGACATATATGCAGGATCTGCCGAAACAATATTTCCCCCATCGATAAAATGGGTGATGGCCGTCTTCTCCAGCATATCGGTAGAACCAGGTCCTAGCATAATGTGCTCAGGAGTCACGCCTTCTTTTTCAGCGATCATATCGATCAACTTAGCTGCGGCGGAATGTCCATAACGGTTTCCTGTTCCAGCAGACTCCATAATGGCTAGACGCACCTTATCGGATGGGCCATATGGATTTTCGTTTGCTAATAATCGTGCCTTGAGTTTCGTAATATCAGGCCGGGCTGCATAGTTGCGTTCCCAATCCCATGCCTTGAAGTTGGGGGCTGCCGACGCTTCATGCATAGCAAATGCTTTTAAGCTCGGGGTAAGGGCAATACTACTTGTTACTAGTGCAGTGGATCTTAGCCAGCTCCTTCTGTCGATTTTCTTTGTCATGATTGATGTTTAAAAGCGATGAAAAGATCGAAGTCTTGGGTGTTGAGATTTTTAAAAGTGGGGACTAGCTAGGCAGGCCCCCGTCCTATTGTCAGAAATTGTGAAAAATCCTAAAATCTATATCGTCGTATTTCCCGACCCACTCCAAGCGGCTAGCTCCAGCTAAATCGGAAAAAGGTACATCAAAAACTACTTCGCCATTGCTATCAGTAGTGAGTGTCTCCACTAATTGGTTGGCGAGAATAAATACGGATATCTCGAGATTGGCTACAGGTGTAGAATCAATACCGACAGCATTATCAAGAATCCCACTTTTGTCAAGGTCAAAGAAAGTTGCCTTTACAGTTAGGTTATTTCCACCTGCATCCATGTCTTCAAAAATGGCTAACACAGGAGATTCAATAACATCAAAAGCCAGCTCGTCCTTGGTACAAGAGGAGAAAAGCAAGCCGACTAAAAGACACAGTACTACGCTATATTTTAAAGTTTTCATGTTTTCGATTTTTAAATTAGGCGAGAGAAAGGGTGAATTTGGCTTCCCCTTCTCCCGCTACTCTGATCACGAGAAATCCTATTTTATTCAACCCACCAAAGTGGTGTGAGTTTGTCATCTGGTCCACCATTCATTCCAATGGCAATATCTACATTGGCTGCATTCA
Source organism: Saprospiraceae bacterium (assembly GCA_019634045.1). GTDB lineage: Bacteria > Bacteroidota > Bacteroidia > Chitinophagales > Saprospiraceae > DT-111. Next base: position 8,092 of record JAHQWA010000217.1, read on the forward strand.
ATGAATACTCTAATTCAGGGTATCTCAATCGAGTTGGAACTTGGCCATCGTTTTCAAAAATGGCTCGATTATCTGCCTCAGGTAATAAAGGATAGCCTGTCCGGCGGTACTCTGTCCAAGCCTCGATCCCTTGGCTAAATAAAGCCTTCCATTTTTCCGTCATGATCGTTTCCTTATCAGCCACCAGGCCTTCGATATAGCCTTCTGGTGCAGTTAGATCATACTGGTCAAAACTCGCTTCGACCGCCATATCCAAGTACTCCTTAGCCGTCAATCCAGCAGTATAATCTCCATCTAGGGTAGCTTCAGCTAACACGAAAAGGAGTTCGCTGTAAGTCATGATAAAGAAGGGGGCTGATTCTCGAGAAAACCATTTTCCTGGCCTGGATGCCGTGTTGATAAATACACTGGCAATCGCCTCTGGCAAGCCATTCACGGCGCCGGCTAACTTCCCAGCCATTTCTCCAGCTGACGCAGGTTCGGCATAAACAGTAATTCGAGGATCAGTTGGATTCCCTTCGCCATCTGTCATTGCATCAATCAAGGTGTTACTGATAGACCAATCTTCTCGACCATCCACTACCATGATCTCATTCCAAGCATTGTTATTGTTATCATTTAGTCGAGATTCATGGTTAAGTAAGGCGTAGTCATCGTTACTTGTGAAAATGGGGTAGGTGGATGGATTACCCAAAATCTCTCCAAAGACCTTGGATGCTTCAGCAGGACTTTTAGCCGCTTGCCGATTAGCTAGTCTAAGTCTTAAGGAATTGGCAAATTTCTGCCAGCGAACTATATCTCCGTCAAACAGAATATCTCCTTTAACAGGATCACCACTTGGGTCTAACATTTCTGCTGCCAGCTTTAAGTTTGCCAGCATGCTTGCATAGATTGATTCCTGACTGTCATAAGCTGGTACTAGATTACCCGTTTTGGATCCAGTTAGTGCTTCTGTATAAGGAATGGCTCCCCAAGTGTCCGTCACCACAGAAAAAACATACTCCTTCATGATCATACCGATCGCCTGAAAATTTTCGTTATACTGGTCACTTTCGGCGTCTCCCGTGATGTCAATTACCGTTTGTAGGTTAATCAAAGATTCATTATAAAACCCCTTCCAGTTGTTATTACGCATGGAAGCATCTGGATTGTAGGTATCTCCTTCGTTGGTGTACTGATTGCGGGCGAAATATTGCACCCACAACATTCCACCATCTAATCCCAAGCGCTCTAATCGAGTACGGTGTCCGTGAATTCGATCGATTGCCTCTCGCACACCGTAGGGGAAAACCACATTTGCGGGTACCGCTACGGGATCGTTTGGATTGGTATTTAATTCTTCAAAGCCATCAGTACATGCCCCTGCTCCAATCAATAAGCAGATCAGCATCCATGCTTTTGTTTTTATATTGAAAGTCATTACTGTCAGTTTTGATTAAGAAGCTAGTTTAGAAAATCAAGTTCAAGTTGAGTCCGACACTCCGGGTTGAAGGAAGACTCACATAGAATAGCGCACCTTGGAGATTTCCTCCGTAAATATTCAACTCAGGATCAATCTGCGAATGCGTATTGTAAAGCATTGCCACATTGCGGCCTACCAAAGAAAGTTTGGCTCCTTTGATAAACTTGGATGCTGAAAGCAACTTACTTGGAAGCGAATAAGACAGGCTAACCTCTCTCAGTTTCACATAACTAGCTTCGAAAACGGCGCCCTCGTTGACCGAACGTACACTCAACATTCTGGTAACTGATTTTGTAGGCGCTACCACATCATTAGGTACATACTCTGGGTTCTCAGCCGAACCAATGTTCTTTACGCCTACACCAATTACACCCTCTTCACGTCCGAGAGCAGTGATGGGATAGATACCAGTTTGCATTCCTGTTGAGGAACTTTCATCTGAAACATCACCACCAATTTTGGCGTCGATATGGAAACTAAATGAAAATCCTTTGTAGCTAAGGTTAGAAGTAAATCCACCCAACCAGTCAGGGGTCACATTACCAATTTGTTGAAGGGCACTTTCTTTCTGTGCAATTCCGTCTTCGAAAATAATCTGGCCAGCGTAAGGGCCATCAGGTACTCGTGCATAAGCACTTCCAAACAGGGTTCCATAGGGTTGTCCTACTCTCGCCTCCAAACTCAACCCTCTTCTCGAGTGTAATACGATCGTTTCCAATTCATTGCCATTGGCATCGGTAAAGAGCTCAACAACTTCACTTCTATTCTGTGCGAAGTTGAAGGCTACATCCCAGTTCAAGCCGGTATTAGATTTTAGAACCGATCCGTAGATAGAAGCTTCAAAACCTTTGTTATTCATCTCTCCCGCGTTGATCAAGACTTCAGGATATCCGGTAGTTGGTGAAACTGCCAGCGGAATAATCTGATCGGTAGTGGTTTGACTGTAGTAGGAGAAGTCCGCTCCGATGCGGCCGTTGAAGAACATCATCTCCGCGCCAAATTCATAACTGGACGTTTGCTGTGGACGTAGATTACTATTAGCAATCACTGAATTCTGAGAGAATACTGGTGTAGTCGCGTTCCATGGATCTTGCGGAGTGAATACCTGCTGCAACTGATAAGGATCTGTAGCACTTCCCACCTCCGCAAAACTGGCTCTGATCTTAGCATAAGACAGGATTTTACTTTCGATATTGAAAGCTTCGGTCAAAACAGAACTTAGAGAAACGGATGGATAGAAGTAGGAGTTGTTGTCAACAGGAAGCGTGGAAGACCAATCGTTTCTGGCCGTGACGTCCAAGTACAAGTAACTCTTATACCCTAAACTAACTGATCCAAAAACACTCTGTGTCTCATATTCGCCGATCGCACTTCGATTGGTGTTGGTCGTAGCATTGTTGGCTACATTATAGAGGCCATTAATGGTTACGTCATTTACACCAATATAATTTTGCTTGAAGTAATTGCTACGGTAAGCGCCCCCTGCGAAGGCAGTTAGAGATAGGTCTTCGGTCAAGTATTTATCGAAAGTCAGGATCGCATCAAAGTTTGTTTCCTGTCTTCTCACCACATTTTCATTGTAGGCCTGTGTTCTGGCCGCTCCACTTTTGATTCGTTCATTCCGAGTTACTGAAATTCTGGTATCTGTCCAGACATCGGTTCCTCCTCGCACCAGTAGATCCAGATCCGATGTGATATCATAAGTCAAAGAAACATTTCCAACAAAACGATCTTTATCATTCGATCTAGTCAGAACTTCTTGCTCATAAAAGCGATTCATGGCAAAAGAGTGTTGCCAGTTGGCATAAGGATATTCATCGTCAGGACGAGTGATATGAACATCCATAAACTCTTCATATTGCTTAAGTAAGCCCCAGTCATCATGGCGATGATGCCAGGTTTGTGGTTCCCAAAAGACAGGCTGCTGCCGGTTATCAGAACCTGATTTGATATACTCAGTACTAACTTTCATGCGGACTTTATCCGCTAACTGGTGATTAATATTCACCCGAAAGTTTGTACGTCGAAAATCATTGTTATGCAGGATTCCTTTTTGATCTAATCGACCTAAAGAAAGGCGAATATTACCCGTACCATAGTTACTGGACACGGCTAAGTTGTGCGTCTTGGTACTACCCGTTTCCCAAAGATTTTCCCAGCTATCTGGAACAGGCACTAAGGGAGCTACTTCTTCACCAGACCACCAGTGTCTTACCAAACGGCCGTCCATTGGCGCTCCCCAGCTTTCATCTACACCAGCTGTACCATTCAAAGGGTAGTTGGTGCCATAGGCGGCTTGAAACTGCTGAATAGCTAAAGGATCAGTAACTCCTCCATTTCTACCATCTGCATACCAGGTCACGTATCCGTTACCACCTCCATAGATGTCTTGAAACTCGGGTACAACAAATGGTTGCTCGTAAGTCAGGTTCGCATTGTACTCTACCTGTAAGCCTTCCACGCCACTACCGTCTTTAGTAGTGACTAGAATAACACCATTACTCCCTCTTTCACCATAAAGAGCAGCGGCATTCGGCCCCTTCAGTACAGTAATAGAAGCAATATTATCCGGACTGATCTCCGAAATCCCACCTCCATATACATTGTTGTCAGAGGCGCCCGAAATTGGTGCGGCAAAATCGCCTTCCATAGGCACTCCATCAATCACATAAAGGGGTTGATTGTTACCCAAAATAGAGCTGTTACCACGGATGGTTACTTGAGAGCCACCACCAGGCACATTCGCAGCAGCAATTTGTACCCCTGCTACGCGTCCGGATAAACTGTTTACCACATTAGTGGATCTAGACTCTACCAATTCTGCAGCATCTACATCTTGCACTGCATAACCAAGCGCTTTTTTGGATCGCTCAATACCGAAAGAAGTTACCACAACCTCATCCAGCAGAATATTACTAGCCGATAGTGTGATTTCAAAAAAGGTAGTGGTCCCGATCTCCATTTCCAAAGGCGTGTACCCTGTGTAGGAAATTACCAATACTTCCGCATCCTCGGGAATACCTGATAATTCAAACTTTCCGTCAATGTCAGTGATAGTACCTTTACTAGTACCCTTAACAGCAATTGTCGCCCCAATCAGAGGCTCGCCATCACCGTAGACAACGCCCGAAATGGCTTTGTCCGCAGTAGTTCCATTCGCCATTAGACTGACCAGCATTAGATGGAGAAAAAACGCACTCAATCGTAATCGTAAGGCCATAATCTAGTGAGTTTAAAAGTGTTAATAAATGCTAATGTTTCGCCCGCCTGAGGCAAAGGATAGCCAGTCAGACCTAGGGTCTGTTCTTATAATCCTTGTGCCAATTTGGCGGGGGTGTTCTTTTGGCTCTAGTTTCTTTTAAATAGGAAATTCAAGGTATTTTTAAACCTTATTGTTTGATGACTGTCTTAAAGTTAGTTGTATTGTATCCACCTCTCACAACTGATTTTTCCTTAAATTGACATAGCCAACAAGCCAACAACAACAACACTCTTTGGCATTCCCCAAATTTAATTTCAAACAACCTTTCCTCGGTCAAATTAAATAAAGCAGGCAGCAGTAGCTAGAGAATTTATTGTCATACACATACAGGACTTGATAAGCTATTTTGCTATGCCCATCTCGAAATCAGAATTACTAAATCGTCTAATTTTATCTCTTACTAAGGCAGAAAAGAGGAATTTTCGCCTCTATGCCAGGAAAATCCAGCAAGAGGGAGAGTTAAAATTCGTGGCGCTTTTCGACTTTTTAGAAAAAAATGGAGACATCGACGAAAACACCTTGTTGAAGAAGCTGGAGATCCAAAACAAGAGTCAGTTTTCAAGTCTGAAGCGACATCTCTATCAACACCTCCTTACTAGTCTCCGTCTCCTCTACAATCAACGTTCATTGGATATCAGGATTCGAGAATTAGCAGACTTCGCTACCATCCTTTATCAAAAAAACCTTTACCTAGAGGCCTTACAACTACTCAACAAAAGCAAACAGCTGGCGAGAAAGAGTCATAAAGATCATCTGCATTTAGAACTTGTAGAGTTTGAAAAGAAAATTGAATCCAGGCACATCACTAGAGCAAGTACAGAAAGGATACTAGATCTTATCGAAGAGGCACAAGCCAGAAAAAAGGTTATTACCAGTGTTACTGAACTATCTAATCTAAAACTGAGATTGCAAAGATTCTTTATTAACAATGGGCCAGCTCAAAATGATACAGACAAGGAAAAAATACACCTGTTCTTTCAAAGCCTTTTACCTCCATTAGATGAACAAAATCTAACCTTCTTTGAAAAGGTTTACTTGAATCAATCTTCCTTTTGGTTACACTATTGCAAACTAGACTTTGAAGCTTGTCTCCGGCATGCAAACAACTGGGTACAGTTATTCCAAGATGAACCTGATATGATCAACAAAGACCTTGAGATTTATCTTAAGGGTTTGCACTATAGAGGCCTGATATCATTTTGCCTCAAAGATGGAGATACCTTCTTGGATACACAAACCAACCTGCAGGCCTGCCTTGCCGCCCGAGATATTGATTGGACAGAGATTACTTCTATTCAGCATCGCCTGTTTTTAATTAATGGTCAAATCAACAAACTTCTATTATTTCCATTGATAGAGGATGTGGAACAACAAGTGCGATCAGCTCTGGAACAACTAACTACAATCCAGGACCGCATAGACCCACACAAGGTCATGATCATCCAATATAAAATAGCACAACTTTACTTAAGGGACGGCCAAATTGATCGTGGTATCGACTATCTCAACCAAATCCTAAATCATCCCGGTAAACATCTCCGGGTAGACTTACAAATCTACACAAGGTTGTCGCTATTGATGGCACATCATGATCAACATAATGATATTGTCACCGACTATCTGCTGAACACGACCCAGCGTTTTTTCCAAAAAAATGGGAAGATGAGTTCAACTCCCTTACTGATCCTGCAGCTCTTCAAGAAAATCACCAAACTTGACCCTAGAAGAGCAAAAGAAGAAATGCAATCTTGTTTGGAAGAACTTAACCAATTGGCGTCAGCGCCCTACGAACGTAGAGCTTTTGTCTTTTTGGATATCCGTCCTTGGCTAATTGGTCATTTGGAGCAACAGCCTATGAAAGAAGTGATCGTAC
>JAHQWA010000218.1 GCA_019634045.1 Saprospiraceae bacterium
CTAGCTACGAAGCAAGTACGCGAGGATGAGTTGGACAAAAGATGGCTGCAAAATGTCGGCACATTCATTACAAAATCATCCCCAGAAAAACTTAAACTTTTAATCATGAAACTATCCATAAAAGAAGCGAGTCGTAAGCAATTCCTCCGAGTATTTACCTTATTACTATCCTTATCCGCTCTAAGCATTTCTGCTCATGGACAAGACTACCTAAAGTCGGACGGAGAAGTAAACAAAATCATTGCTGTCCCCGAAAACTATCAAGATTTTATTCTTCCTGTAGACAATACCATCAAGGAGTTGAATCTAGAGATTGAAGGAGCGGATGGTGGCTGGATCGAGTATAATTATTACGATCGGTTTCGGGCCACTCGCACGCAAAGAGTGAATGGGGGGCAAGGCGCAGTTGTAAGTGTCACCTATGAAATTGGTCAAGGGATAGGAAACATCGCGCCCGGTTCCCTCTTACGTTTTATTGTCGGTAATCGAGCTGAACGGGAAAAGATAGATGAGGTCCCAGTGGAAGGTATTGGTGCTGGCGGCGGCGGTGGTACAGCTGTTCTTATCTCCAAGGATCAGGGTATAAACTGGCAGCTATTACTGGTAGCTGGCGGCGGTGGCGGTGGTGCCATCAAAGTAGAAGATGAAGAAATAAAGTCGAGTCCAGGCTTGCCCGGAGTGGTAGAAGTGGTCAATACTACACATACCTATACTCGTCAGGTTAGAGCCAGTGGCAGTGCAGGAGATGGAGGAGAGTTTCACCAGCTAGCTGGCGGCGGTGGTGGTGCTTTTACAGATGGAAAATACGATAAAGGTATGCTGTACTATGGCAATGCAGGCTGGAAGAACAAGCGTTTTGGTGAAAAGCCCTTAGGAGGCCTCGGTGGGACCCAAGAAGGTGCTCGTGATGGTGGCTGGGGTTTTGGTGGCGGAGGATCAGGCCATAAAGGCGGCGGCGGTGGCGGTGGCTACTCCGGTGGCGGGGCTGGCCTACCAGGTTATGGCGGAATTGGAGGAAGTTCTTTTGTAGAAAGAACAATCGTTTTTCCTCTACATGTTTCAAAACAGCAAAGCGGTAATACGGACAATCCTGGTGATGGACATGTTCGTTACCAACTTATCAAGAAATAAGTCTATGGGCACAGCACTGGGCTTGATTTTCAATGGGGGGATGGGGGGAGTATAGGTCGATCTCAGCTACACCTCAAGATTAAAGTAATGACCAAATCCTTCCATCTTTCATTTTGTCCGAGGCAGCTGTTTACAAAAGGCCAGAGAGTTGCTTCTGGAAGGGAATTCGAGTGTCAGTAAAGTGGCTAAAAGCGGATGGGCTGCCGCCCCAGCTTGTTTCTCACTCACCTGAGCAGAAGCCTTCGGCAGTGTCCCACTGAAATGCCTAAAAAAGTGATCACTTTCTTCATTTTTCTCACCCTTACCAGCGATTTTCTGAGCGAATAGCACTGCTTTCACTAATCAAACACAATCCACTCATAATCAACACATTGAAAAGCAATTAAAAAACAATAGTCCAAGTCGAAAAAACAATAATCCAAGACGTGGAACAATAGGTCACATATTTCAACCAATAGTACACACTTACCGTTTATTTAGCCTTCATATTTGCATTGTATTGATCAACACAAGGTTTCTAAATTAAACTTTTAATCACACAGCGGGCTGTCTTGAACATCCCACTTTTTCTTATCAATGATACAATTATGAAAACGACAAGCCTTATTAAATCACTCTTACAATTTGGCTTTCTCTTACTCCTACCGGTCGGAATACAAGCACAGCAAATTGTAAAGGAATACAAGATCCAAAATTTGATTTCAGGTGGGATACTGCAGAAATTTCAGCAGATCAACGAGGAAGTTAAAGTCTATGACCACCTGGAAGGCAATCGCCTAATTTTAGTAGGCGATTCACTTAAGATCGAAGATGCTATCGAACAACTTGAGATGCTAGACACCAAACAGATGATGGTGACCATAGAGTTTATGCTGGTAGAATATTTCCACAATCACGATTTTGAATGGGGCATCGATATTACGCAGGGCAAGAGTGGAAACTTCAATAACACCTCATTCACGCCTAGTGCCAGCGCGAGCACAGCCTCCTTTTTGTATAATTCTGTAACTAAACTGGCGCCCAGTTTTCAGTTCAACATCAGAGCCCTCGTCAACGATGATAAAGCCAAGGTATTGACCAACCCTCACCTAGTTGTAGAAAGCGGCAAAGAGGCCAATCTAACCATCAAAGATCGCAGAACAATTGTGCTGGAAACAGCGACGATTAACGGTGTGACAACTTCTTTGCAAAATATTGAAGCTGGAATCGATATAAGGATTATCCCGGTACCTACTCATGATTCTTTGATCCACTTGAATATCAACGGTCAGATATCAGAGTTTTTGCCCTTTTCGAGTGCAGGTGAATTCCTTGTGGAAGACAATAGTATCAAGACGGAAGTCGACGTGAGAAATGGGCATACATTGATCTTGGGTGGCCTAATTATGGAGCAAACTAATACGGTGAACGGAGGGGTTCCCCTACTGAAAGATATTCCCGTACTGGGCCAATTATTTAAGAGCAAACGAGAGATCAAAAGCTATGTAGAACGAGTCATGTATATCACGCCCTATCTGCACCCGGTTGATGATCTAAACAGATACGAACAAATACGACAGATGACCCCCTTGGAAAGTAAAGTTGAAGAAGTGATCGAACAGGATCCCGAATTCTTGAAATACAACAAGTCAAAGAAGTCGATCCGTAGAAACCGCAAGGCAGCGAGAAAAAACAGGACAAATAATTAGACCCCAGAATTGGAACTGATTTACATCCTCAAAAAAGAATTTAAAAATGAAAAATATAAATAGATCTCCTTTAGTATTGTCCCTATTGATGTTGTTGGCATGTATGGCTTGTGATGATGTCGTTTTTGTCCCCATCCAGGGAAGCATTCAAGGGCTTGTCAAGGACAATAACGGACAGCCATTAGCTGGTATCCAGTTGTCCGCTACTTTCGAGGCCCCTTCGCAGGGTGGCGAATCTTTTCCAGAGACGCAGACGGCTACTACAGATGCCAATGGTTTCTATCGTTTCTCCGAATTATGGGACGAGGTAACTTTCAGTGTCGAGCAGGCAGGATTCCGTCCCATTACCCAATGGATCGATTTGGGAGATGACAAAAATTTGGAGCTAAATATAGTCTTAGAAGGTAGCCCCGAAATTTTAGGCTTAAACCTTGTTAAAACTACGTTGACAGCCGCTACTCCTGACACCCTAGAGGTAGGCATCCAGGTGTTGGATTCCTTTAATAGTAACTCAGGTGAGTATACTGGAAGCATCATCATACAAGATGCCGACGGGGCCACCCAGGCCATTGTCCCAGCCAATATGATTGGGGCTAGCCAACAACAATTCCTACTGAATGCACAGCTTACCTCGGACCTAGTGCCAATGGGTACTTATACCCTAATTGTAGAGGTGAGTGACCCAGACCAAAACAGTTATCAACTAGATTCTGGTCAACAAATAAGTGTACAATAAAAACCATAAGCAATGAGATATCTAATGTTATGCATCAGCTATTTTTTAGCATTCACAAGTAGCTGCCAAAGCCAAAAGGTAGAGCGCGATCTAATCTATCAGGTTTCCACTTTGGATGCTTTGATGGACGGACAATACACAGGAACCGTACCTTATGGCAGATTGCACCGCTATGGCAATTTCGGGGTGGGTACCTTTGATCACTTAGATGGAGAAATGATAGGTTTAAATGGTCAGTTTTATCAAGTGAAATCTGACGGCCGTGCCTATCGAGTAAAAGGACCAATGAAAACGCCCTTTGCGAATATTACTTCCTTTAAAGCCGATTGGAGAGAATCGCTAAAAGACTCGATCAACTACCAAGAACTCACTGAACATTTACTGAGCAAACTTCCCGATCCAGATAAGTTTTATGCGATCAAAATCGAAGGGCGTTTTCGGCATATTAAGACCCGAAGTGTGCCGAGGCAGCAAGAGCCTTATCCGCACCTGACCGAGGTGATCGCTAATCAAATCGTATTTGAATATGAGGACATAGAAGGTACGATGGTGGGTTTTCATATGCCTGAGACCGTGCAGGGGATTAGTACTCCAGGCTTCCACTTCCATTTTATTTCCAAAGATAAATCTCGTGGTGGCCACCTATTAGATTGTACTACGGACAGGCTTAAGATATCTATAGATTACTCGGATAAGCTGCAAATTTTAAACGAAAAAGAAAAAGATCCGGCTTTGACCCATCCCGCGGACAAGCGAAAAACGAGATCCGTCAAAGCATCTAAAAAATAGGGCTTGAAACAAACGCCCCAAGCATTAGTATCATTGATTTTTGGTGAGGGAGGCTCGTGATTGGCCTCCCTTACTTTTTTCTGTATCAATACTTAGGCCCGCAAACCCATCAGTTTGCAGGCCCAAAAGATTGTCAAACTGCTGGATTACAGCTTGGCGGCCACCAAAGTTTTGGTTTTGGCCTTATTAGCACTTGGCTTGCACTTCGCGGGCTGGCAAGAACTGGGTTTACAGTCAGGTGATTTCGCGGTTTTCTGAGTAGTACTGGCTTGGCTAGCCAATACGACCTGGGCGATGGAGGCCATAGCCGCAGCGGTAGCGGTCATAGCTGCACAGCAGCCTGGAGGACATGGCTGGCAACAGGGATCCGCTTTTGAGCAGTCTGCCTGCTTAGTTAAGCTAATGGCCTTGCTTGTTTGATCTGCCTTGGCTTTACAGGCGGCCACCTTTTCTGGTGAACAAGAGGCACTAGCCGTTTGCGCGGAAATGCCGGCTACCAACAGGCAGCAAACGAGTGTCAAAGCGAATTGAAATACTTTCATGGTGAAATAATTTTATAGTTCTTTAATAATTCGATAGGACAAAGGTAGCGGCGCCGGGTCCTGCTTTGTGTTTCACACTTGTTAGTCACTTGTTAAAGAGCTGTTAAACGCTAGGTCAGACAGGGGGAAATAGGTTTTCTTTGTAGAGGATTTATCGCAAGACCTATGAAGAAATTTAACTACGGCTGGTGGATCATCGGGGCCTCCACCTTGGCTTTGACCGCCTTGATCTTCTTTCAATTACGCTGGATTCAACATTCCACCGAACTCCTGGAAGAGCAATTCAGCCATCGGGTGGATATGGCTTTATGTAGTGCTGTTGAACAAATGGCAGATAGCGAAAGCTGTGTAGAGATCACCAATAGCTGCGCCACCACTAACAAAAAAGGAGGTTGCCAGGTGAAACTGGACTCAATCTTTCGAACGGCGGAGGGCAATGCAGCCTTGAAAGAGGCTTTGGCCTTTTATAAACTTGATATGCCCTATGAGATCAGTGTGTTGGAAAAACCAGCGGACGCCCCGAGTCCGCATAGTTGCTCTCTAGCTCCCATGGTCGAAGACGAGAACCACTACCTCAATATCGACTTTGCCAACGAAGAGTCCTTCATCCTTGATCGGCTAGGTTTTATGGCTTACTCTTCTTTTGCCATCATTTTGTTCATCGCCTTGGTCTTTGTGGTTTCGTCCTATTATCTGATTCGGCAAAAGCGGATGAGTGAAAGGAACCTGGATTACTTCAATCACATGACGCATGAGTTCCGGACGCCCCTCACGAATATCAAGTTAGCCAGTAAGCTGTTGTCCAAGAAACAAGGTGAGACTGGGGACAATAAGTACTTAAACATCATTCAACAAGAAAGCGCCCAGCTCATGGAGCAAGTAGACCGGGTGTTGCACCTGGCAAAATTGGAGCAAGAAGAATACATCCTGAAAAAAGAGCACATTAATCCCCCTGAATTGGTAGAGAAAATCTTGCAGGAAATGAGTCTGCAAATAGCGAATAGTCAAGCTGAGGTCACCTATACACAATCTCCTAAGCTCCCTACCCTACTCGGTGACCCGTTCCATCTTGGTAACGCTATCCGGAATTTACTGGATAATGCCCTTAAGTATTCCCCAAAAGGAGCGAGGATCGAGATCGTACTGAAAGAAACAGTAGAAGGACTGCTAATCAGAGTGAGTGACAATGGGCCTGGAATCAGCCTGGCACAGCAAAAACGCATGTTCCAAAAATTCCAACGGGGCGCCAACGCTAAGATGACCGGACAGAAAGGTTTTGGCCTGGGCTTGGCTTACGTAAAGAAGATCATTGACTTGCACCAGGGCCAGATTAAGTTGCTTAGCTCAATGCAAGACGGGACTTCTATCGATATCCACTTACCCTACGCACAAAAACTAGCCTATGCCTAACGGAAGCAGAATATTAGTAGTGGAGGATGATCTCAATTTGGGTTTTCTCTTGATGGAGTTTCTCGAAGGCGCTGGTTATCAAGTAAAATGGTGCAGAGATGCATTGGCGGGACTTGCTCAATTCAAGAAACAGCCCGTGGACCTTTGCATCCTGGATGTCATGATGCCAGGCATGAATGGCTTCAGCTTAGCCAAACATATCTTCGAATCCGACCACCGCACGCCCTTCCTTTTCCTCACCGCCCGCTTGCTAAAGGAAGATCGCCTGAAAGGCTATCAATTGGGCGCTGAAGACTACATCACCAAGCCGTTCGACGAGGATGAATTGCTTTGCAAGATCAAAGTCATTCTGCGACGACAACAATATGCAGTAAAAGAAAAGCTTCCTACCCAATTTCAGCTGGGGGAATTCTTGTTCGATGCCCAGCGACAGGAATTAGTCAGAAATGGAGAATTACAACGGATTACGGAGAAAGAGACCGCCGTGTTACAATTGCTTTGCCAGCATAAAAATCAGATTCTTCGCCGGGATGAAGCCGTCGAACAGATCTATGGAAAAAATGACTATTTCTTAGGTCGGAGTTTCGATGTGTTTATTTGCCGCTTGCGGAAGTTATTGACCCCAGACCCCAACATTAGTATCGAAAATGTTTTCAAGGTTGGATTTATCCTAAATGTGAAAGAAGGAAAAGGCGCTCAATCCAATTTATGATTGGCGTTTAGCTATCAAAATCGGTATCTTTAGGGCATGAAATCCAACTCCACTCGGCCCTTGCCTTGGTCTTTCGTTCCCGTGGCCCTCTTATTACTTTTTTCTAGCTGTAAAACAGATACCGAATCTGCGGATCCTCGACTTGAGCAAGTACAACAGTTCGTAGATAGCCTGTTTAGTACTCAAAACTGGCCAGCACTCAGTATCGGTATCATTCACGCAGATCAAGTACAGGAAGTTCACAAGGGTCAACTGCTCAACCGTAGCTCTCCAAACTCTTCCACCCTGTATGAAGTGGCATCCCTAACCAAAACCTTCACCGGGACCTTGCTGGCCCATGCCTTGATAGAGGGTAAAGCCGCCATAGATCAAGATATTCGACTACATTTGGCAGATAGCTTTCCCAACTTAGCTTACCAGGGGACTCCTATTACCTTTCGGCATTTGGCAACTCATCAAAGCGGGCTTCCACGTCTTTTTCCGGATACCCCTGGCCTTTTTGATACCCCAGATTGGGATAATTTACCTCCACAGATCAATGCCTTACAGGAAGGCTTTTCTAAGGAGGATTTCTTCAACAGCTTAGCAGCAGTTCAATTGGATACTGTACCTGGCGCCAATTTCGCCTATTCCAATGCTGGCCCGAATCTCCTCGGCTATTTGCTGGAGAATATGTATCAAAAGTCTTATGAGGATCTCCTAAAAGAAAAAATCCTTGCTCCCCTAAACATGTCCGAGACCGAACTTCATATCGAAGCCGTAGATACTAGCCAGTTGGCCTATGGTCTAAACATGAATGGAAACCGCATGCCCATCCGCGCTGAAAAAGGCATGATGGCAGAGGGAGGACTACTCACCACAACTGGAGATATGATCAAATACATGCAGCTTCACCTAGATACCACTTCAGCTGTTGCATTGGCCGCCCGTCAAGAGCTATGGAATGGTCAATTCGGCGACTTTGAAGCAGGCCTATTCTGGCAGATTTTTAAAGCTGGGGATAACCCGGATCGGATTTTTCAAAACGGTGGAGCATATGGCTCCTCCTCCTGGGTAACACTTATTCCAGAATTGCAGCTAGGCGTCTTCCTAGTTACCAATTATGCAGGAGAAGGGGTGCATCAACAGCTAAATCAGTTAGCTGATGGAATTCTCAGCCTTTATGAGTCCGGCGAATAGCGTTAGATCAAACCCACATCCGTCAAAATTTCCAAAACCGCTGGACCTTCATGTGCAAATACTTGCTGCATGGCTTGATCCAGCTCTTCCCCTTTCTGTGTTACTCTAACCCCTAAAGCACCACAAGAATTAGCATATTCGGCGAAATTTGGATTGTGTAATCTGGTTTTCCAGACCTCCAACTCCGCAGCTCGCTGTTCTTTGGAGATCTTACCCAATTCACTATTATTCAATAGGATCAGCTTGATGTTCATATTGTACTTCACCGCAGTAGTGATCTCCCCGAGGTATTGCACAAAACCGCCATCTCCAGCCACCGCCACAATCGGCCGTTCATGACCTACGGCGGCCCAGGCACCGATAGCTGCAGGGTAGGCAAAACCGATAGACCCCAGATAGCCAGACATCAAAAAAGAGTTATTAGACTTGCTTTCGTAGTAGCGACCAAATGAATAGGCATTGTTTCCTACATCGACACACATCACCGCATTTTCTGGGGCCAGGCGGTTCATGGCTTCAAACACAGCGATGGAACTCACCCCATTCCCGTGATCATCCCGCAACCGCTTAGCTTTTTCCTGCTTCCAAATCGCCCAACGCTCAGCCAATTCTGCTCTCTGGTCCTCCGCTTGCAAGTCTCCTTGCAAGGCTTCCCGCATAGCTTGCACTGTCACCGATATCTCACCCCATAATTGACAATCAATCTTATGGAATTTACTAAGCGCTAGTGGATCAAAATCTACTTGTATGATGGTCTTTTTATGGGTAATGCCCGTGTGCTTGGAAAAGGAAGCCCCCAAGGCCAGAATGACATCACATTCATTCATAAACCAAGAAGCAACTGGCGTTCCGCTGCGTCCCAATACGCCGCCTGCCAGCGGATGGTTATCAGGAATCTGTCCTTTCCCTTTGAAAGTAGTCATCACTGGGCAATTCAAGTGCTCAGCCAGGGCGATGATCTCGGGCATGTGGAACTTAGCGCCATGGCCGGCGATGATAATGGGGCGCTTGGCTTGTTGTAGCAAAGCAATAGCTTGCTCTAGCATCTCCTTCGGTGGCGAGATCTGTTGAGGCGTGATTCGGCCGTCCGGCGTCTGTGCTGCTGCCCCTTCCTTGGCGGGTAGGGTTTGCATTTCATCCGGGAAAGTAAGATGGGCAACATCGCGACGCAGAATGGCGTGCTTAACGGCTAAACTCATCAGTTCTGCATGCCTGCTGTCTTTTTGAGCGCGATGATTAAAGGCAGCCACGGATTGGAAGGCACTAACAAGATCAAGTTCTTGGAAATTGCCGGTGCCTACCACCTGGGTAGCTACTTGTCCGGTCAAGGCCAAGATCGGGGCGCGATCCACTTTGGCATCCCATAGGCCAGTGAAAAGGTTAGTAGCTCCGGGCCCAGCTATGGTAAAGCAAAACGCTGGTTTCCCCATCAGTTTCCCGTAAGCTGAAGCCGCAAAGGCAGCAGCTCCTTCATGCCGAATTCCATAGAAACGGATCTTTCCTTTCCCTTCCTGTCTTCGAATGGCATCCGCCAAGCCCAGATTAGAATGCCCAACCATGCCAAACCCAACTTCAACCCCCCAATTCACCATCGTCTCCACCATAATGTCCGTAATGGTGGTTTGGTGTGGCGGTTCAACCGGAATACCAATGTACACCCCATCTTTTCGAATATCCACTGGATAGGAATCCACGGCATCATCAAAGCCGCCCGGAGGACGCCCGGTCAAGGGATGGTAATCCCAGCCGTGCCAAGGGCAGCGGAGGAAGCCTTTTTCTATAGAACCCTCTCCTAGTGGTCCCCCTTGGTGTGGACATTTATTGGTTAAGCAACCGAATTCGCCTTGATAGTGAGTTAAACAAAAGCTTTGGTGAGCAGCGGTGACGGTGGTGACACGGCCTTCTGGCAAGTCCGCTGGATTCTCCAGGACCTTATGCCATTCGATCTTCTTTGACATGAATTTGGAAGTTATTATAGGTTCTTTGGTAAATTTGAATCAGGATATAGGTTTTGTTACGCTTAAATTAGGAAACTCTCTTGAAAGATAAACCTCACCATCCATTTAAATCGATCTAAAGGTCCGTTCCTGCGCTGACTTTTCGATTTATTCTCTTTCGATAGGTCGGCCCATTTGCTTTCCCTATCTTTAACGGCTAAACGACATTCGACGACCAGAGCTTTAAACATGAACACTCGTATGAGAACTCTTGCTGTTGCCCCTTTCCTATGTGCAACCTTCCTGCTACTGTCCCCTGGGCTTCTCCATGCCAATAATGATGATGATGACTTTACGATCCGCATTGCACGAGCACAAGAAAAAATCCAGATTGATGGTGTTCTAGATGAAGCGATCTGGCAAGATACAGATGTCGCCACGGATTTCTGGATGAGTTTTCCCGTTGATGATCGAAGGGCCGACCGTAAAACGGAAGTAAGCCTGACCTATGATGAGAATTTCCTCTATGTTGGCATCACTTGCCATGGAGATCGAGATTACGTCATCCAAACCCTAAAGCGAGATCTTGATTTTTGGCGGGGAGATGGTTTTGCCATCGTATTAGATCCTGTAGCACAGAAAACCAATGGATTCGTCTTTGGGATTAACCCGGCCGGGGTGCAAATGGAGACCTTAATCACTGGTTATACCGGTAACCGAGGTGGCCCTCCTAGGGGCATGAATCAGAACTGGGACAACAAGTGGTTTGGAGAAGTGAAATCCTACGACGATCGTTGGACGGCGGAAATGGCTATTCCCTTCAAGACCTTGCGGTATGAGGAAAATCGGACGGAGTGGGGCGTCAACTTTATTCGCAGTGATATGAAGGACAATAGTTATCACACCTGGTCTAAGGTGCCCTTGCAGTTCCGCTCCATTGACCTGGGATATACTGGCTCAATGATCTGGGATCAGGCGCCGGCCAAGCAAAACGGAAACGTGGCTTTTATCCCTTACATCAATAGTTCTTCGACACAAGACTTCGAAGAGAAATTACCGGTGGAATATAAAACTGCTGTTGGTTTCGATGCGAAAGTAGCCGTGACTCCCGCCCTAAACCTAGACTTAACCCTAAACCCAGACTTTTCGCAGGTCGAAGTAGATCAACAGGTCACCAATGTGACTCGATTTAGCATTCGATTACCGGAAAGGAGAACCTTCTTTTTGGAGAATGCAGATGTTTTTGAAGATTTTGGCCGGGGTCAAGCCAGACCCTTCTTTTCTCGTCGAATCGGTCTGGATGAAGATGGTAATACGATTCCCATCCTCTATGGATTGCGATTGAGTGGAAATCTAGACAAGAAGTTGCGCGTAGGGCTAATGAACATTCAGACCAAAGCCAATGAAATCCAAACCGATCAAAACTATACAGCCTTTGCTTTTCATCGTCAAGTCTTCCGTCGTTCAACCATCAAGGGATACTTCCTGAATCAACAGAGTATGGAGGGTAGCGAGATTAATTTTCAGCAGTACAGCAGAAATGTAGGCGCTGAATTCACCTACTTTTCTCAGGATGGAAAGGTAAGAGCATGGGGCGGCTACGGGCAATCCTTCAAGCCTAACGTCACAGAGAAGGATCAATTCTACAAATGGGGCGTTCGATACACGACCAAACAGTTTGGAACCATCTACAGCGCGTCCACTCAAGGAAACAATTACTATCAAGACATGGGATTCCTACAACGGGTGGATAATTACGATGCCGAAAGAGACACCACTATTCGGCTGGGTTATACCAGTCAAACAGCCGGAATGGACTATCGAATTTTCCCAAAAAAGGAGACCACAAAGTGGTTGTACAGCACCTTACGCCTGTACAACACCCTCTACCTCAACAATGACCTGAGTTTCAATGAAACTAGTACTAATCTGTCGTATACTTTCACCTACAACGGAAGAAGTGAGCTCGGTTTTGAATGGAGTAATCGGGTAATTGATCTCTTGTTCCCCTTCTCGTTCACCGATGATACTCCGCTTCCTGCCAAAACTTATCAATTTAATAACCTGCAAGCGAGCTTTACTTCTGATAGTCGGAAAAAATTCAGCTACGAACTAACGGGAAGCTATGGCGGGTTTTACAATGGTACTCGGTCCAATATGATGCTAACGGTGAAGTATAGACAGCAACCTTGGGGCAGTTTTGGCGCTACTTTAGATTTCAATGATCTACAATTTCCTGATCCTTACGGTTCTCGACAAATCTTCCTGCTGGGGCCACGTATAGAGATTGGTTTTTCAAGAAATCTTTTCTGGACTACCTTCCTACAATGGAACACACAAGGGGATAATTTCAATATTAATTCCCGATTACAATGGAGGTTTAAACCCATGTCCGATGTTTTCCTCGTATATACAGATAACTATGGCTTGGAATTATTCGCACCTAAAAATAGAGCCTTAGTATTGAAGGTCAATTATTGGTTGAATTTGTAAAGGAAGGAAGTATACATGGATAAAGCGATCATACTCATCCCGGATATCAGCGGCTTCACGGAGTTTTTGAGCCAGACTGAAATTGAGCATAGCACGCACATCATCAATGAATTACTGGAAATAATTATTGAGAAAAATCAGCTTGATTTTTTTCTTTCGGAGATTGAAGGAGATGCCGTCCTCTTTTACCGGAAGGGAGAATCCCCCAGTACCGAGGCCCTAATTGAACAATGCCTCTGCATGTTTAAAGCCTTCCATTATCAACTGCAGGTTATTGCCAGGGATACGGTCTGTAAATGCGGGGCTTGTCAGATGACACACAACCTCAACCTCAAGTTTATTGTCCATGCGGGAGAATTGTTTGAGTACAAAATCAATCGATTTGTCAAAGCTTCCGGCATCGATATGATCATCGCTCACCGCCTGTTGAAGAATCAGGTTCCGGGAGATGAATACATCCTAATTTCAGGCAGTCTGACTGGAGAAAAAGAAGTCCTTCCCACAAAAGCGGGCTTGGACTGGCAATCAGCTGCGGATCAATACGCTTCGATTGGTTCGGTTCCTTATCACTACACTACCCTAGGATCCATCAGAAAGGCCATCCCACCTCCCCCAGAAAGGGATAATCCCGCCTTAGAGGAAATAAACCCAGATGATAAGACCCTTTCCGTGGAAGTGAAGGCCCCCATGCAACACGTTTACCAAACCTTAGTCAATGTCGAAAA
>JAHQWA010000219.1 GCA_019634045.1 Saprospiraceae bacterium
TGACCCGAGCATGGACAATAAGTTAATTGCAGTGCTGCCCGACAATCAAGTAGCCTTATTTAAGCAGAGTAGCTTTAAGAAAAACGAGAAGGAATTAGTAGCCGCACGCGGAAAATCCTACACTTTTGATATGGAAGTACGGGAAGAACCGGTGCAAAAACTTAATGACTTGAA
The DNA here is from genome assembly GCA_019634045.1 of Saprospiraceae bacterium. Taxonomy (GTDB): domain Bacteria; phylum Bacteroidota; class Bacteroidia; order Chitinophagales; family Saprospiraceae; genus DT-111. The sequence goes on from JAHQWA010000219.1 coordinate 175, forward strand.
GGAAGTCATTAAAATGGCAAGCCTGTAAGCATTCCTTAACCCCTGGCGATTGGCCTGAGATGCAAAGGAATTGTACCTTTTAACCAAGACCATATTTTGTAACCCATATATATCAGCAGTCGAGCTAAGATTTCCGGTTTCGTCCTTCAACAGATGAAGTCATGAAGTCTCAGCTCCGCTGCCTTTTTCAATCTGGTTAAAGGGTGCAAATAGAGGTCTTTCATTTCTACTCCCTGAGAACAACTACAACCTAGATCCGCCTACTTGCATTTACACTTCTGTTCTAGGGTCAGCAGACAGCCTATCTTAGGTATTATCGCTCTCATAGTCTCTTGTAATGAAGCAAAAGTTTTTTTTGTTTTTATGCTGTGTTCTGAGCAGCCTAACCGTCTTTTCTCAATATCCTGATATAACCACTGATGATACCGTAACGGTCTATCCTGTACGGATCAATCATAAGGTGGGCTTTGTTGAAATCTTCCCTAATAATAAAGCCTATGAGTATATAGCTCCCATCTACGATTTCATTGCGGAAGTCAATGCTGCCTGGCATACTCCTAGTCCCAATAATAAGCTTTCACCCTATCGAATTTTTGAGATCGATCAAAAAGTTGGATTGCTGGATGAAGCCCTAAATACAGTGCTCCCCAATGAATTTAGCCGGATCCGAACGCTAGCGCCCAATTACTTTGCCGTAGAGCGCGATACCCTTTTCCAATTGATCGATTCTACCCAAGCCGTTTTTCTAGCCGGTCAAACCTTTGAGGATATCTACCTGGCAGATACTATTCCTGACCAAGGACACTATTTTTTTGTGAAACAAAATAACCGCTGGGGCTTAAGCCGAAGAGATGGTAGTGTTTTAATTTCTCCTCAATACTTTGCCATCGAACAAGCCGGTCTGCCTGGGTTTTACAAAGTACGTCGAGAAGCTCGAGAATATGCCTGGGAGTTAATTGACTCGACAGGACAACGGATTGTCCCAGAAGGGGCCCGAGACTTCTTGATGTTGGATCGAACTTTCATTGCCATGAAAGGGGATTTCTATTGGAATACCCACTATATCAACCTCCAGCCCAAGCCTGGTGAGCCTATTCATCAAACCAATAAAGTAAACTACCTTAAGGTTGAAAAAGTAAGCCCTTTATTGGCCGCATTCGCCTTGCAAGGAGGTCCAACGGTAGAGTTATGGAATATCATCGAAAAGAAACCCATAAAGACCATGAAACGCAGCAGGCGAGTGCAGAAGAAAGGAGTCTATTTTGAAGAAAATCGCAATAGTACAGAATGGATTCCTTGGTGGTACCCCCTGGATGATCAATATGTAATTTTCAACGCCGCATCAAATGGAGAGAAAGAGAAGGATTACCTGATGGACACCAGTGGGCAGATTAAATCTCCCGTTTTCAACTACATATACACTTCCGGTAAACCCGGTGTGTATCGAGTGGCTCAAAAAAATAAGTGGGGACTTTATGCGGCTAACATTAGAAAAGGGGTACTGATCCCCTGTGATTATGACGGCATCAACCGCTTTGTAGGAGATATCGCTTTTTGCCAGCAAGGCATTACCACTCGACAAAGAAAATACGGAGCCTTCAGCTTCTACGGAGATGAAATAGATCTACTCATACCTAATTACAAAAGAATTGAGCAAGTAGATGCGCGTTCCGTCTTCGTAGCCGATAAAACCAATGAGGTGATCTTCGGCATCAACGACAAAGGAAAATTCGAGATCGATACCATCTTTCAAAACACCTTCTCTCTCCGCCTTAACAAAAACAAGAAACGCAGAGAAGTAAAGATTATCCCGAAGCCCGGTCCCAAGGAATATCCTTTGGTAACGGAGCCTCCCGGGCGTTTTACTAGCAGAAAAACAGGGCCCTACTACGCCATCGTAGAAACAGATAAGGAGGTATCAGGGATTGGTGCCCCGAAAGAGAAGAAAGTCATTACCAAACTCCCTTACTCCCCACCAAAGGTCTACCAAATCATCAAGGGAGAGATGCTGGCTATCTACCGAAAGGATAAAGCCATCATAAACCCCTATACCAGAAAGGTCTATGGCGGGAGTGTGATCCCATCCGGATTCTTCTCTTTGGCCTCTAAATCTTTTGTGGAGGAAGTCCCCGTCCTAGGTATTCGACCTTTTGATCGGAAATACATGCACACCACCTTCATTGGAGCTGATGGAAGAATGGGGCTGATCAATCGAGAAGGACAAGTGATGAAGAAAGATGGCCAGCCCATCACCTATACCTATATTGGCCCCTTTCGGGAAGGGCGTGCACGGGCTTGTATCGGCGGGGATCTCGGGTTGATTGAAGACAAGGCCGGGAGGAAATTGGAGGAACCTTCTCGTTTCCTGCTTGGGAAACAACCTGACCTCCTGCGCGAATTTCAAATGATCAGGGGAGATGATGCGAAGCAGACTCATCGCAGTACGCCCCAGTTTTACATAAGTCAAAAGAAAAGTACCGCTAAATGGGTATTCATCAATATCGATGGAGAAGTGATTCTGGACCCAGCGGCAGATTATGTGCTGGACTATGATTGGGATGAAAAGTCGGCCTTGATCATGCGCAAAAATGGGCATACAGACCTATATGGACACCCTGACGCAGATTTTGGGATCATCGATTTTGAAGGGAATGAGATTATCCCGACCGAATATGATGAAATCGGGGTCTATTCCAACTATTTCATCATTGGCCAGCGAGGGACTCCGACCTTTACCTTCAATAATAAAGGGCATCAGATCTTTGTCAACCCCACTAAACCTAGCCCTTTTAAGGAAAACTATTCCGTCTTTAGGGATGAGGAGGGATTGTGGGGATATATTGATACGGCTGGTGCAATCGTCATTCCCCCCAAATATACGGTAGCCCGTCCTTTTTCCGAAGGTTTAGCCATGGTGGTGGATAGCACGGGGAACTGTGGTTTTATTAATAAGCAAGGAGAAAAGATTATCCAAACCGATATCAAAGGACGTTTGGCGAGTTTTGTTGGAGACTTTCACGAAGGCTTGTGTTGGTGGTCAAAAAACAATAAGAAATGGAATGCCTACAATCCTTCCGGTAGCAAAGCCTTTGACCTTGGTGCTCTCTTTGAATATCGAAAGATTAAGGGGAAAGATGATGTTCCCTTCACCCATCATACCTTACACGCATTGCCTATGGATTTTTCCGGTGGCATTGCCGTCATCCAGCGACCGGATTCCCTGACAGGCAAGCCACGACCAGCTGCGGTTAGCAAAAGTGGCAAGCTCATCGTTCCCGCCGGCAAGTATGCTTCCATTAGCTCTTTCAATGCGCTTGGGGTAGCGGTTTTCAGTGAAGAGAAAGATGGACTACAAGGACTTCTAGACACCGCTGGCCAAGTCCGCCTGGGCCCCACTTACAAGCACATTGGTAGCTTTCGACAAGGCTACGCCAAAGTATTGGGCAAAAATGGGAAGTTTGGTCTGATCAATAGCCAGGGGACGGAAGTGCTCCAAACGGCTTATTCCCGAATTGGTAGCATCTCTGAGGGCCTGGTTGTAACGCAAGTTCCTGGAAGTGATCAGTGGCAATTTATCCACATCGCGACTGGGCGCGCCATCGGTGACTCCTATGACAAAACACAGGCGTTCAAAAATGGAGTGACCTTCGTGAGTAATAAAAAAAAGAAACAGATCATTAATAATCTGGGGGAAGAAATTCAACTAAAGAGTGGAAAACCACAGTTTTTTTCGGAGGGCGTCTTTGGGGTCACCCAAACCTATAACGAGGATCTGGCTTTCTATGCTGACGCCTCTGGCAACAATCTATTTGGACAGTATTATAGCGAAATTGACACCTTTCATCTCGGCATTGCCAAAGTACGACCTGCTAGCATGCGAAAGCGACTTTATGGTGCCATCAATATGCGCGGTGTCTATATTGTTCCTCCCAAATTTCGTTTTCTCCATCCTCAGCCCGATGGCAATATCATTATCAACCCACAGATTTTTTATGGCTTGGTCAATAAGAAAGGAAAAATCCTCTTGGAGCCGAACTATGATCGCATTGAGCAATTGAAAACGCCCAATCTGTTTAGAGCCGAGCGGGGGGAAGAGATTGGTTACTTTAGGGTAATGGGCGATTCGGTGAAGTGGGTGTGGGAGTTACAGAATTGAAAGCAAGCCAGTTCAGAACACCAACACTTCCGAAGTCTTTAAGTTTAAGACTTCGGAAGTGTTGGTGTTCTGGACGGGGTCAGTTACTTGCTAATTTCCGGACTTCACACGACGTTGTTCGTCTTCCAAGCCCGTTTTACGACGACGCGCACCTTTCACCTGAGAGTTTCCAAACATATAGGAGAAGTTTACGCGCAAGCGACGGCTATCCCAGCGACCTCCTACGTCCATGAATAAAGGACCAAATTCACTAATACCGCTCCACTGATTCGTTCTGAAGATATCACTTACAGATACTTTCAAATTACCACGACCGCCCAGCACTTTTTTCTGTACACCGGCATCGATACTCCACATTTCTTGCATTTCGAATGTACCGCCCCAAAGCCCTGGCGCATTATACCAACCCGATAGCTCAAAGGAAACATCCTTAGGCAAACGGAAGGTATGCTGGCTATAGATATTGAAAGAGGTGGCATCCAAATCAATTGCATTACCACGAAGGTTTTCTGCTTTATTCTGGCTATAAGTACCCGTCAAGCTAGTGTAAGAACTCCACCATTTTGCCAATGGCACCGGTGCAGAGAAATTCAAGCTATATACATACTGATCATCCAGGTTCAACCAAGTGATATAACTGGCATTCTCGCCTGAAGCTTCTGTTTGACGCGTAATCAAATCCTGCGTGTGACTAAAGCTAAAAGTGGTATTAAAGCGATAGTTGAAGGAGTGTGACAATTGGAAGTTATTGGCATATTCCGGCTGCAAGAATGGATTACCCTGTTGGAAGGTTAACTCGTCCAATTTATCCTCGAAGGGATTCAAATCCTGGTAAGAAGGACGGTTGATTCTTCGGCTGTAAGACAACTGGAAAGTGTTCTTCTGATTCATGGCAAATGTGATACCAGCAGAAGGAAATATATTCACATAGTCTCTTTCTACAAAATCGTTGTCGGTAGGTTTGGCACTGGTTAAGTCGCCAGTAGAATGGGTGTGTTCTACCCGTAACCCGGCTTGTATGCCCCACTTCTTGATTTGCTTAGAGAAATTCACATAACCCGCATTCACGTTTTCCTTGTATTCGAATTGATTACTGCGATCCAGATCTCTAATGTTTTCGTTGTTGATCACATTGAAGAAATCGAAGGTATTGTCCGTTTCAACTAAAGATAACTTCGTACCAATTTCCATCTTTCCCCCAAATAGCGGGCGTTCGTGATCCAACTTAAAAGTATAGATATCAATATCGGTTGGGCTGTTGTTAGCGAAGATGCGTTCTGTCAAGATTTCGCTTTCAGAGGCATCCTTGTAGAAGTTGGGTTGAAAGGCTTCTCTTTCGTTCCGGAACATCCCGTAGTCCACATCCATATTCCACACATTGCCTTTACCGTTATCAATCTGATAGTTCACATTGAAATTCACATTATCTCGCGTGCCATCTTGGAAGCTCTCAGCAACCAAAACACTATCGATCTCGCTCTGACCTTGCATACTAATGAAAGTGCGGCTATTCCCGCTATTGCCATTATCGTTCAGGTTACCGTTAATCAAGAAGCCAATCGTTTGCTTTTTGTTGAGGAAAAAGTCAGTTCCGAAGCGGAAGTTTTGGCCAGACCATTCGGAATCATTTCTCCCTCTCTGGTCAAACACCAATCCCGATTGCTCCCGATAGATATCCATGAAGTTGATATTCTCTCCATCGTAATAGCCAAAAGAGCCAAATGCATTTAGTTTCTTATTGCGGAAGTTTCCGTTGATCGAACCATTATACTGTCCTACTTGCCCCATAGAACCACCAAGGTTGAGGTTGGCATTGGTTCCTAGGCGCTTATCCTTCTTCATCTTGATATTAATAATACCGGCAGTACTTTCTGCATCGTAGCGAGAGGAGGGATTGGTGATAATCTCAATGGCTTCAATTTCAGTACTTTGTACCGTCTTTAGAAAAGCCGCGAGATCTGCCGCTGCCAGCGGAGATGGTTTTCCATCGATGTACACTTGCACCCCTGTACGCCCCAGCATGGAAATATTGTCATTATTGTCAATCACCACACCAGGAGATTTACGGAGTAGATCCATGGCATTGTTCCCTGTAGCGTTGATACTACCTTCAACATTCAATACCATTTTGTCGGGCTTAATCTCTAGCAAGGGCTTCTGGGCTTTCACTACCACCTCACTCAAATCAGTAGCTCCTGGCTTAAGATCGATGTTCCCCAAATTCATTTTTTGGCCAGCCGCCAAGTTGATAACTTCTGATTGATAAGGAGGCAAACCTACGTAAGAAACATCCAGCCAGTAAGCACCGGCAGGTATTTCCAGAATGGCAAAACCACCATCTTCTTTCGAATATTCAACCTTAAATAATGAGGAATCCTTGGCGAGTTTTAGAACGACATTTGCGAAAGCAACAGGGTTTCCGTCAGGGTCTTGAATTTTACCAGTGATTAGTCCGTTATCGCTTTGCGCTTCTACAGAAAGGCTACATAAGAGCGTGAGGCATCCCAATAGAAGGCTTAACTTCTTGAATAACATAGTCGGAGTGATTTAGAGTTTTGAATAACAGTCGATGCAAATGTAGGAATCCACGATAAATGACCTATTTCTTTTCGACGAACGCCCAAATGTTCCGATGAATGGCCAATTTTGTCAGCTTTTGGCCAAACTCAATCTCCATTTTTAAAACATTTTTGGCATGATCGGTGTCATTTAAAGTCTCTGCATCTCTAGCTACCACACTCTACCCTTCCTACTATCCACTCCTTGACTCCCCACTCACCCCAAGCTCAATTTCGCCCTGGCTGCTTTCCGATTGCGCGCTTTGCGGCTAGCTCTAGCCTCTCTAATCCCCAAGCGTTCAGCCTTCTGTAACCATTTTTCCCGTTGCTGCTCACTACTGAATTTCAAGCTACCCATCGTAAAGAACTTCACTTTAAAGCCACAAAAACCTAGAATTACTCGCTTAATCGCCTTATGTCCCGCACTACTATAAGCTAAGCGGTAATACCAAACCGGGGCATCCATCGTGCTAATAACTCTTGCTGTTTTCCCTTTCATTAGCTTATCCCAAAAGAGACTGTTTTCTCGGTATTTGTAAGTGATACCAGATAAAAAGGTGCGGTCAAAAAAGCCCTTTAGCAAAGCAGGCATACCACCCCACCAGACGGGATACACCCATACCGTATGATCCGCCTCCTTTAATAGCGCTATAGCTCTCAGGAGATCAGGTTCCAATTCAGTGCGCTTGCGATATCCATATTGGAGAATCGGGTCAAAAGTTAAATCCGCCAGATACAGCACATCAACTTTAGTATTGGCTTGCGCACGTGCACCCTTGGCATAAGCCTCGGTGAGGGCCGCATTAAAACTCTCCTTATCCGGGTGACCGTTGACAATTAGGATCTTTTTCATGTCTTGATTCTTTAATTGTGTAATCGAGTGATTGTGCAAAATCAATTTAGTCCACATGGACTAACTCTACAAACATACGCTAAAAAACACTTTAGCGCAAGTGGACTAAATATATTTTTCTTGACTTTTAGTACGAATCGTATTATTATTGTAGTACGAATCGTACTAAAATGACACGAACCACGAATCTTGATTACGCCATTCTCGGGCTATTAGAACAGGGAGCAAAGACCGGCTACGCCATTCGGCAGGTATTCGAACAAACGGCTTTGGGTAACTATAGCAGTAGTCCCGGAAGCATTTATCCGGCCTTAAGGAAGTTGGAAAAGGTGGGATACATTGAAAAGTGCCTACCACCTGGCGAAAAGAAGCGTCAATTCGAGCTCACAGCCGCTGGCAAGGACAAGTTGCTAGAATGGCTGAATGCCCCTTTACCAGAAGAGGACATTAGCAAACATTTAGGGGAGGTACTGCTGAAGTTTGCCTTTATGGAAAATTTGCTGGCCCTCGATAAGCGCCTGCACTTTCTCTCGGACTTAGCAGAGCGAATAGAGCAAAGCCTGGACTGGCTCAACACAATTCATCGTGATTATTCCCATACCATGAGTCTCCATAGTAAGCTGGCTTTGGAAAATGGAATCGAAGGCCAAAAGGCTCACCTCCGCTGGGCCAAGCACGCCTATCAGGCACTCCTGACTAGTCGAGAATGAGGAGTGACAGTTAGCAGCTAGATTATGAACTGTACGCAGAACCGAAGTCCCTCTTCTACTCCCTACTTGACACCGACTAAACACTCTACATTCTTCATTCCCAATTCTTCATTATGATAAAACCACTTCATCTCTTCTGGCAAATTCCCGCTCTGACGATCAGCTTATTCGTTTGCTTTGCGATCGGAGGAATTCTTAGTGGCCTTGCAGAAACGGCCAGTACCAGCACGGGCCCAAGTACCCAAGACCAAGCAGCAGCCATGGCTGCCGCGGCAAGTACAGCAGGCATGTTACTCCTGTCTTGTTTCCTGACCTCCTTGATTCTCGCCTTTTGGTTGTATTTCATGCAATGGCATGGCTGGAAAGCAGTCCTCACCGTCTTCCTTGTTTACTTTACGGCCAACTCTATCCTCACCCAAATCGAAAGCCTATTCTTCAATTCTGCTTTAAAGATTCCTTCAGCCATGATTGGGAAGATTATTTTTTCGGGCTTCATCATTTCAGTCTTGTATGCGCCAATCAGCGTTGGTATTATGCAAAGAATGCGCTCTAAATACGATCCAATCCCTACTACCTTGAAACTCAATTCAAAGCTTATCAAGGCCATCTGCTGGATTGCCTTGCTCTATACGGTGATCTATTTCGTATTTGGCTATTATGTAGCCTGGCAATCTGCGGCTGTACGGGAGTTTTATAGTGGGAGTACCGATATTTTGCCTTTTGGGACACACATGCTCAAGGTGGTGCAAGGCGAACCCAGCCTAATCTTCTTCCAACTCTTTAGAGGAGTGATCTGGGCGGGGCTGGCGATCTTGATCGCAGAAAGCGTAGGGGCCGTCTGGTGGATAAAAGCCCTACTGACCGGCTTGATATTTGGAGTGATGCTAGCCGGCGGACTACTCTTGCCGAACCCTTTCATGCCATCGGCTGTTCGCTGGCCTCATTTGTGGGAAACCAGCATCTCCAATTTCTTGTTTGGGTTCTTAGCCATCTATTTGCTCCACCGCCTAGCTTGGCAAAAAAACAGTAACTTAGCGCAAACGGACTAAAGCATGGGTACAGCCGAAAAGATCGTCAAAAAAGCCTGCGAGCTCTTCAATGAGAAGGGTGTGGCGGAGGTATCTATCCGCGATATAGCCGCTGCTTTAGGCATCAGCCATGGTAATCTTAGGTATCATTATCCCGGCAAAGGCCCGCTGATCGAAGCCATCTTTCAGGATTGCCTAGTTGCCTCCGATGCCGTCATGGAGAAGCTCGATCGGCCGGACATTGACCTCGGGACCCTCCTCGTTTCCACCGCCCAACAAGCCGCCAAATTCTGGGAGTATCGCTTCCTCTTACAAGATCTTTTAGCCATTAGCCTCCAGTACCCAAAGATCGGCGAAGCCCTCCGAGGCATGTATCGCCACCGAGAAGTCCAGCTCAAAAACATCTTTCAATACCTCCAGGCTCAGGACCTCATGCAAGCTGAAAGCTTCCCCGGCTACCACCAAATGGTTATCGAAAACTGCCTCATGGCCACCGATTTTGGCATTTCCTTCGTTGAGCTCAATTACCCCAATGCGCCGGTAGAAGAGAAGATTCACCGCTATCATTTCAGCTGGTTCGTCCCCCTCATCGCTTGCCTTACCGACAAGGGCAAGGCTATGGTTTTTCCTTTGCTGCAAGCCTAGACATCAGAAGTTGCTGTCGCTACTCCTGGGTTAAACTTCTGATTTCTTAAGCCGCTGAGGATAGACATCGGAAGTTGCTTTGATCAGGCTGAGGATAAACTTCCGATGTCTGGCGGGGCTAATCCTGATAATGTTCATACAGCGATTCACCCCCAATCGGCAAAAATTCAAACGCTGGTAACTCAAACACTGATGGCAAGGATTGCCGAAATGCCTGAAAATCATCTACCGCAAAATCGAGATTCATAAATTCATAAATCTGATTCATCAAATCCCGATCGGAGAAGATGAGGGCCCGCTTGGCATTGTGCGAACCTCGCTTCACCGTGATCAGATGGCCATTTTCTAAGAAAGGCATCAATTCTGTGGCGTTGGTGTAAGGGGTGCTAAGGTCCATATCGCCATGGATAATGACCATGGGAATATTGTGCTTAACGGGCTTTAGAAAGGACTCCTCTACCTTAGGGGCCGGGCAGACATCCCGAGTAGCTGTGTAGTGATCAGCAACATCTCCTAGCCACCTAGCCGATTCCCTCGATTTCAATAGCGCCTCACGTTCCTGGGTAATGCCCAAGCTATTATTGAACAAGGGATTGATCATTAAAGCAGAAGATCGGTATTTCCTGCCCTGAGAGAGGCTAGCAAGCAGCCGAAAATCCCCTCGGTACATGTCCATCAGATATTTGGGCCAAGATTCCAGTTCCCCCTTGTAGCTACGCGCCTTCGGATTGAGGTAGTTGTAGCGCAGATCATCTGCTCCAACCACCATCGAATAAGCTTCTCCATCTTCCTCTAGCTGCACCGTCTGTGGCTCGTTTTCTAGACGTGTAATCAGGCTTTTGAACACCTCCGGGACTCCTCCAAGCGGCAAGTCTTTGGCTATCTTCGGATCTGCCTGGGCATATACGTTGACTTGCTCCAATACATTCCACAGCCCATCAGGATCATCATAATTGTTATTGAGCGGCTCAATCCCAGAGAAGAAGGCCCGATCCACATGCTCCGGATATTTCTGAATATAGGCCAAGGCCCACTGAGTCGCGAAGCTATTACCAATCAAGGCTATTTTATCGTAACTATAGTGTTGTCGAATCGCATCAATATCCCCCACAAAATGCATCACATCGTAGCCGCGGAGATCAATGCCTTTGGCCGTATAGGCTTCGACATATTCCGCATAGGCCTTTCTACGATTCTCATTCATCAATGCAAGATCAAGCGGCTTGTCATCAGCCCCTCCATTCGGCCAACGATACCGAAAATCGGCAATGGGCAAACCCGGAGCGCCCGAGTTCCCTCTTTGATTGATCAAGATCACATCTCGCTGCTGGTTCACGAATTCTACTTCGTATCGCCAGGCTTCTGCCCGCTTCCCATCAAAGAACACCTCATAGGAATAGGGCTCGCCGGGGCCAGCGCCTAAAAAAGCCACGGGAGGCAGGTTGCTTTTCTCCTTAGCTGGAAAATGGAAAAAATGCAGGGCAATGCTGCGGCTATCTGGGTCTAAGCGATTCTCCGGCACCAATAGCAAGTTGGCCGTACCCTCGAATGACCAGTCGTCATCTTCCACTAGAAAAGGTTGGGAAATAAATGTCGGTGTCTCCGTAGTATCCTCCGAACTTTGCTGACAAGACCAGCAGCAGAGTAGTAATAAGAAAGGCAGTACATTTTTCATACCCCAAAACTAGGGGTGCCAGGAGGGAAAGTATTGTATAATTGGGACAGGGTAGATCGCAACTATTTTTCTGCTTCCAAAGTAATCTCTTGAATATTTACCTCAACTCCATCCATAGCCCTTAGAGACTATGTTTCTAGTTAATCAAACTACGTGGATCAAGTCCCACTTGCTGCAACTAACTTCATAGCGTGAGATCCCCAAACAATACTCACTGCTCCAAAGGAGGTAAAAGTGAATGCGAATATATTAATGCTTATACTTTTCCAATTCCAGAACTTATCTTGAGCAGATGTTTCATCAATAAACAAGCCTAACTATCGACTCCCTCTTCCATCCACCCACTCCATTAGCCCCCCTCGCCGAACTCCATGGCGTGCAAGTGCTCATCAAACGGGATGATCTGCTTCATCCTTCGGATGATCTATGCTTCTGTGGCAACAAGTGGCGTAAACTGAAGTACAATCTCATACAGGCGAAGGCAGCGGGCTATCAGCAATTACTCACCTTTGGTGGGGCTTATTCCAACCATATTGCAGCGCTGGCGAGTGCGGGAAAGTTATTCGGATTCTCTACAGTAGGGATTATCCGAGGAGAGGAACATTTACCCCTCAACCCCACCCTACAGCATGCCCATGAACAGGGGATGCATATCCATTATATGAGTCGGAGTGAGTTTCGGAGGAAGCAGGAGGCTGAGGTCTTGCGGCAACTGGAGGAGCGCTTTGGTCCGGCCTATGTTTTACCAGAAGGGGGTACCAATGCTAGTGCTTTGCAAGGGGTAGAGGAACTGGTAGCAGAATTGCGGGCTCAAACTGTGATCGATGAGCGTGCCTGCGTAGCCGTCAGTTGTGGGACAGGCGGGACCATGGCGGGTATCATCCTCGGCATGGCGGGGCAGGGACAGGTGATGGGGTTTCCAGCTTTGAAGGGTGATTTCATGGCAGGGGAGGTGGAGCAGTTGTTAGCCGGCGAAGGGACTAAGTGGGATAATTGGACGATTCAGGCGGATTATCATTTTGGAGGGTATGCCAAGCATAAGCCTGAATTGGTCAAATTTATGGTGGATTTCAGTCAGCAATATGGGGTTAAATTGGATCCGATTTATACGAGTAAGTTGTTTTATGGGGTTTTTGATTTGATTGAAAAGGGAGCGTTTGAGGTGGGGACTAAGGTGATTGTTGTGCATACGGGGGGACTGCAAGGGATTCGGGGGTGGGAGGAGCGCTTTGGGACGGGAGGGAGCCCGCTGTGAAAATGGGTGTGGCGGTCCCGAATACTTCCGCCCCGAACACTTCCGAAGTCTTAAAGACTTCGGAAGTGTTCGGGACGGAAGCCTACAGCTTCACAAAGCGGCTAGAAGCACGCCAGCCATTACCAAGGGCAACTAACTGATAGACGCCGTTGGTCATCTTAGCGGGTAGATTAAATTGGCCACGCTCGATCTCCGCCACACTTAATCGGTAGATGACTTGCCCCAGATAATTCGTGACAAGCATTTCATCAGCTAAGGCATTGTTAGCAGGTAGCTGAAAAGTGAGCTGACCTAAGGTGGGGTTGGGAAATAACTTGAGGCGTGAATGAGTAGAGATAGGATCATTGGTGGGGACTAGGCTGTTGACGGCTTCGACGGCGGCCAGGGCATCTAGCTTACCATAGCCCCAGGTGTTGTTGGGTACCGAGCCTGTGTTATTGTCCTGGCGCGCGGTTTGCTGGAGGATGTCCTTGATCTCAGCAGGCGTGAGGTCAGGTTTTAGCTCCAACATCAAGGAAATTACGCCCATAGAAAGTGGTGCAGCTGCACTCACTGCATTTTGTATGCCATACATTCCTCCCCCTCCTTGTACTAGGCTAGAAGGGAAATTGCTATACCAAGTGTCTGGGCTGTAGGCACCAAAAAGGACCTCACCTGGAGCGGCGAAATCGGTGACTAGCCGGCCATCATGGGATGGACCTACACTACTTCCGATCCATATTTCTCCATTCTCTCCCTGCCCAGTAATATCTCGAAGGGTCCCGGATAGATCAAACCAGTCATTTTTCACCACATAATCAGCCGGGGAAATGATATTAAAGGCCGTCGTGTAATCTGCGACGCTAAAGCCAGCGACTTGGTTCGTCAAGAATCGATTGGGGCTAGCATAAGTAGCAGGATTGAGGGTGGCGGCGTAGGAGGCACTTCCTTCCGCAGCTGTGGCAGTCAGAATCACCTTGTATACTCCAGTTGCACCGGAGAAGTCAATCAGTAGTTCGCGACGATTACTGGTAGCTCCAAAAAACTCCGTATTTGCTCCCCGATGGAAATAGCGGATATCTGTGAAGTTACGATCATCAAATCCATCTGGTCCGGATGGGGCGGCAAAAGGTCCCACTTTCTGTCCATTGGGGCGTTCGACCTCTACACTGAAACGGTCGGACTCACTGTACCATAGGTCTAACCGCAGTACCCCTTCTGTTCCTTTATTGATCTGGATTTCATTAGAATTGCCTAAGGCTACGGAAGCGGAAGCAAAGTTGTTAGCTCCACCATCGTCTCCTACTCCACATACCAAGGTATGGCCTCTGGCCACGAAGTCATCCATGGCTCGGCATACCGTGGAAGTACCATCCGTGGGACCACCCACTGACCCAAGATTGATCAAGGTGACGCCCGGCATACCCAGCTCTTCTAATTTGTCCGCCACAAATTGAAGCGCCACAGGAATATCCCCGGGGTCAAAAGCTCCGGCTTCCCCCGGCTGATTGCCAAAGGCGGGAAAGCCATCCTGAGTCACTTTTACACTAATGATCATTGCCTCATAGGCTACACCACGGAATTCGTCGCCATCTACTGCACTACCGTTCCCACAAGCGATACTAGTGGTTGCCGTTCCATGGCCGAAGCGGTCGGTTGATAGGGTTGTGCCGGCTTGGAGGGAAGCATTGATATCAGCAGCTGTATAAATGGTTCCTCTTCCATAAGTATTGTTGGGCGCATTGGCGCCAGAATCATCGATTAAATCAAAGAGATAGGCTAATCGTGTTTGCCCATTGGCATCTAGGAAATCTGGATGGGTGTAGTCAATGCCTCGATCGATCATGACGACTACCGTTCCTTTTCCACTAAGGCCAAATTGACTATACACTTGGTCGATCTTGGCTTCTTCTCGGCCCGGATTTCCCGTAGCATGGATTAGGTTGGGTAGTAAAATGAGGATAGAAAAGATAATTGTAGAGATGTTACGCATCATTTTGGATTAGGTTTGAGGTATTTATCAAGAAATCGAAAGATAAAAAAGCGGTAAGAGATCCGAAACAATATTGTTAGGGTTTTGCTGCGAATTTTCAAAGAAAGACTTTCTTGTTCATGGCACAAGGTTTATGGATGCCTCAATCACCAATGACTCAATGAACTTTACCAACTAATAGAATGGATGACCAATGACTCAGCCACCCTGGAACCCCAGAACGATTTTTAGTAATTTTAAGGATGATTTGTAAGGATTGGATCAGACTCGGACTACTAAGCCTGTGGCTCTCGCTATGCCTAGCGCTATCAGGACAATCGATATTCGACAATCCTACGACCTTCACAGAAGATAATGGCCTTCTGGACAACTACATCACGGCAATCCAATTGGATCATAATAATTTTGCTTGGATTGGATCCACAAAAGGATTGGCTCGATTTGATGGTAATACCTTCAAATACTTTCTTCACGACCCAGAGGACCCCAATTCTCTGGCCAATAACCAAGCCCTCAGCCTTTACCAAGACCATAAAAACCGCCTCTGGGTAGGCACCTATTCTGGACTTTGCCTTTATCAGCCTGCCACCCATGATTTCAAAAACTACCACAACACCGAAATCGCCCAAGAAAGTCTGTTACCCAATAGTAGAGTTAGTGCTATAACCGAAGATCGAAATCAGCATTTATGGATTGGCTTGAACGAGGCGGGCTTAGCGCGATACGATGAGGAAAGAGATACTTTCCTAGGTTATAATTTCAAGGTCCAAAACACCGATCCTAAGATAGATGCGAGCAGGGTAAACAGCATTCTCCATATAGCTCCGCACGCAGAGAATGATTCCTTACTTTGGTTAGCCACGCTCTCCGGACTCATTTTATTTAACCAATACACGGAAGCCTATGATTGGTTCTTCTTTGAAATGGCAGACGGTAATGATCAGTTCTTAGCCAATTCACTCAAGTACCTCCTACCCTATGGTAAAGACAAAGTTTATGTAGCCAGTTGGCATGGGGTCACCATATTTGACATCCCCACACAGACTTTCCGCAAGGCCACCATTCCAAATGAACCTACTAGTGTTCGCATGTCTGAACGAACAGTCTTTTCCATGCTTCAACTCCCAGATGGTCGAATCGGGATTAGTTATAGCCTGGGCTTTGCTTATTTCGATCCTCGGACAGATTCCTTCACAGAAGTCTTTTACAATAAACCCAAGGAAGGTAAAATCTACGGAGCAGACTTTATCGATCCTCAAGGACGGGTTTGGGCCAGAAGTGATTACGGCTTATACATTTTCGATCCTTACACCAATCAGTTTGAAAGTCATCACTACCCTACTCAAAACGAAAATTTCAACTACAACTCTCGAGCCTTAATTGAAAGCCAAGATAAACGAAAACTATATGTAGCTCCCGACAGAAGTGAGGGGCTACAAATTTTTGATAGAGCGACCAAAACCTGGGAGTTGGTCCCCATTTCCAAGGAACTGGCTAATGAATATGGAGCCTTAGATGTACAGGATATGATTCGACTCCAAGACGGACGGATCATTCTCGGAAGTAATAATGAGCTATTGGAATTTCAGGAAAAGCAAAAACGGATAGTCCGCTTTCTCCCACAATTGGATCTCCAAGATCCTTTCATCCGCAGGATGGTACAAGATAGCAGCGGTTACTTGTGGATTGCTACACGTAGACGGGGCTTGTTTAAAGTGGACCCCAATTCCGGTCAAAGTTGGCAGTATAGTAAAGAGTTCGAGCTTTCGCATACCACCACGCGCCACCGTTGGATGGAAATGATTTTCCTAGATGATCGCGGGCAACTGTGGATACGGATGGCCAATAACTACAGCCTCTACCTACCCGAGGAGGATCGTTTTGTCAATATTCACGTCCAGGATATCGACTCTCCCAAGTTTTTCCCGAACATCGCCGGTTTTGCGCAGGCGGGGGACGGCAATGTATGGATCGCCGGAGCGGATATGGGGGTCGGGATAGCTACTCCTGAACAGGTAGAGGATGGGATAATCGAAAAATATTCAGCGCAGGATTCTTTGAAGGAGATCTTTGTCAGAGGCATAAACCGAGACTATAAAGGGCACATTTGGCTACTCCATGAGAAAGGAATCACCCATGTAAATCCGTTTGATACTACTTTCCAATATTTCTACCGAGAATATGGACTCCCTCCCTTTGTCGCTAATTTCATACAGCCGCTATCGACTGGTGAAATGGTTGTCAGTCTTCCCAATGGTATCTGTTTCTTTCATCCAGATAGTTTAAAAACCAATACGGAATTACCGAAGCCCTATCTCACCACCTTCAAGGTATTTGACGATGTGATCGTCCATAATTCTGACCTTAATAGCACACAACGCATTGATCTCAGCTATCGGCAGAACTTCTTTTCTTTTGAGTTTGCTGCTAAAGCTTATACCCTCCCGGACAAAGTGACCTTTGCTTACCAATTGGAAGGAGTAGATGAGGAGTGGATTTACAGCGGTCAAAGAAACTATGTCAGCTACAATAGTTTGGACGGTGGTGACTACGTATTTAGAGTGCAGGCTGCCAATAATGAAGGTACCTGGAACCAGGAGCCATTGAAGTTGATGATCCACATTACTACTCCCTGGTGGAAAACGATCTGGTTTTGGTTGGGTGTCTTTTCTCTCTTGGTCTTGATCGCCTTTCTAGCCGTACGCTTCCGCATCAAGCAGATTCGGCAGACAGAATCCCTCAAAACTGATTTTGAAAAACGCTTGGCCAATGTGGAACTCAATGCCCTACGAGCACAAATGAATCCACACTTTATCTTCAACTGTCTGAATTCAATTGACTACTACATCATCAAGAATGATACGGAAACTGCTTCGGATTATTTGAATCGATTCTCCCGCTTGATTCGACTTATTTTACAGAATTCTCGCTCAAATTATGTCAATTTAAAGGACGAATTAGAGGCGCTAAAACTCTATATTGAGATGGAGTGTCTCCGGTTTGAACAACAATTCAACTATGTGGTAAGTGTGGCCAAAGAGATCCGGCTAGAGGAAATTGAGGTTCCGCCAATGCTGCTGCAACCCTATGTCGAAAATGCTATTTGGCATGGTTTGATGCAGAAAAAGACGCCCGGTCGCTTGGACCTGACCTTTACTCGACAAAATGGCTCCCTGCATTGCACGATTGAAGATGACGGTATCGGTAGAGAAGCGGCCCGCTTACTTAAATCTAAGTCAGCCACTCGCCATAAGTCTATGGGCATGCGCATTACAGATGACCGCATTAATATGATTAACCGACTGTATAACACTGAAACGAAAGTAAAGGTAATTGACCTAAAATCTCCCGACGGCACGGCCAAAGGAACTCGAGTAGAACTCACTATTTCATTATAAACTGTCTCCTTTTCTGCTACAACACCATTAGTTATGATCAAAGCTGTAATCATCGACGACGAAAGACATAGCGTAGAAACCCTAGCCTGGAAATTGGAACGACATTGCCCGCAGGTAGAGATCGTATCCAGCTTCACGGATTCTGTTGAAGGTTTCAACTACCTCAGTGAGCAACCGCCCGAATTACTTTTCCTCGATATTGAAATGCCTCGCCTAAACGGCTTTGAATTATTGGAAAAGCTCGGACAGGTTCCCTTTGATGTCATCTTCACCACGGCATACGATGAATTCGGAATTCGCGCCATCAAGTTCAGTGCCCTAGACTACCTACTTAAGCCTGTCCAAACACAAGAACTGAAAGAAGCCGTGGAAAAATTCACCGAAAAGAAGAGCCACAACCTTTCTTCTACCCAGTTGGAAGTCCTGTTCAGCAATATCAAAGAAGAACAAAAGGGACGGCCTGGCAAGATAGCCCTGGCTACAAAGGAAAGCATTGAATTTGTTTTTCCCGAAGATATCATTGCTTGCTCTTCAGATAGTAACTACACCATGGTCTACCTGAATGGAGGCCGCAAGAAATTGATCTCACGTACATTAAAAGACTTTGAAGAACTGTTATCTGACTTTAGCTTTTACCGGGCGCATCACTCTCACTTGGTTAATCTACATCATGTGAAGGAGTTCATCAGAGCGGATGGAGGGTATTTGATCATGACCAATAACATGCATTTACCCGTATCTAGGAGCAAAAGAGAAGATCTTTTAAAACAGTTTTAGAGTTCAGCTTCAAACTCATAGACTTCCTAGTCTGTTCTCTTGCTATATACATGTTATTAAAAGCGGGCTACTACTTCCTTAAAGTAGCTCGCCGTCCTCTCCTATCTTACTCAACTTACCAACAACTCAGAAAGCTGGCTAACCACTCATTATCACTTGAGGGCGCCTTGGTAGTGTCGTAATATTGTAGCACTGTAACAAAGCAACCATACAATACTAACCGATGAAAATGAATTCTTACCTATTTGGACTAATGGCTTTGCTATTGTCCTGCAATGCCCAAAAAGAAGGGGAAGAGATCAGCAAGATCCCCCCAGTCAATATGTGCTCTCCACGGGGACTAGCCGTGGATGCCTTGGCCGACATAGAGGGCACCTTACCCTTATTTGAGGGACTAGGGGAATATAGCTTCCCTATTACTACTGATAACGAACTGGCTCAACGTTACTTTGAACAAGGATTTAAATTAACCGTTGGCTTCAATCATGCGGAGGCGGTACGGTCTTTCCGCTATGCGATTAAGCAAGATGAGACTTGCGCCATGTGTCACTGGGGGCTCGCATACGCTCTCGGACCCAATTACAATGCTGGTATGGAGCCTGAAGTTGTAACAGTGGCCTATACCGCCATTCAAAATGCCCTGAAACTAAAGGATGGCCTCACGGAAAGAGAAAGGGCTTTGATCGATGCTATGGCTCAACGCTATAGCATGGCCCCAACGGACGACCGCACGGCCTACGACCAAGCCTATACCGACGCCATGCGTAAGATGCACCAGCAGTATCCTGATGATCAGGAAGTCGCCACCTTGTTGGCAGAAGCCATCATGGATATGCACCCCTGGGATCTCTGGGAAAAGTCAGGTGCCCCTAAGCCCTGGACGCCAGAGATACTGACTCTCTTGGAAGGAGTTCTACAAGCGAATCCGGATCACCCGATCGCTATTCACCTGTATATTCATGCTACCGAAGCCTCACTTCAGCCAGATAAGGCACTACCTTTCGTCGAAAGATTGCCAGAGGTGACACCAGGAGCGGGCCATTTGGTTCACATGCCTTCTCACACTTACATTCGTACGGGACATTACTACAAGGGAATGCAATCCAACGAACAAGCCATTATTGTGGACAGTAACTATATGACGAGCTGCCACGCCGCAGGCATTTATCCGCTGGCTTATTTTCCACACAATTATCATTTCCTGACCGCTTGTGCTGGGTTTGCAGGGAATGGGGAATCCTCAATCGGGGCAGCCTTTAGAATGGTCAATCAATTGGACACCAACATTATGCGCCAAGAAGGCTTTACCACCATTCAGCACTTCTGGTCCATTCCACTGTTCGTGCAGGTCAAGTTTACCAAGTGGGACGATATTCTGGCTACGCCAAAACCGGCCGCAGATCTTCGCTACCCAACTGCCATCTGGCATTATGCCCGAGGGATGGCCTTTACTGGAAAAGGAGAAATCGCGCAAGCGAAGTCAGAACGGGAAGCCCTACAGGAGTTTGTGAACGATCCAGTCTTGGATGAAGCCACCATTTGGGACATTAACACGATGGGGGTTTTAATTGACATTGCAGATCAAGTATTAGCCGGGGAGATTGCCGCTAGTCAGGGGCAAATGGACAAAGCCATTACCCTATTCCAAAAAGCCATAGAATTGGAAGATAGCTTAAATTATAACGAACCGCCTGATTGGTTTTTCTCTGTACGTCACCATTTGGGCAGTGTATTACTTAAAGCCGAAAGATATGCGGATGCCGAGTCCACTTACCGGAAAGACTTAGAACTGTTCCCAGAAACGGGCTGGGCTTTACATGGTCTGTACCAATCGCTAGAAAAACAAGGTAGAACTACCGAAGCAAAAGTAATTCAAGCACGGTTCCAAGAGGCCTGGGCGCATGCCGATACACAATTACAAGGCTCAACAGCTCTATAACACCACAGACAATCTACATAGTTCTTCCTTAGTAAGCCTTGTATCAAAAGACACCAATAGATGGCGAACTCAGCAGTTGAGTTCGCCATGCTTTTGTATCTTTAGCTTATGAGAATTCGAGCTGAGCACCTTGAAGGCACCATCACAGAAAGGGATCAAAGAATTGCAGAATTATCTAATGCTTTGGCACACCCGGTCCGGGTAGCATTGGTCCGATATTTGCGGGAGAAGAATGGAGGTCAAGGCGTTGACAATGTAACCTGCAACAAGGACCTCGTGGCTCTTTTCGGCTATTCTCAATCCGCCATTTCTCAACATGTGAAAATATTGAAAAACTGCGGTCTGTTTCTCACCGAAAAGAAAGATAAGTTTACTCATTATTTCCTCAATGAAAAGCTATTGGCGGAATACAGAGAACTGATTCAATTTGCCTAATCAAAACATACATTACTACACATTAAAACGATATACTTTTGCCCGCACCGCATACTACCTCCAACACCACGGCTCTAGGGTTCCGACGGCCCAATCAATTGTCTACTTTTCCCGACTTAGTGGTAGCTGAAAGTACCCGCCGAGGGGGGTATAGTTCAACGCCCTATGCTGCTCTTAACCTGGGATTATATACCAAGGACGAAGCATCGCTTATTCAGCAAAATAGAGATCACTTTTTTAGTCAGCTAGGATGTTCTGAGTCTTCGGTAGCTGGTATGCATCAGGTACATGGCGCAGAGGTTCTTCGAGTAGAGGAGGCTGGGCAATACGCAGGTTATGATGCCATTATCACAAATGTAGCGGGACTGTACCTTACGGTAACCGTGGCAGATTGCACCCCGGTTCTGATTTATGATCCACTTCACAAAGCAGTAGCGGCCATCCATGCGGGGTGGCGCGGCACGGTCGCTGGCATCGCTGCAAAAACACTAATGGTAATGCGAGAACATTTCGGTACAGATCCTACGCACTGTTATGCCTACGTTGGAACTTGTATCGATGAATGCTCTTTTGAAGTAGATGCAGATGTGGCCGATCATTTCGCGAACAACTTTAAACGTTGGGATGCGCAAAAGCAAAAGTTCTTTATCGATTTGAAAGCGGCCAATGCTAGTATCTTGAATAAAGGAGGAGTACCCATGGCTCAGATCGAATCCTCGGTCTATTCTACCGTGCTCCACAACGAGGATTATTTTTCCTATCGAAAAGAAAAAGGACAATGCGGGAGAATGCTCGGATTGATTGGAGTCCGGCCCTAAGTGTATGTAGCTTAGACATCCTCAATGGCGTGATAATAGAACCTTTGGTAGACGATCTTACCTTCTTTCCATTGCTGAACAAAGGCCTCTTCTAGCTTCTTCCAGCCATGCTTTTTGCTGTGGAAACGGACTAGCATTTCGCCCATCACCATTTCCTGCGCTTCATCTATCACCATGGATGTGATCTCTAATTCGACGGCATGAACCCCATCTAAATTCTTTTCTTCCATCTCACGAAGCGTCGCGCGTCCCTTTACAGAGGGTTCGTTGTTTTCCTTTTGCTTGATGGTTTCATCATAATATTGGTCGATGACCTGGAGGAAAGCTCCCTTTTCCATAAGGGCTTTGTATTTGGCCACTTTTTCTGAGAAATGAGACATGCTAAGAGGGTTTATGTAAGGAGGCTTGAGAAAAGATCTCGATATTTCTGGCAACTTAAAATTAGAAAGTCAAAGGAATAAAATCAAGTACAGCAATAAATAAGCATCCCGCAGCTGGACAAATTCCAACTACGGGATCGCTTTATACCTTGCTGCATTGTCATTCAATGCACTGCTTTTAGTAAGATTTATACCATTGCACCAGTGGTCTCGTACAAGGGGAAGCGCTCCATAAAGCTATTGACTTCCTGACGGGTAGCGATGACGGCATCTTCATTTTCTATATCACTAAGAATGTTGTCGATCCAATCTACAACTTTCAGGCAATCAGCCTCATTGAATCCGCGTGTAGTAATCGCTGCTGTACCTACGCGAATCCCTGAAGTAACGAAAGGAGTCTGCGTATCGAATGGCACCATATTTTTATTAGTGGTAATATCGGCACGCACTAAGGCCTGTTCAGCTGCTTTCCCCGTCACATCTTTTGAGCGAAGATCTATCAGCATGAGGTGGTTATCCGTTCCTCCAGAAATCACTTTATAACCTTTGTCTACGAAGGCTTGTGCCATAGCTTTGGCATTGCGAATCACCTGTTCGCCATACACTTTAAACTCCGGTTGTAAAGCTTCTCCGAAGGCTACTGCTTTCGCTGCAATCACATGTTCAAGTGGTCCTCCTTGCATTCCTGGGAAAACGCCACTATTCATGATGGCAGACATCTTGATCGGTGTCCCTTTTCTCGTCGTTCTGCCCCAAGGATTCACGAAGTTTTTCCCCAACATAATCAGGCCACCACGAGGTCCTCTCAGCGTTTTGTGGGTAGTAGAAGTCACGATATGGCAATGTTCCATCGGATCGTTTAGCAAACCGGCCGCAATCAGTCCTGCTGGGTGAGCGATATCTGCCAAAAGCAAAGCGCCCACTTTATCGGCAATAGCTCTAAAGCGTGCATAATCCCAATCTCTGGCATATGCGGAAGCACCACAGATGATTAATTTCGGCTGTACCTCGATCGCCTTAGCTTCCACCTTATCCATATCGATTAGCCCTGTTTCCTCTTCCACTCCATAGAAAAAAGGCTTGTATACCTTTCCGGAAAAGTTGACCGGAGAACCATGCGACAAATGCCCACCATGAGCTAGATCAAAGCCCAAAATATGATCTCCTGCTTGCAGGGTAGCTAGGAAAACGGCCGCATTGGCTTGCGCGCCAGAGTGAGGTTGAACATTGGCATATTCTGCCCCAAAAAGCTCCTTTAGGCGATCAATGGCCAACTGCTCTATTTCATCGACTACTTCGCAGCCCCCGTAGTAACGTTTGCCGGGATAACCTTCTGCATATTTATTGGTTAGACAAGATCCCATCGCCTCAATGACGGCGGCGCTGGTGAAATTTTCAGAAGCGATTAGCTCGATGCCCTTGCGCTGACGATCCAATTCTTGGTTGATCAGGTCAAAAACCACCTTATCTTTTCCCATCTTATTAAATATTTTTTTCGCAACCCCTTGTGGGCTGTTTTAAAATTTTGGAGATTTGCAATCGAATTTAAAAAAATCATATATGCAGGTGGCCATATTTTAAAAGCTAATCCTGCATATGAAGTGCTATCAAGTCGTTCAGTCTAGAAATTGTCACTTTTCGCCGTAAAGGTACAATATTTATACCAAGAAACGCTTTTATGCATTGGTGAAACCTGATTGATTTAAGGCAAGTTTCCGACCTATAATCTACAAGTTTCGCCGCTGCAATAATCTTCGCCTTTATCCACAAAAATGAATCAACCCTTATCTATAATCAGTTATAGATAGAAAACGTCGCCTGAATAATCCATATGATGACAACTTTACATCGATTTTGAGCCTTTTAGGATAAAGCCTTGTCCTTGAATCTTACCCTTCGGGAGTTCGATTCAATCTATTGTTAGGCCAAGATGTCCAGCTCAACACCGTCGGTTGAAAGTATGGATGAGTACTTTCTTTGGATAAAGCTTAGATTTGCAGGTGGTTTTTCGCTACGTCAAAAGCAGCAATACAGCAGGAAATTCAACGCTAGCATCAACCCACAACTAAGTTTTGTCTGTATACTCATCTCTTTTTCAACACTCAATAGATCGTCTGCTTTTGATTTGTATTAACCGCCTTTAAACTACATTGCGAATGTCCGTCAAGCTTTTGCGACCTGTTGCCACAATTCTACTCGTTCTTTGCTGCCTGGAAGTAGCATTAGCCAAGATCGTTAGGCTCCGCTGCATGTGGCGGGATGACCCGGCAACTACCATGGTGATCGGATGGGATCAAATCACAGGAGGTAACCCCGTTCTGCATTATGGACTACAGGACGGAGGTAAAAATCCCGGGGCCTATGGAAAATCCATCAAGCCTGCCCGTACCCAAGATGCCAAGGGTATGCGAAACCACTTTGCCCGCCTGACCAACCTTCAACCTAACACCAAATATTACTTTGTTATTCAAGACTCGGAAGGCTGCAGCCTAAGTTTCTCCTTTCGAACCGCTCCTAATAGCCCTAATCAAAAGTTATCCATCATTGCAGGCGGAGACTCTAGAAACCATAGAGAAGCTAGACGCAACGCCAATATGTTAGTGGGGAAATTAAAACCGCATTGTGTAATGTTCGGTGGCGATATGACCGCCGATGACAGCGGAAACTCTTGGAAGGAGTGGTTTGACGATTGGCAATACACCATGGGGCGTACTCGCCAATTAATCCCCATTATTCCTGCTCGTGGCAACCACGAAGCTTCCAATCAATCCATTGTGGACCTGTTTGATGTTACATCCAATGATGTCTATTATGGTATGACTCTGGGTGGAGGATTGCTACGCATTTATACGCTTAATACGCTAATCCCTTCCGGTGGCAGCCAAAAAGCTTGGCTCGAAAATGATCTCAAGAAAAGCCAAAGAGCAACTTGGCGCTTTGCTCAATACCACCACACGATTCGACCTCATACGGGAAGCAAACCTGAAAAGGACGAATTACTGATCAATTGGGCGACATTATTCCATAAATACAATGTGAATCTGGTCGTAGAGTCCGATGCACACGTCGTGAAATGGACCTACCCGATACGTCCCTCTAATGATGCCGGGAGTGATCAAGGTTTTATTCGAGATGATAAATCGGGAACCGTCTACGTGGGTGAAGGTTGTTGGGGAGCTCCGCTTCGTGCCAATAACGATGACAAGGCCTGGACACGAGCTAGTGGTAAATTCAATCAGTTTAAATGGATCTTCGTGGATCAGAATAAGGTGGAAGTCCGAACGGTCATGACGGATTGTGCCCCTCAAGTTGTGGAATTGCGAGAAAACAACCTCTTTAATCCCCAATGCAAGGGCCTTCGCCTCTGGAATCCACCGACTGGTGGAGTCGTCACCCTCAAACCTCGCGCCAAAGCTGCCCCTTCGGTTATGGGCAAATTACGGCCGGATAACCGAGGATTGGTTGGCATCACTATTAATCTCAAGCAAGCGGCTAATGTAGAAGCCGTACTCACTACCAAACAACTAAAGCAGCTCGCCACCGTTCCCTACAATGGCTTGAGTGCTGGCTCGCATACCAAGTCGCTCAATGTGTCTAAAGTGCCTGCGGGAGAGTATATTATTCTCGTGAAAGCAAATGGGAAGGTGATTCAGCGCTATGCCTTGGTGAAGTAGATGCTCGCCTTGGTTTTCTGTTTAGTGATAAAGCCAAACAAAATAGAGAGTGGGGCGTGGGGCAAGATTTTGGGCCGACCATCCAGCATATTCATGATACCGTTCGACTAACTTATCCTACCATTGGTCGAAAAGCATTTTACCTTCGTCGTTAAATGGCGTATTTTTAGGGATGTTTTATTGTGATCGGTGAGGAAGTGGATAACCTAAGTCTCGCTTCAATGATAATTTGATTCGTGCCCCATCTTCACCCAGTCTTATCCAGAAGCCATGAATGCGAATCTACAAAACCGTAGCGTTGCGGTCCTACCTTTTGTAAACATGAGTTCCGATCCTGAGAACGAATATTTCAGTGATGGTATAACAGAAGAGATTATCAATGCACTTACTAGGATTGATGGTTTACAAGTTACCGCGAGGACCTCTTCTTTTGCCTTCAAAGGGCAAAACAAAGATGTGCGTGAAATTGGTAGGCTACTGGGCGTTAGAACTGTACTAGAGGGCAGTGTACGTAAATCTGGCACCCGGGTTAGAATTACCGCACAATTGATTAATGTGTTAGATGGATACCATTTCTGGTCCGAGACCTTTGACCGGCAATTGGAAGATATTTTTGCCATTCAAGATGAGATTTCACTCAATATAGCTGAGTACCTACGGGAGCATATCGGACATTTTTGCATAGACACGCCGCATATGTCTATACCCACCCACAACATGGAGGCCTATCAGTTGTACTTGAAGGCTAGATTCTATACAAACCAGTGGACTCTTGAGGCCTTTCAGCTCGCCATCGACATTTACGAGGAAGCATTAGAACTAGATTCGAACTTTGCCTTACCCTATGCCGGGCTGGCCGACCTATATTCTGCCATGGGTGCTCTCACCATGATGCCGATGGATCAAGCCTCGCAAAAGGCCCAGAATTATGTAAACTTAGCTTTAGAAAAGAATCCGAATCTGCCGGAGTGCTTCGTAGCCCGTGCCAACTATCTTTTTTGGTATAAATGGGAATTCAAAGAAGCCCATTCCTGGCTCCAGAAGGCCTTGGAGGTCTCTCCGGGAAACGCAGAAGCTCGCGGTTTCCTTGGGCTCTATAAGGCATTTGCCGGAGAGGTAAAGGAGGGGGAAAAACTGATGCGGGTGGCCTTACGACAAGATCCCTATTCCCTGCAACTGCACTATGGTATGTGCGCCATCCATCAGATACAGAATGATCTAGAGGGAGTATTGCGGGAGGCCGATGAAGTCTTGCGGCTTAATCCTGATTTTTGGCAAGCTAAAATGATGAAGGGGTACGTCTCCTATCGCAGAGGACAGTATGACCTGGCCTTGCAGTACTTCGACCAATTGGGAGAGGTGCCGGCAGTGCAGATCGGGAAAGCGGGATGGCAAGCGGTTTGCTACCAAAGACTGGGCCAGTTGGAAAGAGCTGAAAAATATATTGCGGAGAACCTACAACATCTCGTGGAGAATCCGCAGATTCCTTGCCTTGCCTACACGATGGTTTTGTACCATATGAATGCAGGTGACGACGATCTCGCCGTTCAGTATTTGGAAGATGCGATCCGCAAAAATGCCAGTGACTTTGTTTTTATCCACGTTGATCCCACTTTCAGGCCTCTACACGATCATCCCGGCTTTCAGCGATGTGTGGAGATTGTCTACGAAAAGTTTCCCAACCATCGACCGGATGAAGCGCAGCCAACCCGGTATGCTCATTCTAGCCTGAGCGAGGAAGATTCCATTGACATCAATCAGCGGCTACTCTGTCACATGGAAAAACATAAGCCCTACCTTGAGAATAACTTGAACCTTCGCAGCTTAGCGAAAGAGTTGGACGTCAATGCGAACTATTTGTCTCAGGTGATCAATGAACAGCATAGCAAAAACTTCTTTGAATTCATCAACAGCTATCGTGTCAATGAATTGAAAGAAATGATGAATGACCCCGACAATCGACAATTCACTTTGCTTTCGATGGCCTTCGATTGTGGATTCAATTCTAAAACCACTTTCAATACCGCCTTTAAACGAATCACCGGCCTCACCCCTTCCCAGTATCTGAAAAAGGTAGGTTAGAGGATGTTATCGATTATCAACATTCTCCAATTGTTGATCATTTCCCAAAGTTTACTCTTTGCGGGCGCCTTGTGGCGCTTGGGAGGTGAACGGCAGATTAGCAATCGACTTTTGGCAGCCTTCCACTTGCTGCTAGCCTTTCAAATGTTGCTACATTTACTAAGAGACAAAGGACTACTCCCCTCCCCCCTCTGGAATTTGCGGGCTATCGTTTTCGCCTATGGCCCCGTACTCTTTTTGTATGTGGACTCACTGATCCAGCAACGTCAACAGTATAGCAATAAGACTTGGCTACATTTCATTCCTGTAGGCATCATTGCATTGGGATTGTTCACAATACCTGAGTTTGAAAGCTGGGTCGGCATTTTGCTCTACATTACCATTATCCCTTATATTCTAATCTCATACGGCCGTTTGTCTCGATGGGAAAAAGCCGAAGTAAAAAGAGCTGGGACCTTTCAAGTTAAAGTCAATTGGTTGCGGTGGGCCATCGGAATCTTTAGTATGATCATTTTCTTCGATCTTATTTCCTTTGCGATTAACCAATGGTTTCCTGGTTCTGTAGCAGACATCCATTCCGACTATCTGGTGCTAGGTCTGGTCATGTTATTTGTAAATATCATGGTATTCAAAAGCCTTCTACAGCCTAGTGTTTTGTCTCCCCTGAAAACGGAGGATTTGTATGATCTAGAACAGCAGGAAATTAGCCGCATACAAATCTACCAAACTCACCAACAGACGATCGACAAACTCCAACGGCTAATGGCGGAAGAAAAGCCCTTCCTAAACCCGCAATTGAATGTTCAGGATCTTGCCGACCAGCTTGGCATCCCCGCCCGGCAACTTTCGGAAATTGTGAATCAGTATTTTGAGCAAAATTTTGCCGAGTATGTCAATTCATATCGCCTGAGCGAAGCTGAAAAGCGCTTCCAGCAATCACAAGATCCAAAAGAAACCATTCTTGAAGTAATGTATTCGGTCGGATTCAATTCTAAATCTTCCTTCAACACTCTATTTAAAGAAAGAACCGGACTCACTCCTTCCGCCTATAAAAAACAGTATAGAATCCCCTCCTAAGTTCGACGTTCGAATTCACGCTTCCATTTTCCGAACCTATTGGTGAGGAATTGATTCGTTCTAAAACACGTTTTCGAACTTCTCCTAACCTTCCTTGTCCGTTCTTGCGGGAAAAAAGTAAGATGAGAAAGACCCGATTTCTATGCATGTATTTTATCCTTTTGGGTATCAGTGCCATAGCACAAACCACAGCTCAATGGAGTATTCATGGTAATATCGAGAAGGAAGAGGAACTGCCCAATAGTATAAGCCTAGCAGCCTTTAGTTTTCCCTCGGAATCCTTTGAGCCTCTGGCAAAAATAAAAATCGAGCCAAACGGACAATTTCAATGGTCAGGCCCATTCAAAACCGCCAATATCTACCAACTGAAAATTGGAGAACAGGCCATTCGATTGGCGGTGGATACAACGGAGGCGATAGAGATTACATTTAGCAGAGGGGCAGATCAATGGCAGCCAAAAATCAAAGGCTCTAGCGGTACGGCCAAGATGTACCAATTTCCCGCCAAGCTTCGCGAACGAGAGGCTTTCTATTTCGGAGATTTAAAGCAAGAAATGGAAACAGCCATGAACAACAAAGATGAAGCTACCTTGGCAAAGATCCAGGAACAAGTGGGGCAACTCTTTCCACGGTTTGTAGCTGATCTGCAATCACTATTACAAGATCTGGGATCTTCAACGGCTGTCTATGGAGCGCTCGATTACATCGACCCCAATAAAGGCCAAGCCATGATTGAACAAACCATTCTACGGATGCAAGCGGAAAAACCACATATCCCCGTGACCAAATCTCTCGTCGAACGCTTAGCCAAGATGAAGGGCATCCCCATCGGTGCTGTAGCTCCTCCTTTCTCCGGTCAAAGTATGGATGGCAGCACTGTCAGCCTGGGCGACTATACAGGAAAGTACCTCTACATTGACTTCTGGGCTTCCTGGTGTCTTGCTTGTAGAGCAGAGAACCCTAAACTAGTAGCTCTTTTTAACACGTATAAATCAGCTCAATTTGATATGTTGGGAATCGGAATTAAAGACAAGGAGGCTTCCTGGAAAGCAGCTATCGCCAAGGATGGGCTTCCCTGGACTCAACTTAATGATACCGACAATGGCATCGGATCCGCCTACTTTGTGATGTCCTTGCCACAAAATGTATTCTTAGATCCAGCAGGAAAGATTCTATACCGAAATATTGGCTCCGAAGAATTGGCTGAGGTATTGAAGGGTCTGTTTAAGTAGTGTGAGAGCGGTCCTGACGGAACCTGTAGGTTCGCCAGGACCGCCTAACTATATCAGAGCCACAGTTGGTCTATTCCTTAATTTTCTTTTCCTTTACCGCAATGGTGAAGACCATGGCAGCCGTTCTTCGTTCTTCCGCTTCCGTCCCACATTGACATTTCATCTTGTCGAAGTAATAGATATCACCTTGAGCTGCTTTATTGAACAATTCCCTTGTTCTTGTACTAAATACCCCTGTGTGATTTACCACCTCCTCGGGGTCTTGCCCCTTTCGGACATAGGTTACATTAAAAGAAGTTAGGCGACATTGATTTGGAAAATCCGTAGGAGTCGATAGTTCAATTCTATCTAGTTTATCCAAGGTAGATTTCCAAATGGTTCCCCCCATTTCGCCAGCTAAACTGGGAAGGACATCAGGAAATCGACGAACCTCATACTGCGCTTCCCGGATTTTACCGCCTGGGCCACTAATTTCCAAAGTGGCTTCTCCTAATTTTTTCCCTTTGAGCACATATTTTCCTGATGATTTGGGGATCACTTCCAAATCTTCACTGGTCACTTTGAGTTCGGCGGCAGGAACCCCTTCAGCAGCTACAGTGATCGGATGTTCCACATCAAGATACAATACGTTCAACTGTTCCAGCTCGATGCTAACTTGACTTTGTGCCTGTAAACTGACTCCCGCATAGGCGGTCAGGCAAAGGATCATAATAACTGCGAGCAAGGCAGTAAGTGGTTTGTAGCGAGCTGGTGTGCTTGCAGGTGAGAAGAGGCGTTTAATACGTGTGCTAATGGCACTGTTCAGACTGTTGGTTGACATAACGAATTGATTATTTTGCGCGTTGATTAATCGTGCGAGATGCAGCAAGGCTTCGGCATAAACCATTGGCTTCATACCATGTTGAAGTACCAGATCATCACAACATTCTTCTCGAACATCGCGAATTTCCTTACTCAGTAACCAAAGTACGGGATGATAGAAAAAGAGGGTTTCAAGCAGACTTTGTACAAGATTAAATAGATAATCATGCCGCTTGATGTGTGCCAGTTCCTGCCATAAAATGGCCTCTACTTCTGCCTGTGGTAACGCATTGACCAAGCCTACCGGGAAAAGAATAATGGGCTTTATAAAACCAAAGGTGATCGGCTCCCTCACTAGATGGGACGCTGCAAGGTGGACCTCTTTCTTTACCCCTATCTTATCGCTCAACTCCCTTAAGCTCAGCTGCCATCGATTGCCCACTTCTGCCTGGCCCCAAGTGCGCAACTGCAACAATTGCAATTGCCCCATCAACATACGAATGCCCAAGACCAGGATTCCACAAGCCCAAAACAAGAATACATAGAAAGCATGGCTAGAGATCCATTGCTCTACTATCTGTTTCACCCCCCATGAATTAATTCCTGCCACCTTCGTCTCTTGATCTAGGGCTACCTTGGAATCCCCAGATAGAGGTGCTGCAACAACATGCTCCGGAATCTCCTGGGACTTCACTAGATGATAGGTAACTATACTAACCAAAGGCATACATAACAAGGCCAAAGCCAACACCCAATAACGTGATAGTGCACTAACCTTTTTCATGCGGCGATTAATTGCTATTACCAACATCCCGATCAAAGTGAACTGCCAAAGACTGTGCAATAGTGTCCATACAAAACCTTCTAATTCAAGGAAGGTGAAAAGGTATTCCATAAAAGAACATGTTTATTACGACAAATGTCGTACAAATATATACGACAACTGTCGTAATGTCAATAGGCAAGGGATTTTTTGTATTATTTTGTTTAGAATGGAAGAATTTAGAGTGGAATAAGAAGTAATCAACGCAAAGATTGACACAATCCACTAAGCTTCGTAATTTGCCCGCACATGGATGAACTAGATTTAAAGAATACCACCGAACTAATTGCTAGGGATTTTGAAATAGAAGGGAACCCGGAGGGTATAACAGAGGAGCAGCTTTTCGAGGCATTGGCTCATCAAATAGCCTATATGCTGGAGCATCGGCTAGAATTCCTCTTGAGCTTGATGTATCGGCTGGATATCGATGAAAGGAAGGTGGATGCAGCACTCTCGCCTGCTGCGCCGGAAATGGCCAATATAGGACTGGCTCGCCTCGTCTTGGAGCGTCAAAAGAAAAGAGTCTTTACCAAGCGATTTTATAAACCTCCGAAGTTGGAGGATGAAGAATGGTAGTTAGACCTTAGACAGACTCAGGCTTCGGAGGTCTGAGTCTGTCTAAGGATTATTCGCTCTTCCACAGTCTATGATTTGTGGAAGAACACGCTCTTGTCTCCTGGACTAAATGGTTTTATGCGCTGAACAGCTGCATGTTGTAACACCAACTCATCGAATTCAAGATACTTGATCAGGATGGTCTGACGCTTGTTTGTATTTTCCGCCAACAGTTGGATCTTCTTCCCATTTGAGCTGATCGCCCAAATTCCCTTTTCTTGCACCTTAGAAGATGCGTCGCCATAGCTAATGGAATAGGTGCCATCTGGGGAGAAATTGTAGAGGAGAAAAGCGCCTTCCTTACGCCCTTTCTTTTTGCCATTTTTGACAACGAAGGGATATTCAGTGCTTTCCCAAGTACCAACCATGCTAGCTTTCACATTGCGTTGCATGGCCGTTTCGGGTCCTTCTTCAATTAGGCCACTATCAAGTCTGGTTTCTTCGGAGGAACAACAATCGGGTAAATACGGATCACCACTGGCCGAGTAAGCCATTGTGACTAAGAACATCAGAGTGATTAAGGATTTCATGGTTTAGGTTTAACAGTCAGGTTTAAATAATATTGGGTCTAACACGGTTTTTTGGATATGGTTTCCCTTTTTATAATAATAGACCATTATTGAACC
Source organism: Saprospiraceae bacterium (assembly GCA_019634045.1). Classification (GTDB taxonomy): domain Bacteria; phylum Bacteroidota; class Bacteroidia; order Chitinophagales; family Saprospiraceae; genus DT-111. Next base: position 33,704 of record JAHQWA010000219.1, read on the forward strand.
CAAAAGGTCGCATTCAAGTGCCCTTATTTAGATAACTTTAACATATTCATAGATAAATGTGTTATTATGTCTGTTGAACACGCTCAGACAAAGACGTTATTAGACAAAAGAGAGACTTATGCTCATCAAAACAAGGGGCATTATCTTCAAGGCGATCAAGTATTCTGAAACCAGTTTGATCGTGGATATCTACACGGAAGAGAAAGGCCTTAGAAAGTATATCATCAGTGGCGTTCGATCCAAAAAGGGGCAGGGTAAAGCCAGTCTGCTACAAGTGATGTCATTGGTCGACTTGGTCGTTTACGAACGGGAGGATAAAGAACTGAATCGTATCAAAGAGATTAGAGCAGGACACGTCTTCCAGGGTATCCCATTCGACCTTAGTAAGGGGGTAATCGGGCTTTTCATGGCTGAGCTGTCAAGGAAAACCATCAAAGAGGCCACCCCGAATCCTAAACTCTTCCAATTCCTATGGGATAGTTTTTTGTGGTTAGACCAAACCCCTCAAAGTACAGCCAATATTCACTTGCAATTCATGATCGAATTGAGTGCCTACCTGGGGTTCATTCCCGGTGGAAATTTCTGCCAAGAAACTCCATTGTTTGACCTCCAAGAGGGGGTATTTACAGATAAAGTTCCTGCACACCACTATTATCTCGACGAATTATATAGCGAACGGGTAGGACAACTCCTTGACGCGCAGTTGCACAATTGTCATCAGGTATCGCTGCAGCGTGCGGAGCGACAACAATTGATCCGACATCTTCTGGACTACTACAAATTACATGTGGAACATCTACAGGAGATTCATTCTCATTTGATCTTGCAAGAGGTTTTGGGGTAGGTGGGACTTAGATGATAGAGGGTAGAAGGCAGATGAAAAAATGTAGGAAAGTCCATAGTCGGGAGTCGATAGTCCATCGTTTTCTTGACCATGGACTATCGACTCCGATCAAGGAGTGTTCCCGAACACCTGAAATCTGATATCTGACAACGAAGTGATCTATTCTCTGTTTTCTCCTCTACGGCAAGACATCCTCTTTCAAAGAATCTAGTAAGCCTTTCAACTCCTTATATCTGTCTTGCGCATCTTTGCCTGGTTTTTGGTCTGCCCGATTGATCATAGAAGAAAGATAATTGATCTGATCGATCAGCATAGGCTGAGGATAACGGCCTTTATTGGTAACCAATTGCTTTTCCCTTTCGCTTATTTTGTCGTGCTCATTTTGATATCGCTCCTTCTGGTCCGGATCGGTGCTTTCTTTCATCATCTTGCTCAACTCCTTCTTCCGCTGCTTGATTTGATTGGCAAGTTTGCGGGAAGCCTCTTGTAGCTTAACCAAATTCAAACCCAGTTCTTCCTGCTCTACCAGATCAGCTTGACTGATGCCAGCCTCCGCAATCCTAGGATCAATCTTGATCTTAGCCTTTTGTATCCATTCCTGATCTCCAAGTTTCATCTTGATGGTATACTCTCCAGGCTTAACTAATGGTCCGCCTCTACCTCGGCGACTTCCCGATTGTGGACCAGGGTGACGGAGGTTCCAATTGAAGCGATGCAGCCCACCCTCATTAGGGAGTTTAGGGTTGCCCGCAGGTAAAAAGAAGCCCGTAGCCATACTGGGCTCTCCATCTTTTTGCTTTTGTCCAGGATCGCCGCTGCTGAAGCCTTGGATCACCTGGCCATTCTCATCTTGAATCTCCATGTAAAGATCCTGCTCCGTTTTGCCAGGAAGATAGTAGTCGATCGTCAAAGAGGGGGCGGGATAGGAGACACCGTCGCCCGTCAGTCGGAAACCACCGCCATAACGCATCCGGTGCGTATCACGGGGTTTGAAAAGTTCGATTTCCGCTACCTTTAGATCTGCTGGCAACTGATGCAAAACGCTCAAATTATCCAGTATCCAAAAAGAACGCCCCATCGTCGACATCACTAGGTCTTCTTGATGCACCTTGATATCGGTAATGGGTGTAAGGGGTAGGTTTTGCTGAAAAGCACGCCAGTTTTTACCATCATCAAATGAAATGAATAGGCCAAACTCTGTCCCAGCATACAGTAATCCTTCTCTTAATGGATCTTCCCGAACCACGCGGACGGGATAGTCTGCTGGAATACCATTCGTACCATCAGACAATAACTCCCAACTCTGGCCATAGTCCGTGGTTTTATAGATATAAGGTTTCCAATCTCCTAATTGAAACCTCAAGGAAGTAAAGTAGGCTTTGCCCGCCTGATGAGGCGAAGGTTCCACACAATCAATACGGCCTCCCGCACCAAGGTCCTTAGGCGTTACATCATTCCAGTTTTTACCGCCGTCTTTTGTCACATGCACGGGCCCATCATTGGCACCCACCCAAATCACACCTTCCTCCAAGGTGGATTCACGGATGGCATAGATGGTACTGTAAAATTCCTCTCCAGTTATATCGCGGGTAATCGGGCTGCCTGAGATCACCTGTGTAGCTGGATCAAAGGCAGTAAGATCTGGTGAAATGATTTCCCAAGTCACTCCGTCATCTGTGGTTTTATGCACATATTGAGAAGTGTGATAGACTACATCTGGATTATGGGGTGAAACATGAATGGGAGAAACCCGCTGAAAGCGGAACTTCAAATCCTTGGGATTATGCCCATACATATTGGAAGCGCCTACATAGTACTGCTTTTCTTGTCCGGTCTTCTTATTGTACACACCAAAACGGCCCTTGCAATTGGCATAGACGATATCAGGATTACCCGGCTTAGGTACGACAGGGCCCGTTTCACATCCTCCAACTGCTCGCCAATAGCTAGAAGTACCGCCGATGGAACTATAAGGAGGCAAGGAGGGTAAGCTAATAGTTGAATTATCTTGCTGTCCTGCATAAACCCAGTATGGAAATTGGTCGTCTACTTCCACTTGGTACAATTCAGCGGTGGGTTGATTGATCTGCGAAGACCAGGTCTTTCCCCCATTTAAGGTGATATTCGCACCACCATCATTTGCCTGAATAAATAGGTTGGTATCCGTAGGATTAATCCAGATATCGTGATTATCGCCGTGGGGGGTCCGCTTTCGCTGCCAACTCTTACCTCCGTCTGTAGACTTCCAGAAGCCTGTGGCCGAAGAGTAGAGTGTATTTGCATCTTGTGGGCTTACGTCCAAATTGCAGTAGTAAAATGGACGATCCAATAGTTCTTTTTTAGTGCTAATGAGCTTCCAGCTAGCTCCTGCGTCATCCGAGCGGTAAACACCTCCCTCTCCTACTGGCGCTTCAATCAGAACATATACTCTATCTGGAGCGGCTGGTGATACAGCCAAATCAGATTTCCCGAATAAGCCACTCGGTAAACCATTGGTCAATTTAGTCCAAGAGTCTCCGCCATCTACCGACTTATACACGCCTCCTTCTTTTCCACCACTAATTACCGTCCAGGGCTTCCGCTCTCCTCGCCACATGCATGCATAGATAATATCTGGATTAGTTGGGTGTAGTTCCAAATCTACGGCTCCAGTGGTATCTGACACATACAGGATTTTCTCCCAATTCTGGCCGCCATCCTTGGTTCGGTATACCCCTCGTTCTTCATTAGCATTAAAGGCTTGTCCGATGGCCGCTACGTATACCACATTAGGGTCACCGGGATGAATTTCGACGGCTCCGATCTGGCCCGTCTTCTCTAGCCCTACCTGTTTCCAGCTTTTTCCTGCATCAACAGATTTATAGACCCCTTTACCTGTGATCACATTACTACGAATGCCATCTGAACCAGTCCCTACATAGATGGTCTTAGCATCTGAAGGGGCCACGCGAATCGCTCCGATGGATGGTGTGCTAAAAAATCCATCTGATACATTGTACCAACTGGCTCCAAAATCTTCCGTTTTCCAAACGCCTCCACCCGTGGCTCCCATGTAAAAGGTAGCCTTTTCAGCGGCCACACCAGCGACGGTAGTTACCCTCCCTCCACGTGTGGGTCCGATATTTCTAAATTGTAATTCCTTAAAAAGATCTTGCGCAGACTGTTCCTGTGCTACTAAAGGGAGTTCACTCCCGCACAGCAAGGCTAAAAGCAATAAAGCTAATCCGTATTTTTTCATATTAAGGTCGGTCAAGATTGTGACGAAAGCCTTAATATACTAAAGACTTTAGTCTAAGCGCTGGTTTGGAATTCATTAAATGGCTGATCAGCGCCATTTCGCAGGAATGGACAAATTGAGGGGGGTGTTGTTGGTCGGGAGACGCAACAACCGGCGCAACAACGGGCGCAGCAACGGGTGGGATGCAAAAATTTGGCGGTAGGGGTGTTTATCGAATTGATTCGAGGATTGAATGAGAAATTATACCTAATATTGTTTCGAATATTCCTACCGGAACAAATCTTTTATGGTTTTGATCCTATAATCAACGCAAACTCAGATCATGACTACGACAATTATTAGGAACGGACTATTTTTTGATGGCACTGGTCAGAAAGGCAGAAAAGCGGACCTGGTGATACAAGCGGGGAAAGTGGCAGCGGTACATGATCAAGCGCCTGTTATTGAAGGTGCCAAAGAAATCGATGCCAGCGGGAAATGGGTTACGCCTGGATTCATTGACATCCATACGCATTATGACGCCGAGATTGAGGTGATGCCAGGGCTGGAGGAATCCTTGCGACACGGGACAACGACTGTGGTTATGGGCAATTGTTCTATCTCGGCTGCACTGGGCAAGGATGAGGACATCGTAGATTTGTTTTGCCGGGTAGAAAACATGCCTGCCCAAGTACTAACTGAGTGGATTAAAGATAAAATCACCTGGAAAAACCTGGGCGAGTACTATGAGCACCTCGAATCCCTACCGATGGGCCCCAATGTGGCCAGCTTTGTTGGTCACTCCAATATCCGAATAGCAGCAATGGGACTGGAGCGAAGCTTTAGAGAACCGAATGCGAACCACGCAGAGAAGGTGAAAATGGATAGATACTTGGAGGAAGCCATGGAAGCAGGCTATCTAGGAATGTCGATTGATATGTTACCCTTTCATCGCTGGGGCGGTGTCTTCACCAAAGCGTACAAGGGAACTTCAGTCCCTTCCCAGCAAGCTTCAGTGAAGGAGTATCGTCGCTTGGCGAATATTTTACGACGCTACGATAGAGTACTACAAGCCACACCAAACGCATTGGACAAAAGATCCGGCATCCACCTGCTAGGTATGAGTGCGGGATTATTCCGCAAGCCTTTAAAGACCACCATCGTGGCTGCTATGGACCTAAAATCTAATGAAAGTATCCACAAACTGGTGACAACGCTCGCTACGATGGGCAAAAAGGTGTTTAATGCAGATATGAAGTTTCAGGCCTTGTCCATGCCCTTTTTGAATTATGGTGAAGGGCCCATCACGCCCTTATTTGAGGAGTTCCCGTCTATGGTGGCGGTGATCGGAGCCACGCCAGCAGAACGAAAAGCAGCCTTCGAAGATCCAACATTTCGGAAGTGGTTCCGCAAGGATTGGAACCACAAGACGACTTCGGTTTTCCCTCGACTCTTGAAGGAAATGACCGTCGTTAAGGTACCTGATGCAAGTCTGATCGGACACACTTTCCAAGACTTAGCTGATCAAAAAGGAATAGATGGATTGGATTTATTCATGGATTTAGTGATCAAGTACGATACGGACCTCATCTGGAAGTGTACCGCAGCCAACCATAGAGACAAAGTCCGGGTACAACTATTAGCCCATGAAGCTACCATCCCTGGCTTTAACGATTCCGGAGCTCACAATGTAAATATGGCGTTCCATGACGGTTCCTTGCAAGCCTTGCGGCAGTCTTTGGAGTTTCCTGATATCTTCCCGATAGAATCCGCCATTCATCGCTTGACGAAAATGCCGGCGGATTGGTTAGGTTTGGATGCGGGATCATTGGAGATTGGGCGGCGAGCTGATGTTTGTGTGGTAGATCCTAGCAAACTCCGCACTGGCTTAACAGAAGAGCCTATTGAGGATTACCATCCTAGTTTAAAAGGGGCCTTCCGCTACGTCAAACGCTCGGATGGAGTCGTCAAGCATGTGTTTGTGAATGGGGAGGAAGTTTTCAATGATACCGTTGGTTTTGCTGCGGAGGTGGGGAAACGAAGATATGGGCAACTTTTGCGAAGTTTAAACTAGCAACTCAACTATAGCTACCTAAGCGACTTTACACATGATTACTTTCTCATCCTGGAAAGAGCAGGCGCAACATTTCGATTATAAAGGCCATTCCATCGCCTATTGGACGGGCGGAGAAGGCCCTCCGCTACTTTTGATCCATGGCTTTCCGACAGCTTCCTGGGACTGGCACAAAACCTGGGATGCCTTAAGCAGTCGCTTCAAGGTGTACGCTTGCGATATGATTGGCTTTGGCTATTCTGCCAAACCGAGGGATTACCATTATTCCCTCACAGATCAAGCGCGACTCCATGAAGCATTTGCGGAATATTTGGGGTTAAAAGAAACGCATCTTTTCGTTCATGATTATGGCGTGTCCGTGGCGCAAGAGATGCTGGCCGCCTTTCATGAAAGAGGCTCCGCAGGATTACAATTATTGTCCTGCAGCTTTTTGAACGGCGGATTATTCCCAGAATTGCATCGGGCAAGAATGATTCAGAAGCTCATCAATAGCCCTATTGGCTTTTTACTGAATCGTTTTTTGAGTAAAAGAAGCTTGCGCAAAAGCTTCCATGAAATTTATGGTGATCAGAAAGCATCGGAAGAGGAGATTGATCAGTTTTACCGCTTAATCACCTACAACGATGGCAAGAAAGTCATCCATAAACTAATGCGCTACATCAATGATCGGAAGGACAATGCGAAGCGTTGGAAAACTGCCTTGGTAGAGGCTACCATTCCGTTGCAGTTCATCAATGGCCCTCTTGATCCCGTGTCAGGGCGGCACCTGGCTGAATACTGCCAACAGCTGCTTCCTGAGTCAGACCATAAAATTGTAGAGGGAGTGGGACATTACCCGCATGATGAGGCACCGGAAGAGGTATTAAACGCGTACTTTAGGTTTATTAATACTGTATTAGCCTAGGTTCATATACTAAAAACCACCAATCATGAAAAAGAAACTTCAAAAGTCAAAGTTCCAAGCCACAAAGCTTCCTAAAGCATCCACTAAGAAAGTGAAAGGAGGAGCTACTGGCTTCAATCCCAATGCACCTGCATAGGATCAAAAAACTAGGGGAGTGAGACTCCCCTTCCCATTCTTTTACAGCTAATTTTTTATCGTTTCGGTGGTCGAGAAGGCCTCACCTCCACTTTGCTTGGTAGTGTCCGAGGATGCATACGGAGTAGATCCGCTACCATCTGACCAATGTCTTCGGGTTGAATCTTCCAGGCATCCGCATCGGAGGGGTTGTGGCTATTAAACTCAGTAGCAACCGAACCTGGCATAATCGTACTCACCTTGATACCTTCGTGACGTAGATCCAGCATGATGGCTTGGGTAAAGCCGACCAAACCAAACTTACTGGCGTTGTAGGCCGAGGCAGTAGGAAAGAAATTCGTACCTGCTAAGCTAGCAATGGTAATGATATAACCTTCTGTATCTTTCAGTGCAGGGATGGCCGCTTTTACACTATGGAAAACACCCGTGAGGTTGGTATCAATGGTAGATTGCCATTGCTCGGGCGTGAGGTCCTGGATGGGTGCGAAGTGCCCGAGACCAGCATTGGCGACCAAGACATCTAATTGTCCAAAGTGGGCAACAACTTGCTCTACAGCCTTTTGCTCGGCTCCTAAATCTCTTACATCAGAGGCAATCCCCAACGCTTTCCCTGGGTATTTGGCATTCAATTGATCCGCTGTGGCTTGAGCCACTTCCGCGGAGCGACTAGTGATGGCTACTTTTAGGCCGGCTTCCAAAAGGACTTCCGCGGTTCCTAATCCTATTCCTTTACTTCCCCCCGTGATGAGGGCTACTTTATCGGTAATGTTAGGCATGATGTGATTTTTTAGTTTTTTAAACTTCCAAACTTCAGAAGTCTTAGAGACTTCTGAAGTTTGGAAGTTTAAAAACAGCAACGGGTAGACATTGGTTGAATGCCTACCCGTTTATTTATATTACTTTTTATCAGAAGGAAACTAGCCCTTCAATGCCGCAGCCATGGTTTCTCCAATAGTAGCTGGAGAAGTCACCACGTGGATGCCGCATTCTGCCATGATCTTCATCTTAGCTTCTGCCGTATCCTCATCACCACCGATGATCGCACCTGCGTGTCCCATGGTACGTCCCTTAGGGGCCGTTTGGCCAGCGATGAAGCCAACTACTGGCTTAGTGCCGTGCTCTTTCACGTAACGAGCAGCATCAGCTTCCATGCTACCTCCAATCTCTCCGATCATGATGATACCGTCTGTCTCTGGGTCATTCATCAACAATTCTACGGCTTCTTTGGTGGTCGTTCCGACGATTGGGTCTCCGCCAATACCGATACAGGTAGATTGCCCCATTCCGGCTTTCGTTACCTGATCTACAGCTTCATAAGTCAAGGTGCCGGAGCGAGAAACGATTCCAATGCGGCCTGGATTGTGGATAAAGCCAGGCATGATACCGCATTTGGCTTCACCTGGAGTCATTACGCCAGGACAGTTCGGTCCAATCAAGCGGCAATCATAATCCTCGATATAGGCTTTTACCTTTACCATATCTTGTACTGGAATTCCTTCCGTGATACAGATGATTACTTTGATGCCTGCGGTAGCAGCTTCCATCACTGCATCAGCAGCGAATGGTGGTGGTACAAAAATGAGAGAAGTATCCGCTCCAACTCCTTCAACCGCTTCTGCAACTGTATTGAAAACGGGCTTGTCCAAATGTGTCTGTCCTCCTTTTCCTGGAGTCACACCTCCTACTACATTGGTACCGTATTCGATCATTTGGCCGGCGTGGAAAGTCCCTTCCTTACCCGTGAATCCTTGTACAATAATTTTTGAATCCTTATTGACGAGTACTGACATAAGCTATAGATCCTGATATTTTAGAATGATTTTTAATTTTCTTCTTCAACGATGATGTAAACATCCTCGTTCGATTTCTGCATGTAATAGCGCTCTCTGGCAAATTTCTCTTTGTTCACCTCTAAGTCTAGCCGCTCTTGCTTTGCATCCTCTAATTTCTGTTGGTAGTAGGTTTTATCTTCTTCCAACTTATTCACAGTCTGTTGCAAACCGACCACCGTCATGATATCATGTGTATCCACAAAAAACATCCAAGCAAAGAACACGACCAAGACCAAAAAGTACTTATTACGCAAGGGTTTTGGTAGCTGATCTAGCAAAGGCTGTAGCGGATTATTTGATTTTGCCATAAGGAACGGTTTTAATCATAGATCAATTCGGGATCAAATTAAAACAATCTCGGCAGGAATCAAAGGGAGGTAAGTGATCAGTCGATAGTCTATGGTCTATTGATTGCCGATTCTTACTCCCGAGGGGGTGATTAGTCGATAGTCAATGGTCCATGGTTTTTCGATTTTCACTCCCGAGGGGGTGATCGGTCGATAGTCAATGGTCCGTGGTTTTTCGATTCTCACGCCTGGGGGGTGATCGGTCCATAGTCCAGGGGCCATAGTTTGATGCGTTCAGGCTGTTTCAGCCTTATATGCTTTAACTCTCAACAACTATGGACCGCCAACTATCGACCATCGACCTTAAACCATGTACCATACCTATGGCTTGGCCACCGACACACCTCCTATCCCAACAACGCCTTGCCAGGATAAACAGCCGTATCCGCTAGTTCTTCTTCGATACGAAGCAACTGATTGTATTTCGCAACACGATCAGAACGTGACAAAGATCCCGTTTTGATCTGTCCTGTATTCAGTCCGACTGCCAAGTCAGCGATTGTCACGTCCTCGGTTTCTCCAGAACGATGACTCATCACGCTAGTAAAGGCATTGCGCGTAGCTAGGTTTACGGCTTCGATTGTTTCTGTCAAAGATCCAATCTGGTTTACTTTGATCAGGATTGAATTAGCCGAATTATTTTCAATTCCTCTTTGCAAACGCTCGGTATTGGTTACGAAAAGATCATCTCCCACCAGCTGCACTTTGTGCCCCACCTTTTCCGTCATCAACTTCCAAGCATCCCAGTCATCTTCATCCAATCCATCTTCAATGGAAAGGATTGGATATTTATCACACCAATCTGCCCAATAGCTAACCATGTCTTCAGAAGACAATTTATCTCCGGTAGACTTGTGGAAGTGGTATACCTTTTCTTCTGCCAAATAGAATTCAGAAGCCGCAGCATCCATTGCAATCATCACCTCTTCTCCTGGCTTATAGCCCGCTTTCTCAATCGCCTGCAGTACCGTCTCGATCGCCTCTACATTACTCTTAATGTTAGGGGCAAAACCGCCTTCATCTCCTACATTAGTGGAGTATCCTTTTCCTTTCAGTACTTTCTTCAAGTTGTGAAAGATCTCAGCTCCCATACGCAAGGCATGAGAGAAAGACTCCGCACCAACTGGCATCACCATGAATTCCTGAAAATCAATGCTATTGTCTGCATGTGATCCTCCATTTAGGATATTCATCATCGGAACCGGTAACACGTGTGCATTTACCCCTCCAATATATCGGTATAAGGGTTGTCCACTAGCTTCTGCGGCGGCCTTAGCAACTGCTAAGGATACACCCAAGATCGCGTTCGCACCCAATTTACTCTTATTAGGTGTACCATCCAGATTAATCATTAGGCTATCAATGTAGCGTTGTTCGAAAACGCTGATGCCTAATAGTTCTTCCGCGATGGACTCTTCCACATTCTGACAGGCTTTTAAAACCCCTTTGCCCAAATACTCATCCTCACCATCTCTCAATTCTACAGCCTCATACTTACCAGTGGAAGCTCCAGAAGGAACCGCAGCTCTACCGGTATATCCACTCTCGGTCAATATTTCAACTTCTACAGTCGGATTCCCGCGAGAATCCAAAATTTGTCGGGCTTTGATGTCAATGATTTCACTCATAGCACAAAGTGTTATTTTATAATTGTGATAGGCAGTATTGGAAAAGGGGATGTCTGGTGTAAGGCACAAGCTCTACACCGCCTCTCATCCTATGCCGGGAGAATCTAGTTTTCTAACAGCTCAATGAACTGGTCGAATAAGTATCTGGCATCGTGTGGGCCAGGAGAAGCTTCCGGGTGATATTGAACCGAAAAGGCTTTCTTCCCTTTCACACGAATTCCTTCGATGGTATCATCATTGAGGTTGAGATGAGTGATCTCTACTTTATCCTCATTAGCCCGCAAAGCATCTGGGCTTACCCCAAAGCCATGGTTTTGGCTCGTGATCTCAGATTTACCTGTGACCAGATTCTTAACGGGATGATTGATTCCACGATGCCCATTGTGCATTTTATAGGTTGGGATATCCAGGGCCAAGGCCAGCAGTTGATGTCCCAAACAAATGCCAAACAAGGGTTTGTCTTCCGCCAAGATGGCTTTCACCGTGTCAACAGCATATCCCATTGGCTCCGGATCTCCAGGGCCATTGGATAGGAAGTAACCATCAGGATTGAAAGCCTTGAGCTCCTCAAAAGGCGTTTTAGCAGGGAAAACTTTTACAAAGCATCCGCGTTCGGCAAAACAACGCAAGATATTCTGCTTAATCCCAAAATCTAGGGCAGCGATCCGGAACTTGGCATCTTCCTCTCCAAAAGTGTAAGCTTCCTTGGTACTCACCACTGAAGCCAATTCCAACCCCTTCATGGGAGGTACTGCCTTCAATTTTTTCTCTAGCTCAGCTACATCTTCAATCTCAGAAGAGATAATAGCATTCATCGCTCCCTTATGTCGAATATGACGTACAATAGCCCGTGTATCGACATCAGAGATCCCCACTAAGGATTCTTCTTCGAAGTACTCTTGAATAGAGGCATCTGCCTGTTGACGGGAGAACTCAGCGGTGAAATTCTTACAGATCAAGCCAGCGATTTTAATGTCGCTAGATTCCGTATCCGTGTTTTTGGTGCCATAATTACCAATGTGCGCATTGGTGGCGACCAGAATCTGGCCATAGTAGGAAGGATCTGTAAAGATTTCTTGGTAACCGGTCATGCCGGTATTGAAGCAAATTTCACCTGTAGTTGTCCCTATTTTTCCGGCCGCTTTTCCACGAAAGAGGGTACCATCCTCTAGTAAAAGCATTGCCGTTCTTTGCTCCATTTGTTCCATTAAATATAGCGTATTAAAGCTTTAGAAATCAATAATGAATAAGGGGGCTTGACTGCAACGGTGTGTGAATGGGCACTGGGCCCGGTATTCAGATTTGGTGGGCTTAAAAGACCGTTAATCATAATTTCTCATTCATTATTCATCGCCGAAGCGGTAACTGGTCTTAAAATTTGCTGCAAAGATAGTATTAAATGGTAAAAAGGCGAGTTCGAGCCAGATTTTCTTTACGTTAATTAAGTGGGTATCTTTTTTTGTACAAATTTGGCCAATTCCGAAAGACAAGAAAGCCCCAATGACCACCGTTCAGGGGCATTGGGACCTTTTTCTTGTATTCCTAATTCATGTTTGGCCATCACACTTTGGGTGCAAAATCGCCTCGTCTCAGCAAAAAAATGACACTTTTCTCCCCTAAAAGCGATCACCAAACGATGCACTTAACGCTCAGGTAAATCAGCTACGGAAACGTTCTTTGATAGCCAACTTGAAAATAGAGGGGTACAAGTGGCGTAGTCTTGAGGGCCTCGGTTCGGACTTGTCCAATGCTCACCGCTAGACTGCTTTTCCGAAAACTAAAGCCGCCCTGCAAGCCATAATAGAGATTGCCTCCGGTGCTAGGTTGGTACCAGCCATCCTTGACATCCGAATAAATGTTATCTCGGAAAATGGACTTGTGTCTAAATTGCGTAACAATAGCTTTGTCAAACCCAATTTCTCCACCTACAAACCACCTTGGTCGGAAATAACCGATTCTAGCATTGACTTCGCTCCCAAAATTCCGAAGGGTCGTTAGCGGATTTTCAAATTGACGATAGATACCGTACAGCCCAAGATGAGCTTGAATATTCCCCGATTGCCACACCCGGGCTTGTGCTCCGATCTTTGTTTTGAAATCATCAAAAAAGGTACTACCGGACGGGAAGGAATAAGAAGCATGAAGGCGTATTGGCAGTTTCGACTTTAATTGATAGCTGTACCCCAATTCATACACCAATCCATAATCCCAAGCGAGATTTACATGAAGCGTGTGTTTGTTTTCAGGGGAAAAAGTGTTGCCATGCACAAATTGCGCCTGGGTTTTACTAACCACAAAAAGGGCCAGTACCAGGCATAGGATCTTGATTGTTTTCATCAGGTGTTCTTTAAAGTGAAGTAAGATAGTCTAACACGACAGGGTATACACTGTCCCATTTGAAGTAGATCATTTCATGGCCCGTATCATTGATCTGCACGATTTCCGCATTGGGGAAGAAGGCAGCTTCTCGCTGAGCGAAATCCAAACCATAGGATCGGTTCAGTTCTCCATACAGGAATAGTACTTTGATCGTATACTGATCTAGATTGGGTGTAAAGTCGAATCCCTCGTTCTCCGCGATGTCTGTAAAGCTACTCAAGGTGACAGCTCCATAACGGTTGAAGGGAGAGGGGCCTTCCACCCCTTCATCATTGTCTTCATGGTAGGCAAAAGGAGTAATCAGGGATAATTTGTAGTCGAGTGCGGCATGATCGTTTTCGCCACCAGTCACAAACTGGTCCAAATAAAAGATATCGTTGGCCTCCTCATTCAGCAATTGAAAATTGCGGCTGGATGCCCCGTAATCATCTAGCAGCTCCTTGTTGAAGCCACCTGCTTCCGCAAAAATAGCTCCATCGATCCGATCAGGATATGCATTCAAATAGGCAGCTGTCAGCATGGCGCCCCAGGAATGTCCAAATAGAAATACCTCCTGGTCGGCCGAAGTTCGGTAATGTTCGATAACGGCAGTCAGATCATCTAGCATAAGCTGGACGGAGTAAGTGTTCTTATCATGCCGTTTAGACAAACCTGAACCGCGTTGGTCGTAGAATACGACATGGAAGCCATCATCAGCCAAGGCTTTCACCTTCATGCCATTTAGGTAGTCTCCCCCCGGTCCGCCATGTAAAAACACGAGCATGGGATGGGCAGGATTACCGAAGGTTTCGGCGTGCAGTTGTGTGCCATTTACGGCAATAGATGGGAGATTGAGATCATCCTCTACGGTCAAGGGTACCAAATCTCCTTCTTTTGTTGTGCTCCGTTCTGTTTCACAAGCCCAGAGCGAAAGCGCCAATAGGGGTAGCGCGAACCATAACTTATTCATAATATAGATGTTTGTTTGAATGCGGCAAAAGACGGGCTTTTGAGGGTGCGAAGCGTGCGTGCGTGAAAGGGAAGACGAATTTTTAATTCAAAATGGAGGTATCGAGTGGAGAATATTGACTATTGAAGGAAGGAAGGCGCATATATGCGAGCTTAGGGCTGCTTTTGCTTGATGTATTCAGTGGGGGTTTTCCCAGTGTATTTTTTGAAGTATTTGTTGAAAGTGGACTTTGAATTAAAGCCACACTCCATGGCTAAGGCTAGGTTCGTGAATTGCTTGCTCTGGGGATTATCCAGCAATTCCAAGAAAGCCTGGATACGATACTGATTGATATAGTTGTAGAAAGTAGATCCGGTTTGAGAGTTGATAGCTTGAGACAAGTGATTGATAGGCTCTTGTAGAGTTTGCGCAATTTCAGCCAAGGTCAGATCATTCTTTCTGTATAGTTTTTCTGTTTCCATGTACGCTTCAATACGCTGAAATAGTTGTTCTGCTTCTTGACTACTAAGTCCGGATTTTTGGTATTTATCTTGCGGCGCGGAAGGGCCTTCATCGCTTTGGGTTGGAGCCATATCGGCAGTGAGCTGATGATCAGTTTGCATAAAGTAGACAGGGACCTGACGAAATCCATATATTCCTATAAAACAAACGAAGGTAGAAACACAGATAAAAATCCATTCATCTCCATCTGTTAGAAGCATAACTACCCAAATAATACTCAGGCCAAGGATTAGCCATTCCAACCATCTGAGCATTTGCTCATCCGCATTGGAAATGTAATTCAGGACTTCACGCTTGTATTTACGAACTACACGATAAGCAGCCAAGTTATACCCAATCCCTGCGATAGTAAAGACGATTAACTGCAGAATGATGTACCATTCAAAGCCCAAGCCATCATTTTCAAAAACGGCTATTTTCTCCTTTCCCGATAGCAGCAAAAAAGGAACTAGGAGGAGGTAAAGCAGGACAATCGGGATGAAATGAAGTGTCCATCCTTTGGCCTTGAGAGCATCTTTATAGGTCAATTCCCGGGCATAGAAATACAAAAAGACGCTATGTAGTACAGGCAAGGGCAAGACCAGACCGATCAGCATTGGATACTCAAATATCCGGCCGGAACTATGCAGATAATGGAATAAGATATGTACTGAGATATAGCCCAGCCAGGTGGTGAGAATCTGGTCCGAAAGCTCTTTGTCCCTTTTCAGCAGGAGAATTACAAAGATGAAGACGGAAATGGAAAGTCCAACAATTATTAGCATTTCTCAACCTTTGGGTCTAGGCTTGATGACAATTTCATATCTACTCCTGATTCGACGCAGATGAAAACAGCAGTTAGACTTGAAGAATGATTCTAGTTGGGTCATTTGCCATTTCTATTGCTAAGATTCGGCAATTAGCGCTAGAAGCTGATGAGCAATGGCGGGCGCACAATCTTCCTGGATGAAGTGTGATCCCGGTACTTCATGGATTTCCTCCAAACGTAAAGCCCGTTGCAGTGGCATGCCATATTTCTCCAAAGTCAATCCCTTATCATGGACGCCCCAGATAAGCTGTTTAGGTACATTTAGCGCTCGCAAGGCATCTAGATAGAGTTTTTCCTTATCGGCATTGGCCTCAAAGGAACGCATGATTTTCAGGAAGGCCGCTCCACTATCACCAGCTTTCAAAAAGAAGTCATAAGCCCGTGCTTCTGGCAAGCCAAAAACGCTGTTATCCTGAACGCCTCGCAGATGCATCAGAAAACGGAACAAAAAGGGCACCGTAGTCTGTAAGAAAACCTCTCCAATAAGCGGTTGCTCAAAGAAGAACATCGGGAAGGGCTTTTTGAATACGGACAAGTTGGCGATCGGACTATTCAAAATGGTGACGGATAGAACGCGTTCGGGAGCATTCGCAATTAGCTCACAACCTATCGGCCCGCCAATATCATGGATAACCAAATGGTATTTATCCAACCCCATGCTATCCAGCAGTTGGCCACACCAGTGCCCAAGACTAGTCCAGGAGTAATCTGCCTCTTTGGGCTTAGCCGACAAGCCCATCCCCAAGAGATCGGGGGCTATCCCTCGATATCCGTTTTCAGCAAGGCTCGGGATGATTTTACGATACAAGAAAGAAGAAGCGGGTACACCGTGTAAACAGACCACCGGAGCACCTTGTCCTTGTTCAAAAACAAAGGCTTTCTGTCCATTCACATCCACCCATCTTCCCGATCTGGCATGCGTCCGAACGAGCTGATTCTTCGTATTTAATTCCATGTTAGCTAAAGCACTTGTTTTCAAAAATGGCTGCCATTTTCAAGAATTACCCTGTAAAAAGGTTTTTAATTGGGCTGCCCCTTTTTGGATATAAGTCTGATAATCACCATCCAAAGTTAGAACATAGTTCAGAAAGTTCACTTTCCTGGCCATGATTAGGTATTCGATCGCGCTATCCTTCCATCCTATTATCCCCCTCCTACTGCTATATCCTTGCCAGATCCAATTTTTGACCGCCTCATAAGAAAAGGCCTGATGTCCCTGGTAATAATACAATAGAATAGCTAGGTCTTGAATCGGAGGGCCGAAGATTGCATCTTCAAAATCCAGAATGGCGAATTGGCCATTATGCATCTTGATATTCCAGGGGTTTAGATCTCCATGGAGCAGTTGTGGTTCATCAAGAGAATAGATTTGCAAGAGTTTTGGATTGAGCAGCTCAACAGCCGCATCCATCAAATCTCTAAATTCGGAGGTGGTTTGGGAGGTGAATTGAGGGTCCTGATAAACGGCCATTTCATCTCGGAAGTAGAATACTTGATCCCAGATTTTTGGCTGTAAGCCTCTAGGTAAGTCGATTTCGGAAGTAGCATCATGCAAACTTGCTACCGTCTTCCCTAAAGCAATAAAGAGTTCCTCAGACTCCTGATCATTAAAATCTGTGCCTGGAAGCCACTTTGACAACACCATTCTGTAGATCGTTCCAGTCCCTGGATCAGTATATAGGGTGGTGGGTTGGCCTTGCTTATTCTGTAGTATTTCGGCTACCGGGATTATTCCATGTCTTATGATGGCTTCAAGCATCAAAGTCTCGATCTGATTATCCTCGACTTGACTAGACTGGTTATCGTATATCTTTAAGGCAAATGCTTCTCCTCTGTCATTGCTCACCTTGTATAGGACAGAGGTCTCATGAGCAAAAAATTCTATAGAGGAGTAGGTTCCGGGGTATTCCTTCAGCGCAGCCCCGGCAATTTCTAGTAATCCTTCTTTATTCACATCCATCCATTTAGATCCAGTATGCACACAAATGCTTGGCGTAAATTGATCTCCTATTCTATGCGGTAAAGGCCTTCCGTTTTTCCTCCAGAAATTCAGCAAACGCTAGGGCCTTGCGATCTCTCATATTCCAGGCAATTTGGAATTCTCCGCCGAACTTCCGTCTGGAATAGGCCAGAAAAGAGCTGTACTTTTGGAGATCTACCGATTTAGGTAAGATACCTGAAATGTCCTTGGCAGGCATCGAACCTACAGCTCCTATTGCTGCTGTAGCATGGCCCATGATCTTTAAGGCTTTGAATTTAGTGAGTATCTTCTTGACTTCACCCGGTGTAAAGGTCTGCACAAAATCTTGGTAATCCTTTAGCTTCACGGTGGTAAATCGCTGTCCACTAATCTCATAGACACCAAATCCTTCAATCGCTCCCCATTTAATCGGAATAGTGGGGCAGTCAGGAAAACTCAGTTCCAAGACTTCTGGAGAGATGACGATATGCCCTTTACCTTTTACGAGGGTGGAATACATAGCTACACTGCCAAATCCCCCAAAAAAGACGATGGCTATGAGCCCCACAATTTTATGAAACCAAGAGGTGTCTCCAATAATCATCCAAACACCCAACAATACAAAAACGACCATCGCCAAGATGGCCAGGAGAATCTTCCACTTTGGTGCTTGAATTTTTAGTGTTTCCATTCTTGATTTTTTGGTATAAGCTGTCGCAACTAAACGGGCTCCTCTTTACGCACCAGCTGAGGTCTAGTTAGTACTTCTGCAAGACATATGCGAAACTCTTCCGGCGTTTGCACTCTTTAAAGAATGAACGCATATAAGCTACCGTGTGTTTTTTACTACGCTTGTCCAAATGATTGCAAGTCTCCAACAGCTGTATAAGGTCTCCCGCCTTAGCCTCAAATTGCGGAATAATTTCCTCTATATCTTCTTCCGAAAAACTATTCCCCCGATACAATCGGTCTGTTACTT
The DNA here is from genome assembly GCA_019634045.1 of Saprospiraceae bacterium. Classification (GTDB taxonomy): domain Bacteria; phylum Bacteroidota; class Bacteroidia; order Chitinophagales; family Saprospiraceae; genus DT-111. The sequence goes on from JAHQWA010000219.1 coordinate 52,261, forward strand.
TCTTAATAGGTAGGGTATGGTAAGGCGCCGCATACACCGCATTAACTAAGCCAGCATAATCGAAGTCATAGGGTATGGGCACCATTTTAGAAAGCTCCGGCACTTTCATGAGCTTTAAATTATGGCTATTCCCAACGGACCAGTCTGTGTTACCGATCATGTATTGGAACAGACTCATTTTATGAAACTCCTTTTCCACCAAGAAACCAGTCCGAACCTTCTCTCTTTCAATCTCAACTCCATTAAAACGATCGGCTAGTTCGGCCATCGGCTCGATGAGGAAGCCGTAGTATTTGACTACCCGCTTTTTAGCACTTTGGTCGCGTAAGGTGAGACGGATGAGTTGAACTCTGAAGCTGTAAGGAGATATCATGTTATACATCTTATAAGCATGAAACTCCTTTAGAACATACTGTTCCGCCATCAGGCCGCCACGGAATTGTGCGACCATTTTGATCTTATTGAATTTTTCTAGCCCTTTTGATTTAAGATTCTTTTTGCTCAATTTCAGTTTGATAGGTGGGATATAGCTAATCCTACGCCGCATATTACCGCGAGGACGTAACTCCACATCCCATTCTTCCTCCACTTGCGTCTTAGGGTTAACGAATCTAATTTTTCCCTCCTGATACTCTTCTTTTTTCTTATTCTTAAGAAAAACCTTAAGATCTAGTTGTAGTTCCACATCAACGGCTTTGATCTCTTCTTGATAAAGTCGTGAAAAGAAACTTTCCTTGTCTTCCTCTTCTTCTTGGGCAAGAACAGACAATGGGAATAATAATAGAGCAATTAGGTAAAGTGGGAAATAGCGTTGGGGTAGTTCCCGCATAGAACAATACATAGTCGATTTGTTTGGTGTCCCTCAAATAAGTTTCGAGAGACTTACGGATTTTAGTATAATGTGGACAAAGGGGAGGACCTTTACCCGTGTTTACTTTAAGCTCCAAAAAATACGGCGCTCTGGCAATAAATAACGCTTAAAAGAGTATTTTTTTTGATCAATTGGGTAATATGTCCGGATGAATAAGGTCCTTTTGTTTGTTCTAAAGGGAATTTTGCTGCTTCCTGTACTATTCCTGCTGGTGTTGAATGGGAAGGTCTACTACAGTCCGCCCTGCGAGGGAGCAGAGAAGAGCTACTGGAATGCAGCTAGTATAGCACAGCTCCGTCACCTCGCCGTCGAACTAGAAAGGGGGGCTGCGGAGGAGATGCAGGCCATCTACCCCGAAGGGGCAGTCTTTACCTATGCCTTATATGCCCTTGCCTGGGCTGATGTTTTGGACTACACCAATACTACATTTGCACATAGAGAAGAAGGCGTAAATGCGCTAAACAAAGCTATCGAATTCCTACTTTCTGAGGAAGCTCGTCAGCCCTTTTCTCCAGATCTACCTTTAGCTTATGGAGCATTTTATCAGGGATGGAGTACCTATGTTTTAGGGCGCAAACTTCAATTACAGGCTGGCTCCAACTACGATTCCACGACGATGAACAGCTTTCAGGAGAAGTGTAATATGATCGCTGCTACTTTTGCTGCTACCGACCGTCCCTACCTCTCCTCCTACTCCGCTGGAACTTGGCCTGCGGATAACCTACTGTGCCTAGCGGCCTTAGTGCTCCATGACCAACTATTCACTCCTGCTTTTAGCTCTACCATACAAATTTGGCTACAGAGAGTCAAAACGCACCTAGACCCCCATACCGGCCTGATACCACATGAATACAATCCCAATCACCCCGGATCGGCCAGAGGCTCCTCTCAAAGCCTAATGCTAAATTTCCTACCGTTGATTGACACTGCTTTTGCACACACCCAATTTGCCTTATATCAAGAACACTTTCTAACGTATAGATTTGGCTTACCCGGTATTAGAGAATACCCCAAAGGCACATCAGGAACTGGAGATATTGACGCAGGTCCTATCCTACTGGGCATTGGGGGAGCAGCCTCTGTTGTAGGAAGCAGGGCCCTTTTAATGAATGGTGATTGCCCCAAACACATGGCTATCCGAAACAGTATTGAGGGCTTTGGAGTGCCTACTAAATGGAGCGGTAAAAAGAAGTACCTTGGTGGCAAACTTGCCGTTGCTGACGCTTTTATTGCCTGGGCGAATGCTCCAAGTTGCCGATGTTCAGGCACAAGAATAGCAATATCTTGGCTATTCCATTTGTATAGTCTGCTACTTATTTTTAGTTTAAGCTGGCTAGCTCACAAAATTTAGAATGTAATGGACCTTGAACAGGAAATAGATGCTACAAAACGGCAATTAAATGAATTAAACCGCGTACAGTCACA
>JAHQWA010000220.1 GCA_019634045.1 Saprospiraceae bacterium
GAGGCTGAATCCAGACAATTGTTACAAGATTTTTTCCGTGCCAAACGGCAAGGCTAGCCTAATGTCACCTCCTCTAATGCAGTATCATTAGGCTAGCCTTTGTTTGCTTTATTGTCGATTCCGATACTAAAAGTCGAAATACGTTTTTACAATGACTTGTCGACCAATCTTAGGAGCCCCATAAATGGCCCGGTAATCCTCCTCAAAGAGGTTGGTAACCGTCATATTTACCCGAACATTATTGTCAAACGCATAGCCCAAACCCGCGTCCACTAAGGTAAAAGCATCTACGGGGCCCGACCAAATCAGGCCGTTGATACTTTCCCACTTGCTTTGGTACCGCATCATCAGGAAGGCATTCCAACCCAATTCTGGCACTAACTCGATCCCCAGCTTAATTTTAGTTCTTGGAACATTTAAACTAAAGTCCGTGGTTTCGGGATTCAAGCCTCTTCCAATAGGAACATCCTCGAACAACACCTTACTGAGCCAGGTCACGTTACCAAAAGCGGAGAGTTCAGAACTGATGTAATACTTCATACCCAGATCCACTCCGAAGTAGTTGATTTCGCTAATGTTGTAATAGGCAAGATCTACGGTAGGGAGGTCTCCAGTGGTTGGCGTCTGATCCGACCGGACAAAGCCAAGGTTATAGTACTCTCCGGTGAATTGATCCTCGGACAATGCTCTTGCTAAGTTGGAATATAAACTGGTGACAGAACTAGCCGTTTCACCTAATGCTGACAGGGCTTCACTATCCAGCTGTTCCATGAGCGTATTAGCTAAATCATCAGCTAAGGCGGGTTGCATCACAAATGGACTGGCTTGTATTGGTGAAGACAAGATGTTTTGTCGTTTATTGAAGTATAGATCAACCGTTAAAGCCAGGCGGTTCTTGATCAAACCTTGATAACCAAATTCGTACATGTCGGAGGTAGACAATTCCAAAGAGGTCCTAGAAAGCGGTGCTTGTGAAAGTACACCAGCAGAAAAACCATCAATTTGGTCCTCCATCTGTTCCAGATATTGCATTAACTCATCCGATACCATTTGTTGCTCTGCAAGTTGCCTAGTCAGGTAGCTGTAGACGCCTTGCAAGCCCACGCCAATGCCTTCATAGCTATCTATGCCTGGGATCAAACTGGTCGTCTGTGAATTATCAAAACTAATGGCATCCGCTCCTCCTAACAAATGGTACTGGTAATCTCCTTCATCCGCTAATGGGAGATCGGCATATAAATTAATGGCTGTAGGCGCCCCAACGGCATGATTGAACGTCAATCGCGCGGTGTGTAAGGGAGAGGGCTTATATACCAAGCCTAGCCTGGGCGAGGTAGAGGATTTATCTAGAGCAGTAAAGTGATCGAATCGGGCTGCACCCACAAAATCAACATCAGAACTAATCATCATCTTCGCTTGCCCGTAGACGCCAATGATGCCGTAATTGTCTTGATCTTCCCAGCGTCCGTGCACAGTTCCTTTGGTATCAATGGTGTTTAAACGATAGTCTGCTCCAAACACATAATTGATTTTGCTTTCGCCAAAATCAAAATTGTACTGCAGCTGTCCTTCTACCTGGTGAGACTCCGTAATGGCTGTAAGGCCGGAGGCATACAGGAAAGTCTTGCCATCCGTCCCCCCTTGATACGACCAAAAAGCTTGACCAAACCAGCCACCAGACTGGACGCGAGCTTGCGCAAAAGGTCTAGGTGCCGAAGTATATCCCTCCCCTTGTGAGGTACGGAATAAGCCTTTCCCAACAGACCAGCCCGCAGTAGTGGTAATGACGGTTTCATCATCTGGGCGATAGGCAATTGTGCCAGTAATCCCCATGGACTTCACATCATAATCCGGAACATTTCCAGAAACGACTTGATCTGTCAGACTAGATACGATTCGAGGTTTAAAACTTTGAAGACGAGAAGCTTCCTGCGGATCCGTGGGATCGATTTCCCAATCTTTGGCTGTCCGATAATAGCCGGTAACCTTATAGCCCAACTTTCCATCCAACATCACGCCAGCATGACGCAAGGAAGCCGAATAAAGACTACGCGTGCCTGTCCCTAAACTCACCGTAGTCCCTTGCTTATCAAAGGGACTTTTTGAGATAAAATGTACAATCCCGGCTTCTACCCCAGGGCCATAGAGCGCCGAACCCGGCCCTTTAACTATTTCTATTCTTTCCAGGTCGATGGGGTCGATGGGTTGCTGCCCATAGGCTAACGTTCCTAAACCGGGTAGGATCAAGTTCCGATAATCCGACATGACGAAGGTTTCCGTCTGAAAAACGGCAGATCGGCCTCGCAAGGTGATATGTCCAGCGTTCACCCCGGTTTGAGTCACGTCCAAGCCCACCTTATTACGTAATGAAAGGAAGGGGTTGCTGACTGCATCAGCCAAGAGCTCAGGTTGCTCTATGAGGTCTACCGCAGAAGGTGCCTCCTGCATTTTTTCTCGTTTCCGAGAAACCGTCACTACCACTTCTTGTCCGATGGTGATACCTGGAACCATTGAGACTAATAGGTTATCTGTTAATCTATCAATGGTTATTTCTCTCAATTCGTACCCTACGTAAGTGACGATTAATTTTACGGGTAGGGGCAAATCTACAGGCAGGCTAAAGGAGCCATCTGCTCCAGAAAAGGTAGCTCGAGACTGTCCCTTAATTTCTACACTAGCCCCTTCAACAGGAATATCTCGACTGGGGTCCATTACTACACCTTCTAATACCTGTTGTGCTATTCCGGGGCTTGCTGCGACGACTATGACGAACCAGACAACAAAAAGTCGGTTCAGTTTCAAAAATTGTGTATAAACTTCCATTTTAAAGGGAGTTACGGAGGGTATATAGGGATCACTCTCTTAATCCGTAGGCAGGCTGTAGAAATTGACGGCTAGTCAATTCATTTTGCTTTCCCTTCATTAGTTTTCCCATAAGGGATCTCCACCAAGTGACTGGCAACTTTGGTGGAGATCCAGCTACACCTCCTGTTTATGGAATCAAGTGCATTGATGTATTGGATCCAGAGGTGATCCAAGCTTTGAGTTGAAATCGGTCGCTTTTATCTAAAGCTATTCTATTGGTATTGTTTATTTTACCTGCTCAGAGATCAATGCTTTCAGTTCATTAAAGAACTGGATGAGTTCCACATTACTGAAGTGTACTCTAGAGTTGAAAATGTAGCTATTATTGTAAGCGTCTTCTATAAGCAATCTGTTTTCGTCCATGTATTTGGTAAAGGAGAGGTTGATGAATTCATACCAGGGGAAAAACTTGTAATGATCATAGGCATCATAAACTGTTTTCTTGCTCTTTTTCCGTTTGTTATTCTTACTAGCCTTTAGTGGCTTTGCTTTTAGATTTAAGCCCACTCCCTTTTTAGTAAGGATAATATCATCTAGAAATGAGATGGGATGATCATCAAAATCGGTGATGTTATACTTGGTCACCAATCCTCTGACGTGATTCTGATTCTGAAGTGCTAGAGGATCATCATCTTTACAGTCTTCTAGGCAAACAAAGGCATCTCCATCACTTTGTGAGTAGTAGCGCTCATTGTACTTGCGACACAAATCCGGAATCTTCTGGTCTACATCATTCAAACTAAGTAGACCTCCCTTTAAGATTACGTGCTTTACATCACAATGTCCTACGTTGACTAAAACGCGATTTGCATTGGCTGCCAGATTTGCGCAGTTATCGGTAGCCACGAAAAAGACATCTAAGCCACGGAACAAGAAAAGCTGCTGAGAATAACCATCCCCTGCCAAGAACCCTCTTAGGTCCAAGATAAAGCTGTTGGGTTCGTTATAATTTGACAACGTTAACTTAGGCATTTCCAATTCGATTCTTGGACGGTGATCATCCACAACGCTGTTGCTAGCATCAGCAGTCGGCTCCACCTTTTGAAAGAAGTTGGAAAGATCTATGATAACAGGCGTATTGCCTGCTCCTGGGAGAACTCGAACGTCATTACTTCCCGTTTGTTCCAGGTAACGCGAAGGATTTACTTGCAAGAATTGAGTCGTTTTGGAATACGCTCCGGTAGCGCTGATCTTGATACCATCTCCATTCCATGAAATGACGAGAGGTAGCTCTTTTAGATTGGGATTTAGATATCCAATCTGTCCCTGCAGACCAACAGAAAAACAAAGGCAAACCATAATCAAGCTTAGTAAGATTGTGTTTGTTTTTGACATTGTAAACAACATTTAGTGTAGTTAATTAAAGATCATTGTTTCTTGCATTTAGCATGTAGTGATCTTTGCCACTGGACATAGTCCTCTCATAGGTCCACTCCGTCACAGAGTAGATCTCAGTCCATTATTATTTTATGTGCTTGGGTGTTGAGAAATGAAGTACAGAAAGTAGTTTTGAAACACTCCATGTGAGCATTTCAAGATGGTGTAGGTATTATAGTCTTGTAAAACAGACCGTTTAGGTTTCAAACTTCACTTCACAACAACTCCCTATAAGGTCATGTTTTTGGTATAGAACGTCTAAGTAGTCTTGCTTAGGCCATATGGCGAATAGCCTATTCGCTCCAAGGCCAATAAGTCTATTGAATTTAAATACTGCATTTGTCTCCATTGTACCGTATGGAGCAAGTGCTAATTTTTCGTTATAGTTATTCCAAAAAGGCTTGTGATATTTTACTATGGCAAGTTGAAATAGACCACTGAAATTAGTGTCTAAATCTCGTCTTTAGCAAAGGGGGGAGCATATCTTTAGATTGGACAAATGAACGCTTTATGTGATTTCTCTAACTGCTATTACGAGGCTATATCTAGAATGTTTCCCATTTTTTCAGGAAATATTAATTAAATTCTAATCTCTTCTTCTCTACCTTTTTAACATTGATGCTAAAGACAAAAAGCGTGGACGAGCACAGTCTTTTCCAAGCTTCTCTAAATTCAAAGAAGCTGTTAAATGGAGCCAATTCTTGTTAAATTGTCTTAATCACTTGTCTTCGAATAAACTATGTCCTTATTTTTCAGTCCAAACTTATACACTTAACAATCTACAAATATGAAAAACGCAAAATTATTAGGTTTACTAGCACTGGGCATGAGTTTCCTCACTGCCTGTGGCCCGACTTTGACCCCCTTCACGCAAAGACTACAGGATCAGTACGACTGGACCGACGGTGAACTGAAGCGCATTCAGTTCTATGTCTCTAGAGACATTGTCCTGCGCCGGGAAGCTACCGGCGGACGTTCGGAGATCATTGGAGGGGAGATTAAGGTGGTCGATGGGCGCAATATTGATCAGGTGATCATTCGTAAGGGTACACCAGGTGTGCTATTGTTTCAGCCCAAAGACAACCGTTTTGCCGTTGGATTTGAGGCCAGCAGCGATAGTAAATATCTGGTCTTTGGACCTAGTCCTAGAGCAGGAGAACGCTATGTCCTCTTGGCTTCGCAATGGCAGCGCAGAGGCGGTACGGTAACTTATGATGGGCGCAAATATCGCGTAGAGTCCGAAAGTGCCTATGCTGCCCTAATGGTGGACTTGAAGAAGATTCGCAAAGTAGATGTGAAGAATCGTCGAGCGACCGGAAGGCGCGTTAATTAGCCCTGAGGATGCAAACATAAGATGCTGCTGTACAATTATCAGCAGTATCTTGTGTTTGTACCGATTGTTTACTTTAATCCCTTCAGGAAGGGAACAAACCTGAAACTCCCTTTTTTAAGCTGTTCAAATTCCTGCTCAGCTGTCCGAGTAACGACTAGCATTTCTTGGACTTTCTTCCCCACAGGAATCACCATCTTCCCTCCTATTTTCAGCTGGCGACTTAATTTTTCCGGTACTTCTTCCGCTCCCGCGGTGACTATGATCTTGTCAAAGGGTGCAAATTCAGGCAAGCCCTTAAAGCCATCACGATGAAAACATCTAATGTTGCCCAATTTCAATTGTCGCAATAGTTGTTGAGCCTGCAAATGCAAGGGGCGGTGCCGTTCCAAAGTATAAACCCTTGCTCCAAGCATCCCGAGCAGGGCTGCTTGGTACCCAGATCCAGTACCCACCTCAAGAATTTTCTCCCTTGGATTCACCTCAAGAAGACTAGTCTGAATAGCCACTGTTAAGGGTTGCGAGATGGTTTGATCATTGCCAATCGGGAAGGCTTTATCCTGATAGGCTAGCTCTTCAAAGGCCTTGTCCATGAAAAAGTGCCGCGGCAATTGTAGCATGGCTTCCAAAACAGCTTCATCGCGAATCCCTTTTTCACGAATACTTTCGATTAATTTCCGACGTAAACCTTTGTGTCGATAGGTATCCTTCACATTCCTGTCATTGATCCTCGCAAAAGTACGGATTTACCCTTGCTAATTTGCCTCCGTTTGAACCTCTTTTGGTAGGGTAAAGAAAAAGCTGGTACCTTCTCCCAATTGGGACTCTAACCAGATCCGCCCACCGTGCTGCTCAACTATTTTCTTACAGATCGCTAAACCAATTCCGGTGCCTTCGTATTCCTTCTTGGTGTGAAGACGCTTAAAGATCATAAATACCTTCTCAAAATATTGGGGATCAATCCCTATGCCATGGTCTTTCACTTCAAAGAAATATTCCTTTTCTCTTTCTTCAAACTTGATCTGCACCTTGGGTTTTTCGTCCGCCTGGTGGAATTTCAAGGCATTGGTAAACAGGTTTTCCAGTAACTGATTCAACTTGATCGCATCCCCTCGAATTTCGGTGGCAGGTGCTTGGATCTCTACCGCTGCTTCAGCCTCTTCAATTAAGGGTTGGTTTCGGTCTACTACTCGCTGTAATAGTTCTTTTACAGCAATTTTCTCCACGTTTAGCTTCTCCCGCTGAACCAGTGAATAATTGAGTAAATCATCGATCAAGGAGGACATTTCTTTAGTGCCTGAAATGATAAAATTCAGGTAATCCTTTTCTTCGCTAGTGATCTTATCCTTCAACCGACGAGCCAATAATTGACTAAAACTAACTACGTTCCGTAGGGGACTCTTGAGGTCATGCGAAGCGATATAGGCAAAGTTTTCCAACTGGAGATTATAAGCGATGTACTTTTCAAGCACTGCATTCTTGTCTTGTATGATTCGATTAACCCGATTGCGCTTCAATAGGTTCGTGGTAATCACGCCTAACAAAATTATAGTCATTACAATCAGGCCGATCAGGAGTTCAATATTTTTACGCTGCGCCTTTTGCTTTGCCTCTAAGATCCCAACTTTCTGTTCAAAAAGACGATTTCGGTATTGGGCTTGTACTTCCATTGTAATGGCCTTTTCATCCTCTCGAATGATACTATCATTAAGCCGCTGATGATGTAGCAATTGAGTAAAAGCATTCGAATAGTCTTTCTTCAAGGCCAATGCTTGGGCTAGATTGTAAGACGCGGTTCTTTCATGTCTAATATTAAAAATGCTTCGAGACACACGCAAGGCACTATCCGCCAACATAACCGCCTTATCTACCTCAGCCTGCATCCGAGCCAGTTCCGACAATTTGTTCAACCCATCTGCTACTAGTATGGGAAATTCTCTTTCGATGGCAATCTCAACAGATTGGCGGCCGAGAGCTGCTGCTGCCGTATAATCTTTTTGGGCCATCTTCATTTCCATGAAATGTAGGTAGGTGTGTATACTGGATTGGAAATCGCCAATTTCAGTCTGCAAGCTTAATGATTCCTTATAGTATTGCTCCGCCAATGTATATTTTTCCATGCTGGCAGCTGATCGCGCTAAGTCATCTAAATATTGAGCGGGGATAAATCGGATCTGACTTTTTCTTGCTAGCTCGATGGATTGGGACTGAAAATCGAAAGAGCGCTCAAAGTCTCCCAGTTCAAAATAACTGTTACCTAAGTTAGCTAAAATCAAACACCGAAGACCAATCTTGTTTGGGTCCTTGACTTGCTCATCAAAAACGATCAAAGCCTTCTGCAAGTATTGGGCTCCAATCTTATAGCTCCCATGCGTATTAGCGAGTAAGCCCAGATTGTTCAAACTAGCGGCATGCGTATAGTGATCTCCCACCTGTTTAGCGGCATACAATGCCTTCGTATAATACGTATTGGTGGTATCCGGGGGCGATCCCGCTTTGTAGTGACCGTTCCCCATATTCTTATAGGCAACAGCTAAACCGGCCCTATACCCGTTTTGCAGTGCAAGCGCCCTTGCCTGGTGGGCAAAATCGATCATCTTATTCACTGAAACCCTGCGATAAGCGTAACTAATCTCATTTAACCGATCCACTTTTCGCTGTGGATCATGGGTTTCTTTAAGTACAACAAGTAAGCTATCTATGGTCTCTTCATAAGTTTGGGCTAATAGGGAAATGGGAGAGAGAAAGAAAATCCCCGCAATTAGCAAAATAACTATGTTAGAACGACAGTGGATAGATTGCTTTAGGATAAGCCTGTTAAGCATCGTATCTGATGTTTGGACAATTAATTTGAATGGGTATTTGCTAGTCATAAAATACCGCTGAGGTAGATGAACGACAACTACCATCGGCTACGCTTAGCGGTTAAAATTCTTATAACAGTCAGAGCAATTCTGAAGGAGCCTTTAAAAAATTCAATCCCAAGCAGTCGGAAGAACCTATGGAAAAGTCAAGGTTAAAGGCCTAATTTTTAATGTATTGAATTGTCTTCAATTGCAGTCATGCATGTTCACTTAACATTCGTGCCCTGTAAGTCGAAAAACTTGCGTAAAAAACAGTCTCAATATTAGCCAGCAGACAATTCAATTCCCATCTTCGCGCTTACATTTGCCCTTAGCTAATCTAGAGCATCTACTATAACCTATTTGAAGAAAGAAGGTTTTTGTTTCGTAGGGAGTGAAACAGTTAGGTTGTGCAGTAAATATAGATCAAAAAAATCAATATCTGGTTGTTTCAATACGAAAGCAAGCAAGCAAAGTAAGAATAATATGACAGCAGAAAGAGCCCTGATAATTTTTGTTAGAAATCCCGAACTGGGAAAAGTCAAAACCCGCTTAGCTCAAACGCTAGGTGACCAAAAGGCTTTAGCTATCTATATGGCGCTCTTGCAGCATACCCGGCAGATTGTGGAACAAATAGATGCAGATCGGCTAGTCTTCTATTCCCATTTTATAGATACTGAAGATGACTGGCCCAATGAATTCTTTGAGAAATTCCTACAAACGGAGGGAGACTTAGGTGGCAAGATGGCAAGTGGGTTCCAAAAAGCATTTGAACAGCACGCTAAGGCGTTGATCATTGGTAGTGATTGTGCCAGCCTTACCCCAGCTATCATCCAGGAGGCATTTGAGGCCTTGGAAACACATGATTTTGTAATGGGGCCTGCCTTGGATGGAGGTTATTACTTGTTAGGAATGAAAGCATTTAGTCCTAGTGTATTTGAAGATATACCTTGGAGCACAGAGCAAGTGGCCGCCTTGAGCCTAGAAAAAATGAAAGCAATGGGAGCTAGCTTTTATTTACTCCCAACGCTCTCTGACATTGACTATGCTGAGGACTGGGAGAAGTATGGTTGGGACATTTAGCCCACCCCCGCTTAAGCTGCACTCCCGAGGACTTTCTTACTTGTGCTATAAGGTAAGCGAATGATAAAGGTTGTAAAGACTCCTTCTTCACTTTCTACTTCTAGTTTTCCGCCTAGGTTTTGCACCACAATCTCATAGCAAATAGACAGGCCTAGGCCAGCATTCCCATCTCCAGTAGGTTTGGTGGTAAAGAAGTGATTGAAGATCTTACTACGAATATCTTCCGGTATGCCAGGGCCATTATCCGTGACACGGATCACCAATTCTTCTCCCTCTTTAGCCGTTTTGATCGTTAATTTTGATCGATAGCCTTCAATCTTCTCCTGCTGTTTTTCATTCAGGGCGTAACAGGCATTATTGATAATATTGAGTAATACTCTGCTTAAATCCTGCGGAACCAGGGTAATGGAAGGTAGGTTTTCGTCTAAGTCTGTGACCATTTCCAACTGGAAGGAAGGGGAATTGGCACGATAGCCATGATAGGCTAGATTGAGGTTATCTTCTACTAAGGTATTGACCTCCGTGACTTGTGGCTGCCCATCCCCTCCGCGAGCATGTTCCATCATGCTATGTACGATGCGATCCGCTCGTTTACCATTTTCAAGGATATCACTAGCATTAGTTTTGAGATCTTGCACAATTTCAAGGCTTAAGTCATAGTTTTCATTATCGATATTGTCCTTTTCTTGCGCAAGCGTCTCTACCAATTCTTCACTCAGTTCTAGCGAACCCTCAGCGAAGTTATTGACAAAATTGAGTGGATTCTTGATCTCGTGCGCAATGCCTGCGGTCAACTGCCCCAACGTGGCCATTTTTTCCTGCATAAGCAATTGGCGCTGAGTTTGCAGTCTTTCTTCTGCATTTTGTTTCTTCAAGCGTTGATACCGCATCAATAGAAAAATGATGGCTAGGGAGGATAGTAGGCCTAAGCCCAAAACCACTTGCCAAAACTGCTGGCGCTTTAACTTGGCCTTGGATTGTAGAAGCGCATTTTCTTTTTCTACTACATCTAAAGCGGCCATTGCCGCTTCCTTTTCTAGTTGAGAGGTGGCCAACTCCAATTCGGCCTTTTCTTGAGCGAGCAAAGCGAGTTCGGCTTCTTGCCGTAGCTTTTCTTCCGTCGTTTCCGCCAATTCATCTTCTACTTCGGCCTTTTCCCGGGCTAGGCGGCTGCGTTGTCCACGAGTAACCGAAAGTTCCCGAACTTTCTTGTCATAATCTTGCTCTAGGTCTGCTAGCAATTCTGTCTTCTCATCTAGATTTACGCGCTGCTGGATATCTTGGATTTCCTTTTCGGTCTCAACCCATCTTCGTTGACGTTTATCTAAGATATAGACTTTCTTGAGCAAGATTAAACTACGCAACAGGCCATCTACATCTTTCATTTTACGAGCAGCGGCTACACTTTCCTCCAGGCGATTGGCGGCTCGCTTATAGTGCCGTTCTTCTTTCTCTAATTCCCCTAGTAGATAATTGCTATTCATTACTCCCAAGGAAAAGTCAATCTTTTCACTCAACTTTCGCGCCTCTTGGCCGTACTCTTTGGCATTCTTTGCGGAAGAAATTCGAGACTCACTGGCCAATTGCATCAAGACATTCACCTTTTCCATACCTTCAACCTGCGGCAGTTTTGCTTCCAGCTGGTCTATCTTTCCAGAAACTTGTTGTCCCAATAATGGCAGAAAAATCATCCCTGCCAGCATCAATACGATTAGGTAAACATATCCCTTCATACGCAACTTCTTGATTCTTGAAATAGGTTAATTCGTTCTTCGAAGATACATCGATGGGGTGGTAAGCAGGCTCACTATTGTTTCAAAAAGGTGGATTATTGTCTCTCTTACAGAAATTTTACCAGCTCTTCTTTACAACTTAGGAGTCTCTGTCGGAGCAAAACCAAAGACTTCAGAATACGTCCGAGAAAAGTACTTTGGATCCTTGAAGCCCACCCGATAGGACACCTCAGAAATATTCAGGTCGGTTTTTTCTAGCAATTGGCGAGCCTTATGAAGTCTAATGGCCCGCATATAATGGGAGGTAGATAAGCCAGTCAAGGCCTTGATCTTTCGGTGTAGTTGAGCCCGGCTCATCGCCATGGCCTTGCACATCTCCGTGATTCCAAAGTTCTCATCCTCGATATTTTCCTCTAAACTCTGATGAAAACTCGAAATAAAGCTGTCCTCCAGGTTGGAAAACAAAGGATTATCGGCCTGAGCAGGAGCTGAGTTATTGCGATCCAGCATTTTGCTGGAGAAATATTCTTGCAGCCGTTTACGCAAGGACAATTGTTGCTCCAAACGGACCTGTAATTCATCCGCTTTAAAAGGTTTACTGAGGTAGGCGTCCGCTCCTCTTTTTAAGCCCTCCATCCGCGAAATGTCGTCTGCCTTAGCGGTAAGTAGTATAATGGGAATATGGCTCGTCCTAGGGTCATTTTTCAAGCTATCGCACAATGCCAAACCATCTTTTTTCGGCATCATCACATCACTTATGATGGCATCTGGAATCTGCGCCAAAGCCATTTCAATGCCTTGTTCCCCATCCTTGGCTACCTGCAATTGGTAGTCCTTGGATAAGATCGAGATAAGGTATTCTCGGATATCCGCATTGTCTTCCACCAGCAATAACAAAGGTTTATTCCCAGCAGATTCGGTACTTTCCACCAACAGGGATTCCACCGAATCCAACGAAGAGAAAGAGGCTATTTCTTTTACTAAATCTTTGGTACTGGCCTTAACTTCCCCTTGCTCCGTTTCCTGCTTAATCGGCAACCAAAGCGTAAATATCGAACCTTCCCCCAACTTGCTATCCGCCTCGATCACTCCCCCCATCAACTGAGTCAACTGGGCTACAAAAGACAAACCTACCCCAGTGCGATCCAGCTGGCCACTACCCAAACGCTCCAGGGCTTCCGTTCCGATATCCGCCTGAAAATAGCGATCAAAGAGATTAGGCAAGTCCTTCTCAGCAATACCAATACCACTATCCTTGACGCTCAGCTTAAGGTAGGCCTTGGGAACCTCCCCTTCCACCTTACTTTCCGTAGCTTGATCCGCTTGCAAATAAATATGTCCACCGGAGGGTGTATACTTAATGGCATTAGAGAGCAAATTAGAAAGTATGGTCAGCAGACGCTCTGGATCATAGTCCATCGGCAATTTCTCTCTACCCATCAACAGATGTAGCAGCAAATCCTTGCTTTCCATGGTGGGACGAAAGGATTCAGCGATATACTTAATATAAGGAATTACATTGCTGTGGATAGCATTTAGCTTAAGCTTACCAGCCTCCAACTGTCGCAACTCTAGGAGTTCATTAACGAGATGCAATAATTGTCCCCCGTTCCGCCGAATCATACTCACGCCTTTATCCAACCAATCCTCCGGAGCCGTCTTGATCTGTTCGGCCATGCCAAGAATGACGGTGAGTGGAGTACGAAATTCGTGTGCGATATTGGTAAAAAGCTCTGACTTCAAGTGGTCGAGCTCTAGGAGTTGTTCATTTTTGAGTGCCAAGGTCTCTGCCTCTTTGGCTTTTTGCACGACTTCCACCTCCCGCAATGTCTTTTGGATAGTCGTCTCAAGGTTGCCAAAATCGATGGGCTTGGTGACAAAATCGAAAGCGCCCTGATTCATGGCCTGTCGAATATTGTCCATGTCTCCATAAGCAGACACGATCACTACCCTTAACAGCGGATATTGAGCATGGATCGTGGTGATCAATTCCAGTCCATCCATCTCCGGCATATTGATATCACTGAGCACTGCCTGGATATCTGGCTGCTCAGCCAGTACCTGTAGAGCAGTCTTGCCATTGTTGGCAAAGACAAATTCAAAAGCGCCAGCCCTCAACTGTCTGCGAAATCGCTGTAAAACAAGTCGTTCAAACTGGGGCTCATCATCAACCACGAGTATTTTGGGTACCATGCTTAAGACCTACGGTTTTCGTTCAGAGAATATGTAGAGGAGCTGTTTCAAATGTACACAAATTGAGGCAAAGGAGATAAAAGGGAGGCCGACAAATTAAGTAGATCTAGAATATGGGCGAGCTGAACAAGATAAACTTATCTGTGCTCAGGCCTTTTAAACAGCAAAATATTTTGACTTGAGTTAGTTCTAAAACACCCAAGTCCACCATTTTCACATCTCTATTGGAGAAACCCGATACATCATGAACGAAGACACCGTCAAACTCATCTCGATCCCACTAGCCACCTGTCTTTCCACCTTTTGTCTATGGCTCCTTTGTCTAGCCTCCCCTCC